>CAZXRH010000008.1:24662-30028 GCA_964642575.1 uncultured Halanaerobiales bacterium
ACCCATTTATATTCAATATCCAAAATAGACTCAACCTGTTCTTTTAAACTTAAGTCTTGACCATCGAATATTTTTAAAATAGTTTTTACAGCTTTTAAATGTTTTTTTAAGAATTCTTTTCTATTAATATCAAAATCTAATGCATCTAAATCATTAATCAAACTATCGGTTGCTTGGATTAATTCTATCTCTTTTTTAACTTCTTCTTGTTCAACTATTTCTTTTAATTCAGACGGACCAATATAGGCGTCAATATAAAAATCATCATTTGCTTTAAAAATCTTATCAACTCTTAACATCAGTAACACATAATTTCTAAGCCAGGTTTTTTCCATCTATAATCACTCCTGTATTTATATTTTAAATATATTGTATGGTATTGAGTTTGGTCTATCACAAGTCAAAAATATCATTATTTTTGGTAAAAAAAAGAAAAATGGTGGAGTTAACTCCACCTTTCAGCTTTAAGCTGATAAGAATAAATTTTATCACCCGGTCGGGCAAAATCTTCATATTTACCCATACTTTTTTTAATTTTTTTAGTTTCTGACTTGTGTTCGCGTTTTATTTCAAAACCCTGTTTTATTAAATTATTTTTTACTTCCCTGTACATGAAGTTATAACGATAGGGTCGCTCGACAATATTATTAGGACCAAACTTATCATAAATTATAAATGTAGCTAAGATGATGATACTCTCTTTAAAATATCTATCTAATTGCTGTAGTAAAAATTCTTCATTTTGAAAACTGTAACCCGAAGTACCAGTGAAATCAACCATAATATCAACTAGATTATCTTTAATTGGTAACTTGGGTAAATCAGCAGTTATAAATATTATATTAGAGTTTTTACCTGTCATCTCCAGGATACTCTTTAGATATTTATTCATCTTAGGATCATTATCTATACATATATAGTAAGCAGAATCTGGAATGGATTCATAAATTTGTCTTAAAAAATATCCATAACCTGAACCTGGCTCTAAAATAATTTTGTTAGCAAGATCTAATTCTTCAAAATTTTGTTTTAACCATTCTAAACTCTGGTAACTCTCATCCATAAATTCAGGTTCTGTTTCCTTAATATATTTTTCAATATGATCTCTTTCTATTACTTTTTCATCTATTTTAAGATCACTTTCGTCTATCATGTTATTGTATAATATACCATCAATTATTTTAAGGCTTTTACCACAACTACAGTTTAAACTCCCTTCAATTACCTGATTGTCTTTAACATTTTCGGCTGAAAGGGATAAATTTCCCTGACAGTCGGGGCAAACAAATAAATTGAGAGCTTCTAACCCTATTCCCAAAACAGATTTGTTTTGATTATTATTTTTTTCTAAATCAGCAATTTTTTCTTTTAGATCAAGTTTTGCTTCTTTTAGGTTTGCAATCTCTTTTTCTATTTCATTAATTTTCTCTTTGTAGAGGTTTTGATAGTAATTATTTTTTTGATAAGAAGTTAATTTACCTATTCTTTTAAAATAGAAGATCTTTTTTATCTCTTGGAGAGAAAACCCCATATCTTTTAGTTTTAAAACCTCCTGGAGTTCCTCTTCACATTCTTCATCAAAAATATAATGACCACCTTTTTTCTGTGGTACTATCAAATTTAATTTCATATAATATCGGACTGTATCATTACTTATTCCATATTTATTAGCAAATTCACTTATCTTCATCAAAACACTCCTAAATTATTTTTTGAAGGCAAATAATTACTATATTTAATATATTAATTGGTCAAAATAGTTTTTTCATTTTTTCGTCAGCATCTTTAACTGCTTTTACAAATTTACTCCATTCGTCTTCATGAAAGGCAATACTGGTAGAAACATCTTCAGAAGCAATAAACAACCCTATTTCTTTTTCATCAGTTTGTACACCTACACTCATTTTCTCTCCAATCGACCGTTCCTCTATAATTTTTCGCATGTTGTGCCTCCTTTATTTCATTAAATTTTTCATTATTGTTTTACCTAAAATTTTATTTTTAGCCCTTTTTGCAATTTTTTTAGAATCACCACTGGCTAACTTTTCCACATCATTAGCAGTCCTGGCCAACTTATAAAGAAAATTGACAGTTTTAGACATTTGCTCCACCCCTTTTAGGTAATTAATAACGAATGATCTCTTCACCCCACTTAACAGCCGAAAGAAAGGAATTTGAAATGATTTCTTTTTTAATATTTAACTTTTTTACAAAGATATCTACCATATTCCATCTCCCTTCTTCATAACAAATGATGAGTTGTAAAATATCTCTATAAAGACCAGCTTCTCCTAAAAGTGCAGCTTTAATACTTTTTGAAATTGGTAAATCATCCATTAAATCATTAAGGTCCTGATGCATCAAAGTATCCAGCATTGAAAAAAGTCCAACCATAAATAATTCTGAAGTATTTAAGTTTACTTTTAATTTTTTACCAATATCTTCAGCCATTTTGGCCCGAACCAAGGCAGTTCTCATAATCTCTTTCGGTTCTTTATCGGATATTTTTTTAATAACCATTAAATTTAACCACTTTTTCATTTCATCAATACCTAATATCACCAGGGCTTGTTTAATAGAATGCACTTCATTTCGTAATCCAAAGGCAGCTGAATTAATTAATTTTAACAACTTATATGATAAAGACATATCATTTCTGATTATATCTGCAACTTTATTAAAATTGGGTTCTTTTTTGTTCAGTTCATTTAATGCTTCAAAGTAATTATTAGGATAAACAGGAATTTCACTTCCTTCAAAGATTTCTGGTCTTTTAAAGAAAAAACCTTGAAAAAAAGAATATCCTAATTCTTTTGCTCTTTCAAACTCTTCTCTAGTTTCTATTTTTTCAGCTAATAAGGTTACATCATTTGCTTGGGCAATTCTTTCTATCTTTTGACGCTGTTTTTGGGTAGAGAAAAGAAAATCAACTTTTATAATATCTACCACATTCAGTAAAGGTAGATAACTATCATCAAATACAAAATCGTCTAAGGCAATTATATAGTCTTCTTCTTTTAATTTTTTACAGATCTCTATCATCTCTTCATTTATTTGAACATCTTCTAATATCTCAACTATAATTACTTCATTATCAAATATTGAAGGTACTTCTTTAACTAGAAGTTTCCTAGTAAAATTAATAAATGCCCTTTTTTTCTGTGTTATATTATCTATACCAATTGTACTAAAACTATTTAGTAAAACCTGAGAAGTAGCCTGATCTCCATTTATTATTTGATTGTCATTGGCTGAAAAATCTCTATATAGTAATTCATAACCATATACAGATTCATCTTTATTAAATATCGGTTGTCTTGCTACATATGATTTAATTGATAACTCCTCCTCTTTAACCTTTAACTTATTTTAATACTTCTTTAACTTCAATATTTTTCCTTCTTTTAACTCAGGTTTTAAAAAGCAATAAAAAAAGTTCTTAATGAAAAGAACTTAAAAAGTCAAAAAAATCTATTTTATTTTATTATTAATATCAAAAACTTATCTGTATAAAACAATTACTTTAATTAAAAGCAGGCCAAAAATATATATTTCTATAAGCGCTTTTATAAAACTAATTTGATTTTAAGATATAACTGCTCCATTTAAACTAACAAAATCCTAGATGAAACTTAGCTAGTTTCATCTAGGACTTCTATAATCAATTTTTAATTTATTTAAAAGATCAATCTTGAAATAACACTCCTGTCTTCCAAAGCGCTTTAAATAAAATGATTGAAAGTGGGGCTAAAATAATGCCCTGTAAACCCATGGTAATTAAACCTACATAAATACCTAAAAGTAATATTATCGGGTGTACTCCTATGTTTTTACCAAGCACTTTACTTTCCAAGAAGTAACGGGCACCAATTAAAATAATATATAAAACAAATAAAATGGCTGCTTTTTGGATATTATTCATTACTACATTATAAATTATTAAGGGCCACAGAATAGCACCTGGACCTATTACAGGAATTAAATCTAAGATTCCATTGATTATTGCAATTAAAATAACATAAGGATAATTTAAAATTGAAAATGTAATACCGGTTAATATAGTTGTATTAGAAATTATTAAGAGTTGTACTTTTATATAACTGAAGATGTCCGTAACCATATTAGACTCTAAGACATCCTCAACTTTATCTTTAGACTCCAAATATTTTAATATCTTGTCCTTATCTTTACTGATAAAAAAGGTTGTAATGATGGTAAACAGTAAAATTATAATAAAACCAGGAATATAAAAGGTAATGTTAAAGGTTAAATCAATCATATTGGAGACAAAGGTCTCTCCTCTTTGATATATGTTATCTAAAATCCTGGTTAAAATATTTGTAACCACTTCCGGCATTCTATCAAACATTTCCTGTTGTCTGGTTAAGAAGTCATCTACAAACTCTGTAATTTGCATTCTATATTCAGGTAAATAGCGGGATAAGTAAATCAATTCATAAACTGTATTTGTAATAAGTAAAAAAGATATCAAAATCATAACAGTTATAACAACTAAGATCATTAACAATACAGCAATATTGCGCGGTATTCGTTTTGATAACCAGCAGACCGGTTTATCTATAATAAGGGTTACTAATAGTGCTAAGAAAAATGGTGTTAAAGTAAAAATAAATATTTTTAAGGAAAATACAATACTTAAAAATACAAGCGTATATAATAATGGCTTTTTCCATTCAATTTTACTTATCTCCATAGTTTATCTGTCCTTTTTTAAATATTTTGATTTATCTATATTATACCAATCTTAATTAATTTAAACAAATATTTATCAGAAAATTGTAATATTCTTTTATAAAAAAATGACTTTCCCCCTATTCCAAGTATAAAACTATACTTAGAATAAAGAAAAAGCCATAATATCAATTTACTAAAATAGTTTTTATTGACTAACAGTAGTTTTTTTCAATATGAGATACCTTCTTTACACTTGTTCTCTGATTTCATTTTTGTAATCATTAATCCGTTCTACTTGCAGACTGAAAGACTCTAATCTAGCTTCGATTACTTGAGTAAAGACACTTCCATCAACCTCAATTGCTAAAAAAGGTAAGGAAGAAAATTTATCAAGAACTTTTTGTGTTTCTTCACTATCTACAACTCTTTTTTTCTGTTCTTCCAAGGAAGAATTTAAGATTGATTCAGCCACTCGGTGTGGCATACAACCAAATGGTCCAATTATAATTACTCCATCAACATCATCAATAACTTCATCAATTGTTCCCCCAACAGTCAATACAGCTTCACCTGTTAATTCAGGTGATATAGCATCTTTGGCTGATTCTACAACTTCATCAATATCTGTAATCCTGTATTCACATAAACCGGACTCACACATAATTGATTTT
>CAZXRH010000009.1:0-29017 GCA_964642575.1 uncultured Halanaerobiales bacterium
TAGAAAAAGACAATCAAAAGCTGCATAATATTATATCCAATTTCTATGAATTAATTCTTAAAAATCATTTGATTTTTCTGAAACAATGCAAAAAGGCATAAATAAATTAAACAAAAAAAGATATGAACCTTGTCATATAAACAATTACCTAACATTATTAGTAAAAATAATATAGCCAGAAACGGACTACGTTTCAGTAGGTTCTAGGTGACTTTTTATTTCGATTTCTGTAAAAATTATAAAATATAAATTCTCAGGTTTTTCTCCGGATTTGCATATAAAGACTAAAAAGCCCTTCTTAGTTGAGGGGCTTTTAGGTGATTCCGAAGATGGAATTCCAACTCATATGAAGCTAACTCCAACGGATTTTGTAATTTTTAGATTGAAATTATATTTTTTATAAGAATTATTTTACTGAAATTATAATATACGAGTGCCCACCGATTGCAGAAATGTTGATAAAAAGGTCATAATTCTGATAAATAAAAAATTATAACTACGGCTTATAACGTTAATTTGGGTATATAGTGATGTATGTGTATATATAAAATTTCGACTGCAAAACCTTTATTTATTCAATTAAAATATTATTGTTTATATAAACCTTAATAGAACTATTATCTTAATTTTTAAGATCACTTAGTATTGAGATAAAAAAGTGTTAGTAAAAAAGATTTCCAGAAAAATTTGCAGTTATTTTGCAGTTTTCACATATAGATACTAAAAAGCCCCTCTTAGTTGAGGGGCTTTAATGCTTGTTATTTAAGTGGTGCCGAAGGCGGGACTTGAACCCGCACGAGTTTGACCCCACCGGATTTTGAATCCGGCGCGTCTGCCAATTCCGCCACTTCGGCACATAAAATATATTAACATATTAATTGCTAAAAAGCAAGAGCTTAAAAGCTCATTAAGGCTTTTTAAGCGGCTGATTTTGGCAGATTATATTCTCTATTTTCAAAGTATTTTTCTAAAAGAATAGAACTTAAGACCACTAGTGGTAATGATACTCCAATTCTAATCATAGTAAATTTCAAACCTAAAATTGAAGCTTCCATAATACTCATTGGAATCATCACAAGTGAAGCGGCGGTTATATAGGTAAAAATCGAACTATATTGAGCTCCTTTATGATATAATGAATTAGCTACAGGGAAAGCAACAAAAGTTCCTCCCACAGTAGTAGCAGCTAATAATATTGAATAAATATATTTTTTTAGACCAGAACTTTTCCCAAAGTTTTTCTCAATTGTTTTACGATCCACCCAAACATCAAAAAGGCCGATTAATATAAAGGCAGGAGGCAATATCTTGATCATATCTCTTGCAAAAATCATAAAATTATCTCCAATCCTTATACCTATCTCAAAATTAAATAGATATGAGATAAGTATTATACCTAAAAATGAGAAAAATAATATTAAGTTATTTCGAACTTTATTATTATTCTTTTTACGTTTCAATTATAAAACCTCCCCATATAAAATGCCAGTTGCTACTGCAATGATAGCTGCAATAATAAAACTAGCTATATTTCTAACTATAGTAGCTTTTTTACCCATATATTCCTTTTCTACTGGATAAGTAACGACACCTACCATCATCAAAGTTGTAATAAATGAAGCAATTACCATGTAACTTACTCCTCTTTCTAATAAAATACCAGACAAGGGATAAGCAATAAACCCAGGCATCATTGTTACAGAACCAGTAATTAAACCTAAAATTAGACCTAACAGTGATCCACTTCCACCTAGATACTTAATAATTAGATTGTCAGAAATTAATAATACAAATGATAAAATAATTAAAAGTTTTAAATACCCCGGTAATATTTTGCTGAATTTTTTCCAGGCTATTTTTAAAGATTTTAAAGTTTTTTCTTTACTAAAATAATATGATATAGATAAAGAAATTATTGAAATAATATATAAAGAATACATTTTTGGCCTCCCCAAAGTTATTAGTTATGAACACATGCTAATATTATACCCACCGAGGGTATAATATTATGTAAACCACTTTACATTTTTAAAAAAATATATCGTTTTTTTCAAATATTCTAAAGAAAAATATAGAATAATTAATCAAAATTTGGTATAATATTAATAGAGATAATAGTATTTATTATTAAAAAGGAAGTGTTTTTCAATTAAAAGTTTATTGCTTTTACCTACCCAGCTTTACCAAAAAGTTTTTGATTTGAAAGATATAAATAAAGTATATATTTATGAACATCCTTACTATTTTGAAGACTTTAATTATCACAAACAAAAACTTATCTTACATAGAGCTTCTATGAAAGCCATCCAAAATGAGTTGATTAATACATATTTAGTAGAATATATTAACTTTGATGAAGATCTTTTTTCTCTAATTGATGAAAATCATATTTGTATGTTTAGGCCTGCCGACAGTTATATTCAAAATGAGTTTATTGATGACTTGGAATCTCATAATTTTACAATTGAATATTTTCGTTCTCCTAAGTTTTTTAATACAGAAGAATACAATAAAGAATATTTTAAAAGGAATAAATTATATCATCATAGTTTTTATATTGAACAAAGAAAGAGATTAAATATTTTATTAGAGGGAGATAAACCTGTAGACAGAAAATGGAGTTTTGACAGCGCCAACCGAAAGAAGTTTCCTAAAAATATTAATATAAAACAAAGAATAGTTAATAAAAACAAGCATGTTCAACAAGCCACAGAATATGTTGAAGAAAATTTTTCTAATAATCCAGGCGAAACCAATAACTTTATTTGGCCTATCAACCATAAAGAAGCTGTTGATTTTTTTGAAGACTTCTTAGATAATTATCTAAAAAGTTTTGGACCTTATCAGGATGCATTTGATGAAAAGATTGATTATGGATTTCATTCTTTGATCTCAGCGGCTTTAAATATAGGAATAATTACTCCTAATATTATAGTAAATAAAATTATTGATTTCTATCGGAACAATAATTTAAATATAGAGTCTATTGAAGGTTTTATTAGGCAAATAATCGGTTGGAGAGAATATGTTAAAGCAGTCTATGAACTCAATGAATTAGATATGAAAAATTCTAACTATTTTAATCTTATTAAAAGATTACCTGATGTTTTCTATACAGGTAAAACCAAGATTAAACCTGTTGATGTATCTATTGATAGGGTTAGCAGAAATGCCTATACTCATCATATTGAGCGGTTAATGGTTTTAGGTAATATTATGCTACTTTTAAACATTGAACCTGGGGAAGTATATAATTGGTTTATGGAACTATTTATTGATGGTTATGATTGGGTGATGACTCCTAATATTTATGGGATGAGCCAGTTTGCTTACCCTAGAATGATGACCAAACCTTATATTTCATCTAGTAACTATATCTTAAAGATGAGCCATTATCAAAAGAAAGAGTGGGCACAAATATGGGATGGATTATATTGGAATTTTATAACGGAAAATAAAAAGTTGTTATCTGATATACAGAGGATGAATTTAATATTAAATATACTAAATAAAATGGATAAAAAGAAAATCAAAAAACACAGGAGTAATGCTTATAAGTATCAGAAAGAAATTTTTCGAAAATAGAGGGTAATGAATAGTTTAGAAGAACTATATTAAACCTGAAGAATAATAAAAAATTATATATATGTAAATTTATTATTAATTATGGTATTTGTAGGAAGGTGGGTTCAAAATGAAAAAAAACAGCCACCCAAAGGCAAGTGATATTCTCAAAGTATATGGATTAGGACGTTTTATAGTTAAATATGGAGATATGGAAAAAAATATTGATGACTGGACCTCTAATAAAGCCCTCCGTATGTTTAAATACTTTTTATTAAATAGAAATAAAGATATATATAATGAGGAATTGGTAGAAGTATTTTGGCCTGAAATTGACCCCGAAACTGGTAAAAAACGCCTTTATAATACTATTTATCTTTTAAGAAAAAATATTGGTATTAAAGATATTGTAATCAATAAAACTACTAGTTATAAATTCAATGATAAATATACATGTTGGGTAGATTGGGAACAATTCAATAATATCTATGAAAATCTAAACAACTCCATTACAATAGAAGAATTAAAAACTGCTATAGAACTTTACCACGGAGAACTAATGCCTGGATTAAGGTATGAATACTGGGTAGAAGAACTCAGAACGAACTTGCAAGAAAAGTATTTAGATATCATATTAAAATTAAGTGAGAAATTATATGAAAAGGGCGAATATATTGAAGCTTTAATATATCTGAAGAAAGGTATTAATGAAGAACCCTACCGCGAAGAATATTATAATCTGGCCATGAAAATATTAGCTCATACTGGTAGGATTTATGAAGCTATTGCGGTTTATGAAAAGTATAAAAACATGATATCTAGTGAACTAGGAATAGATCCTGGACATGAGATTAATGCTACTTATAAAAAGATAAAAAATAGTGATCTTGTAAAACAACACAGTACACAGGAAATTACTTCAAAGGGAGCCTTAAAGTGTGATCGAGAAGTTTTTAATAAAATATTTGAACTAGAGAACAGGCAGATTAAAAGAACTGATAAAAATTTTACACTGCTCAAAATAGATTTTGAAGAATTAGAAATCAGTCATAATTTTGATAATTTATGTGAAGAGATGGGTGAATTGTTTAGATCAGGAGATGTAATTTGTTGCTATAAAAACAAGATTGATGTCTTATTACATGATATGAATGTTGAAAAGACCAATTATATCCTAAATAGAATTTTTGAATACCTTAAAGAAAAAAATATTCACCACAAACCCACCTTTGATTTTAAAGAAATCGATGGAAAATAAAATAAATAAAAATACAAAAAAACTTTTCATCCCCGTTTTCACGGGGATTTTTTAATGTCTATAATAATTTTAGAAACTTTTTAGAAACTTTCTCAAGAATAAATATAAGTGTAAATGTTATATTATAATTAGTAAAAAATAATATTGCTCAGGTGGGTGAGAGATATGGAACAAAACACGGGGGCTTTTATATGTGATGAAAATGTTTTTAATAGAATACTTCGTTTAGAAAAAAGAAGAGGAGATAAATTTTTGTTTATGGTCATCTCCTTTGAACATATAATCGAAAATGGATTACTTGAGGACATATTTGACGAATTAGTTCTTCTATTAAGAACTAAAGATGTCATCTCCAAAAATAATAATCAAATACTACTTTTGTTAAATAATGCGAATTTATTTTATGGAGAAGATATTGTAAACAGACTAAATATTTTATTTGAAGATCAGTTCCCCGGTGTTAAACCAATATTTACTCTCAAGAATTTTTAATTACATATATTTAGGCTACCTGCATTTTTAAATAAATGATTTTATTCATTAAGGAGGAATCACTGTGAAGTTAAAACATATTTTTATATTTCTTATATTAATATTATTATTTAATATACCAGCTGAAAGTAATGATTCCTTTTATATAGGTAGTTTTACACCCGAACAAGAACTAAATATTGATTTTTTAATCAACTTTAATACAAATGATAATAATGAAAGTTTTTTAATAGAATTTCAAACAGATTATTTTCGGTCTGATGATCAAAATATTCCGTTATCTCGTTTAAATTTATTACTTAAAAACCAAAAACTTGTTCTGAATACAAGCCAACTACAAATTAGTAAAAATCAATTGATCAAAGATGCGGCTGGATTTTTAATACCTTTCAATTTGAAGTTACAGCCCAAAGATAAACCAGGGACTTATTTCAATCAATTTAGAATTAAGGATCTACAAAATAGAGTAATTATTGAAGGAAGAATGGTCTTTACAATAAAAAGCTGGGTTCGTTTTGAAAAAGCAGATAAAAACTTCTTAAAAATTGCAGATGTTGATTTCAGCAATCAAAAAATTGAAAGCAATAAGATAGTTTTAAAAATAGCTTCAAATGCAAGTTGGGAACTTTATGGTTATCTTGAAGAAGAAATAGATGAACTTTCATCAAATATTCAAATTTCATTAAGAAAAAAGATCAAGAATAAATTTACAAAAGAAGATCCTATGCTTTTGATTAAAGAGCCCAAATTATTGACTAACGGAACCGCTACTGTTAATAACCAAAATTATTGGACTGAAATTGAGGTAATATTAGAAGTTGATAACTTCAAAAAAATTAAATCGGGAATGAAAAATTTCCCTATTGTATTTCATCTCAACAAATTAGGGTAACAATAGACTACATTTATAGGTAGTCAATTATATAAATAAAAATTGAAGGGGGAGTTAGAAGTGAAAAAAGGCTTAATTTTAGTATTAGCATTAACATTTGTAATGGCATTGACATTTGGTGTTTTGGCAGAGAATGGTGATGATGGTTCCTGGAGTTCAGCTCAGTATTGGGATGAATATGATTATGATCTAAATTATAATATGGCAACTGAAGACAAGGATGGGCTTATATGGAAAAATGTAGTTGACCCAGAAGGTCAAAATGGATCTGACTTTGTAAATTTAGTCGGAATTAACAGACAAAGCTACACTGTTGATAAAAACAGAAAGAGAAATGATGACGATCAGGAACTAGAAATCAAAATACCTGTAGTAGCTTATATACCCTGTTATTTAGAAATTACTTTAACAGGTAATGAAGGTCATTCTTCTTTCCAAAGTTTTGGTCCTGATTCATTCGGTAGTGAAAGTACTAATGGTGGAACTACACCTCCCAGTGGATACTCAGGCTATCAACTACTATTTGATAATGAAGTAGGAGGCTTTGTTGATGATGAATGGAAATCATTAGGTTCTGGTAAAAATGCAGAAATCGAACCTGGTTCTGACATCTTTATTGCCGGCTGTGATATCTTTGCAGTAGGTGTCTATGGTAATGATGACTATACCTATGAAGTTCAGTCTTCACCATTAGATGGAGCGGGCAGTGCAACATTGAACATGTATATCCGTACATCTATGGACTTAGGTGACAACTGGCCATATCAAGGTGTCTTTGATTCCAATGACAAGATTGCTTTTGATAAAGATATAGATGCTGGTGACGGAATGACATTCTTACACAACTTCAAAGTGCCTTATTCAAATTCAGTGGCACACGGCAGCTATTCAGGTGAAGTAATCTTTAGAGTTGTAACTAGATAATAGTTGTTTAATTAGCAATGAAAGGGCTGAATTTATTCAGCCCTTTTTTTCTTCATTTTTGATTTTTTGTAAACCTTAAATAAAAAATTGAGAAGTACATTATAGAGTTTAAAAGGTGGGGTGAAAAATGATCCGAAAAATTAATTTTACTATCATATTATTTTTATTGGTTTTAATAATATCTTCCAGTCTTGTTAATGCATCTGTAAGAGTTGAACCAGCGCGTATTATTTTAAGTTCCAAATTGGGAGCAAGGAGTACAGGTGTAATTAATGTTATTAATAATGGAGAAGAGGAAGTATTATTACAGGCTTATCTATATGATTGGATGGTGGATAACCAGGAAGGTATTACAATTTTAGATCCGGAAACTTTGGATTCATCTTTAAGTAATTATATTAAATTTAATCCCAGATCTTTTATTTTAGGGCCGGGTGAACAGCAAAAAGTTCGTTTCACAATTGCTTCTCCCCAAGATTTAGATAGAGAGTTGCGAGGTATTGTCTTTTTTGAACGAGAAATTTCTTATGAGGAAGGCACAGGGGCACGAGTGTTAACTCAAATTGGCACTGTTATCTATTTAATACCGGAAAATGTTGAATATGGTTTTAAATTAAAAGAAGCAAGATTTACTGTTAAAAATGATGATGGCAACCAAAGCTGTATGCTTATTATGGAGAATATAGGTAAAGCACACCTTCGTTTTATTCTTGATTATAAGGTAATTGATTCTAATAGTAAGTTGATTGAAGAAAGTTCAATTACCAATAAAGTATTATTACCCGGTTATGAAAGAGGACTTGTTTTTAACTTCAATAACCAACTTGCAAGTGGAGATTATAAATTATTATTAAATTATAGTTTTTTAAATAATGATAGGGGAGCCAGTTATGAAATACCTTTTTCAGTTGAATAGTGAAAGAATAAGATAACCAATATAGATAATGCAACCTGGGGGTAGATAAAATGAAAAAATATTTATTCATTTTAATAATAATAGTTTTTATAGTATTTTCAATGAACTTAATCATCAATGCTCGTCAATTTGAAATCAACAATGATGATATTGATATTGATACTAATATCGTGTTATTAAGTTTTTATAGTGAAGATTCTATGATTAAAAGTGATTATTTCTTTGAAATCTTAGTATTTGAACAGGAAGATTATATTTTAATCCCCCTAAATCTATTATCTAGCCAAACTGATTTAGAAATCATATTTGATCGCTTGAATAATACTCTTAGAATTAAAAATCCAGTTAATGAGAAAGAGGCATTAGTTAATTTAAAAAATAGAGAATATATTAATTATCCCGAATGGGATGATAATCCACCTGTAATATTGAATAATGATTTTTATGTCTCTAAAAAATTAATATCATACCTCTTAGAAGCAGAAATAGAATGGAAACCCAGAAATCAAGAATTAGCCTTGACAGGAGATTTTGAACAAGAAAAAGAAGAACAAGATGAAATTGTGGAAGAAGAAAAGGAAAAGATAGTTAAAGAGAGTAAAGATAAGATAGTTACACCAGAGGGAGTTTTTACCCTTGGCTCAATCAACTATAGACTTACTCTAGATTACAGTGATAGTAATCTATATGCAGATAATCTTGAATTTAAGGAAGTATTAGGAATTTTTGGCCGAGCCGGTAATTGGGCTTTATCTTTAAAAGAGCGAGGTAGTTATGATATTAATAATAATCAAACAGATTTACAGATACCTTATGTTAAAGCCGAATATAAAGATGAAAGTAAGTTAATAATAATCGGAGATTCTTTTATGAATTTTGATAATACTATTAAAGAAAAGCAATTTAGGGGTCTATACTTTCGAACTCCTGATAGATTAAGTGTTAAGGTCGTACCTCTAATAGATATATCAGGTCAAACTGAAGTTGAATCTGAAGTACAACTATATATCAATAATGTCATAAGAGATGAAATGATTGTAGATGAAATGGGAGTTTATCGGTTTGAAGATGTAGCATTAAGTATGCAGATATTAAATGAAATTGAGATAGTCATAACAAAACCTGATGATTCAACCGAAGTTATTAATAAGAAATTAACTGTAGTGTAGAAATTATTAAGAAAAGGAACAAAAGAATTTGAAGCAGTTGCTGGGCTCTATAAAGAAGAATCAACAATATCTGCTTATGATGGTGAGATATTAGGATTTAGTGGTAGAATTGCCGTAAACGAAGATTTATCATTAAATACTGAAGCCAGTTATTTTAATAAGAAGTATTTGGCAGAAGAAGGTGAATATTTATCTTCTAATATTGGTTTGGCTTATCGATTAATAGATAATGCGATCGTTTCCTTAGATTGGTATTATGGTGATTACGAAGGATTAAAAGAAGAAGGATATAAATTAAACTTACATTATGCCCTTAAGAAAGGTTTTTTTGATGGATATTATTTGCATATCCCGCAAAATTTAAGTGAACTTATACCTGAAGAGGAAGGAATAGAGAAAAGGATAGTAGGAGTTTATAATATTAATGATAGATGGTCAATAGAACCGACGATTGGTGTTTATGAATCCTTAAATATAGAAGCACCCTACCAAACTGAATTTGTTAAACTAAGACTTAGAAGAAAGAATGGCTGGGAAAATTATCTGGCTTTAATGGGTAGTTATGAGAAAATAAATAGAAATTATACATTTACTGTTAATGAAGAGTCATTTGATATACCGGGAGAAAACCAAAGAATTGGTTATGGACTTGGTTATCAAAAATATCAAAGAGGTTTTAAATTTTTAAGTGAAGCAAATGTTTATGAAAATAATATTAATCTGCCGCAAGAGGTTAATTTTAAGTATAAAGATATAGATTATAACCTCGAAGTATATAAGGTGTTGACAGATAACCTATTGATCAATGGTAGCACTAGTGCTGAGTTTGAAGATGACGAAGGCGAAATTAGTAACTTAGATCAGGAAGCTGAACTAAGGTTTAGGTATAATTTATTTAATAATACTTTTATAACTCTTTTAGGAAGATATAGTAGCATAGAAACTGAGAATATTTATGATACGAGATATACTGCATCAGTTAATAGTTATTTAACGGATAATATTAATGTTTTTGCCCAGTATTCAATTATAGATACTTTAGGAGTTTTTAATTATAATGAAGCGCGGATAGATTCTAATTATGCATTAGAGAATAATTCGGGTTATATTAATTTGTTTGCTCGCTATGTTATGCCTAATGATTCGGCATATGAAGATCGATTAAGTTTTGGAGCGAGTTACAGTAAACTATTTGATAATAAAAATGAGTTAGAGGTTGAAATTGGTAAAAATTATGAGAGTTTTGTAGATGAAAATTTTGAATATTATTTCAGAGTATCATTTGCTCAGGCTTTTGCCTTTGCAAAAGATAATATATTAAAGACGAATTATAATAGTAATGACCATCGTTCTTTTGTGGCTGGTTATGTTTACCTCGATGAAAATAATAATGGAGTTTATGATGAAGGGGAACAACCAGTTCCAGATATAACAATGAGATTAGATAATTTAAGAGCAGTGAGTAATGAAGATGGGTTATATCGTTTTAATCCCATGTTTACTGATGTATATCTGCTTAACTTTGATTATAATAGATTATTTGCTGATTATACACCCATTACAGGAGAAAAGATTATTAAAATAGAAGATAATCAAAACCTATTTTTAAACTTTGGTTTAACTCTCAATGGTTCGATTTCAGGTAAGTTATTTTTAGATAAAAATAATAATGGAATCCAGGATGAAGAAGATGAACCCTTAAGTTGGATTGGAGTTACTTTAGATGGGAAAAAATATGATTATACGGATAGCAGAGGAGAATTCTATTTTGAAAATGTGTCTTTAGGTTCACATGAAATAAATATTGTGCAGGAATCAATACCAGCTAATTTAGAATATGAAAAAACAATATCTAGAAATATAATTATTACTAAGGATAAATTAGATGTGCAAGATATAATCATACCTCTCTATTACTCATTTTAAATAATCGAACAGGAGGTGATGATGATTAAAAAGTTAACAATATTATTATTGGTGCTTCTGATTATAATATCAGGTAATGAGGTTTTGAGAGCTGAAAAATGGAATCCCTTTAAATTTCAAGGAACTGAAAAATTTAATTATTTAATTGAACTATATGAAGGTGAAGAATTAAGAAGAGAACTGCATTATATTGTTGAATTAAATCCAACTGACCAAACAGATGAGAATGGAGAAAAGCTTTATGAAGTAAGTTATACCCGCAAAGGGAAAATAACTGAAAGTCGTCTCGGAGATCAAATATTTTTTGGTTATTCGGGCTTTGAGATGATTGGTTTTTTTATCAACCCTATGTATTATCCGATGATTAGTGATTTAGATATTGCAGTTGGAGAAAAAGCATTAATTTATGGAATAGGTAAAGTGAATATTACAAGTAAAGAGGAGGTCTATGGAAGAGAAGGTTTTGTCTGTGAACTTTATTCAACTGGAGATGAAGAGAAGTTAATGGCGATTTTTGTTATAGAACCGCAAATACCAATGCCCCTTAAGGTTACTGTATATAACGATGTAGGTGAGATAAATAGTGAAGTACACTTAGTTGAATATAGAGAATAACTTTCTAAAGCCTCCTTATTTTAAGGAGGCTTTTTGAATGGAATAAATACCATTTTAATGTTAAAATAATATTAAAGCCGATATAGCTCAATAGGCAGAGCGGTTGAATCGTAATCATCAGGCTGGGGGTTCGAGTCCCCCTATCGGCTCCAATTAAAATTAAGATCAGAACCAATTCAAAAAAACATTAATTAAATTATTTATTTTTTAGATCAACTGATATTATCTAATATAACATTTTTTATTATTCAAATATAGGAGGAGAAAAATGGCTTATTTAATAACTAAAACTTTAATCTCAGCCGTAATTATTACAGCTGTTTCCGAGATTTCAAAAAGAAGTTCTTTATTAGGGGCGATATTAGCTTCTTTACCATTAGTTTCTTTTTTGGGGATGATCTGGCTCTATATTGACACTAACAGTGTTGAAAAAGTAGCACAACTATCCCATAGTATCTTTTGGATGGTTATTCCATCCCTTTCACTATTTATTATCCTACCCATTTTATTAAAAAGATATAATTTCTATCTATCTTTATCAGCATCTACAACAGTAATGGTTCTATTCTATTTCTTAATGTTAAAGGTATTGAATTATTTCGGTATTACTATATAAATAGCAACCGTTCTATGTTTTGGGAATATTTTGTAAACCAGTATAAATAATACTTAATGTAATAATAATATTACAAAAAATGATAAATTGTATAATAGTATACATATTTATATAATTGATTATGATAATATTTAACCATGAAGTAAATAAAAACTCAAAGGAGGATTTACAAATGGTTAAAAAGGTATTGGATAAAAAATTGAGTGTTGTGTCTTTAGTGGTAGCTTTTATGTTGGTGTTCACTTTTAGTTTCTTTAGCATCGGTTATGCCGATGGACACGGTGGTATGAAAGATATAGTCGATACAGCTATTGAAGCAGATGGTTTTAACACATTAGTAACAGCTCTACAAGAAGCTGGACTAGTAGATGCCTTAAGAGGAGAAGGTCCCTTTACAGTTTTTGCTCCTACCGATGAAGCTTTTGAAGCTTTACCAGATGGAGTATTAGACAATCTTTTAGCTAATCCCGATGAACTAAGCAATGTTCTATTATTCCATGTGGTAGAGGGCAAAGTAATGGCTGAAGACGTATTAGAAATGGATGGAGCAATGGTAGATACACTTCTGGGAGAACAAATTGAAATTGCTATAGATATGGGTAAGGTCTATATCAATGATGCACAAGTAATTACCACAGATATTGAAACAAGTAATGGAGTAATTCACGTAATAGACGCAGTATTAGTTCCATAAAAGACTTAATTCGAATAGATATTAATTAAAAACAAAAAACAACCGCAATTTGTTTGAAAACAAATAAATTGCGGTTTTTCTTATACATACATAGTTTAAATCAAATAAATTTTTAAATTTTAATTATCATTATTATTAGGATTTTCATCATCATTATTTCCATTACCATTTGAATTACCGGGATAATTTCTTCTTTCGCTTGCATTTTCAGCATTATTATGATCACCCGAATTGCCAGGGGCTGCCTGATCTCCATTGCCAAAGCCATTGTTTCCTTTTTTATTGTTTTGAGGTTCCTCAGGACATTCAGGATCTTCTGGTTCATTAGGTTCTTCTGGATCCTCGGGTTCTCCTGGTCCTTCAGGAGGTTCTTCTGTTGGTGGCTCGGGTTCTGGATCTTGTCCAGGTACTGCAGAAGCTAATGCTACTGATGAAAAAGCCATAGTGAAAATCAATAATAAAATTAAAAATGGGATTAGTTTTTGCATATCAATTTTCCTCCTTTCAATTAATTAAATTTCATCTAAATAATATCATAACCTTATATATTTATATTAGAAAAGTCTTCTAAAATATTTCGAAAAAATATTGAAATATATAAGACGTAAGTAATATAGTTTGACAGCCCAAACTAAATATGTTAAATCATTGTTAGAGGAGTCAATTTAGCTAAAACTATACAAAGATATATTCATATATTAAGTTCATAGGAGGAATAATAAATGAAGAAAAAAGTTTACTATTTGTTCACATTAATTTTCATTCTGTCTTTGATTTTTTCACCACTTGCTTTTGGTGAAACCAAGCCACAAGAACTATTAGATAATGCACCTGTCAAAGAAGATTATACAAATGCAGATGCTGTATACATAGAAAATATTACAAAAATAGATCATACCGGTGAAAAGAGTAAAATTAAATATAGAAAGGTAATAAAGGTATTTAATAAAAGAGGGGTTAAAAACTACGGAGAGTTTAAAATACGATTTAATAAAAGCAATGAGAAAGTTAATTTAATTGAAGCAAAAACAATTAAAACAGATGGTGAAGTATTAAAACCTAAAGAAAAAGCTATTAATGAGATAACTCCTCCGGAAGCTGCTAATGCAAGTATCTATTCTGATGCTAGAATAAAAGTAATTTCCATGTCTGGAGTTGAACCAGGCAGTATTTTGGTATGTGAATATGAGAAAGTAAAGGATAGTTATGCCATTAAGGATGAGTTTTGGAACTATCAACTATTTCAATATACTGATCCTATAAAAAAGAATAAATTGGAACTGAAAGTACCTAAAAATAAAGAAGTAAACTATAAAGTGCGGAATGGTAACTTAGAACCGAAAGTCCAGAGTAGTCAAAATTATAAGTTATATACTTGGAAACAGAAAAATGTGCCTGCGATTATAAAAGAAAAAAATATGCCTTCCTTATTAAATATAGCACCTTTAATAGAAATTTCAACACTTAATGATTGGTCCCAGGTAAGCACTTGGTATCAAGGATTAATTAAGGATCAATATGAAATAAATCAAGAAATTAAAAACAAAATAAGAGAATTGACCAAAGATAGTAATGATAAGGAAGATAAAATAAGAAGCCTATATAATTATGTAACTTCTCAGATAAGATATATCGGGCTACAGTTTGGCGAAAGTGGTTATAAACCTTATTCAGCTCAAACTACTTTTGAAAATAAATATGGAGTTTGTAAAGAAAAGGCTACATTACTTATAGCAATGTTAAAAGAAATAGGTATTAAAGCTGAACCAGTCCTCATTAATAGAGGCTCAGCTACAGTTGATTTAGATATACCTTCACCCGCTTTGTTTAATCATATGATTGTATATCTACCCAATAAGGATATGTATTTAGATCCAACAAGTAAAGGAACTATGTATGGGGTTTTACCAGGAGATCAGGGTAAAAATGTCTTTTTACCCGAAAGTAATAAAATTACTAAGTCCCCTATCTCAGATGCAGGTCAAAATCAATCGATTAGTATACAAAATGTTGAATTAAAAGAGGATGGTAGTGCAAATATTGTCTATCAAGAAAAGATGATTGGACTATATGGGTTCACCTATAAAAGGGCTTATCAGCAGTATAAAGAAGAGCAGATTACCCGTCTAATAAAAAGAGGTATCAGCAGGGGCTTTACAAATGCCAGTGTTGAAAAGATTAACTATCAAGGGATAAATAATTTAGATGAAGATCTTTCAATTAAAATCCCTGAATTAAAGGTTAAAAACTATGCTGAAAAAATGGGCAATATGCTAACAATTAAACCATTTAAGTTCCCCATTAATTTAACTCAGGTAGTAGCGTCAGAAAACCGTAGTTATCCAATCTATTTAAGTTTTAAGAGAAATATTAAAAGACAAGTTAATATCAGCATACCAACTGGTTATAAGATAAACTATTTACCAGGAAATAAAACATTTTCAAATGAAGTAGGTTCGCTTGAGGTGAATTATAAAGAGCAAAAGGAAAAGATTATGGTTGATTTTAATCTAATTGTGGATAGAAAAGAAATATCAGCAGATGAATATAAAATGGCAAGAAAATTATTAAATAAGGCAGGTTCATCTCTACAGAATCAAATAATGGTCAAAAAATCAAATAATTAAATTTAAATATAAAAATAGCCCTGGAGTTTAAATATACTTCAGGGGTTTTATTTATTATATAAAGATTAATCTGTTTGATAAAGGAATTATTGGCAATATATAGAATATTACAATTAGAGACAATAAGAGACAATAATTTTCTTAAAATAAAGGGGGTAAGTCTATTGGGAAAGCATTTTGACAAAAAAGATATTATTGAAGCTACATAACTATACTGAACAATTAGTGATCGAACAATTAGAAGAGCTTTTAGAACAGGATAAATATAGTGAGGTTTGTAAGTGTGAAAAATGTATATTAGATATGTGTACTTATTCCTTAAATCGTTTAAGACCACAATATGTTGTTTCTCATAAGGGAGAGGTTTATACCAAAATACAAGACTTTAATCAACAGTCAAAAGTAGATGTTATGTCAACAGTAGCTAAAGCAATAGAAATAGTTTCTGAAAATCCACACGACTAATAATTTATAGAATCAATAAATATTTCTAAAATTAGTAGAAATCTTCTGAGAATACATAATATTGATTTAATATAAGAATTATGATAATATTAAGTTTAGATAAATAAACAGTTCCTATTCACGAAAAAGGTAAACTCTACTGAAAGGTAGAAGGCACAAAGCTTATGGAACCTAAGGTCATATGATTAGGGTTGCCAAAGCTGCCGAAGAGGGAACAGGATTGAATCCCTGTCTCTTTTGCAAGAGACATTTTTTATTTTATTCTGTTCCTCCAATAGGGTAAATCCATCGAGAGATGGAGACACAAAGCCACGGGTCTGAATAATAAGCAGATAGCCGGGTTACAAAGGAGGGAAAAAAATGTTAAAACGCTCAATGGTAATCCTAATGGTGGTTGCGTTAATTTTTACTTTTTCCTTTTCAGCTTTAGCCTTACCAGAAGACAAAGCTAAAGATAAAAATGATAAGGTTCAGGTTCATATTGAAAAGGGAGAGGGAGAAATCCATTTTATGGATGCAGTTAACGAAAACGCCAAAGGTGATGATTCTGGAAATCCAGACCATCCCAGTAATCCCATTGTTGTAGCGGGGACATAACATTGAATAAAACATGAATATGAACATAATAACTTATACTTATCATTACAAAATATTAAAACAATTTGTGATGATAAGTATAAGTCTTTTTTTATTTGCTAACTTTGTTTTTATATTTCTTTTCAGCTTGTAAAAAAGCCTCGACAGTCTTTGGTGAGAACTGCTTACCCTTTTCTGATTTAATTTCCTTAAGAGCTTCTTCTCGACTTAAAGCTTTTTGATAAGGTCTTTCATTTATCATTGCATCATAAGCATCTACAACACTTAAAATTTGAGCTTCAATTAATATATCAGCGCCAGACAGACCATGGGGATAACCCGAACCATCATATTTTTCATGGTGTTGATTAATAATTTCCGCTATTCTTTCAAAGTATTTTTGATTAAAGTTTTCTAAGATGATTTGCTTTCCCCAATAAGCGTGCTGCTTCATAATATCCCATTCATCTTCTGTTAATTTTTCTGGCTTTTGTAATAGAGAGGTCGGTATTTTTGATTTGCCAATATCGTGTAAAAAAGATGCAAACCCTAAATTAAACAGTTTTTTCTCTTCTAAACCTAACTCAATACCTGTCATACGGCTGAGCTGCTGCAGTCTATTACAATGTTCTTGGGTTTCAATATCTTTTTCAGCAATTCTTTCATTAAGAGATAATAAGTCTTTAATTCTTTTTCGTTCACTGGCAAAAATCGGATTAGATGTTATATAAAGAAGCGTAGTATCGGTTACAGTCTTAAAATACTTTTCCTGATCACCACATTTAGCACTAATAGAATCTCCTCTTTTTAGTATTAAATCATTATCTTCATTTTTAACTTTCCCGTCTAGAATATAAAATAATTCAAAATTACCTTCATCTCCCCCGCGCACTTGAAATGACCTGTCTGATATAATATTTTGCTTTATAATTTCTATATTCTTATCTTTAGCAATTAGATAAAGTTGGGTAGAAACTTTCTCTACTTTATCTATGAAATCTCCCTTTTGATTTATCAAAACACTATCAGGATGTGTAGGTATTTGAAGTTCTTCATAGTTATTATCTATATTTTTTAATTTCTGTAATAATTTGTCTAATAAACTATCAAAATCCTTACCATCCTTCGGCCAAATAGTTTCCACCGCTTGAGGAGATAAGGATATTTCAATATCATCAATATTAAATTTTTCACTTTGTAATTTGTGGACCAAAGTGTTTTTGATGCTTGCATTAAAACTTAAAGTAATAATTTTGTTTTGATCAAATTGAAATAATTCTATATCTTCTTCCAAATAATTTTTAATTAACTTTGATATTTGATCAAATAGCTTTATTTGAATAGAATATTTTAGATTAAGATTTTCCATATCAAAGGAGAACATAGTTAAATTAAAGCTTACTTTCATATTTGATTTTATAAGATTACTTATTGTTTGATAAAGGTTGTCAAGTCCTTTTAAGTTCTGCCAAATCCCTATTTTATTTTTCTTGTTAATTGATTCCATGATTGAAAATCTCCTTTCATTTAGAGACTGTTGTGATATCTTAACTAAGTTGATTACTGTTAGATAGATGATAATTTGATAATTATACTCTACATTTTTCATTATACAATAGATTGACCCTTACGACAAATAAAAATTCGGTTAATCAAAAACATAGAATTTGAAGGATTAAAGTGTTAATGAAAGAATAATAAATATATAAGATAAGTCTTTATTTTTTAGTCAATAATATTAATTACCTAAAATAAGGGAGTGGTTAGATGAAATCAATGGGTGATATGCTTTTACGGGAAAATGATTTTTCGGAAATTGTTATGGGCAATACGGCCTTAGTTAGAGCTATGATTGAGTCAGGAACAAGAGTAGTTACCTCTTATCCGGGTTCTCCCATGCCGGAGACAGCAGAGGCTATTAGAAGCATTCCTAAAGAAGACAGACCTTTTTACTTCGAATTTTCAACCAATGAAAAGGTAGCGACTGAAATAGCTTTTGGGGCTTCAGTTAACGGACATTTTTCAACAGTCTTTTTTAAGAGTGTTGGATTAAATGTAGCAGCTGATAGTTTTGTACAACTTCCTCTGATGAAACTAAAGGGAGGTATGGTTGTTGTTATTGGAGATGACCCGGGTGCCAATTCATCTCAAAATGAACAGGATAACAGACATTATGCTCATCTTTCTTATATGCCAGTGTTTGAACCATCTAACCCCCAAGAAGTCTATGAATTTTATAAAGAAGCAGCCCAAATTTCACAAGAAAGAGAAATGCCGGTAATCTTGAGATTAAGTACCCATGTATGTCATGCCAAACAAAAAGTAAATTTTAAAGGATATAAACCTTTTGAATTTGATGATACACCTCAGTTTTCTAGTCAAGATGAAAATTATGTTCCAATTACTTCAAAGGTTTTTCCAATGAAAAGAAGAGCTTTAAAAAGAATAGAAGATTTTCAAAGCTATGCTGATGATTCTAAACTTAATGAATTGATTGATAATCAAAACAAAGATAAAGGAATAATTACAATGGGTGTTCCTTATCTTTCCTTAAGAGATGTAATGGAGGATATGGATGATAAACCAGATATCTTAAAATTGGGTGTAATATATCCCTTACCAAGAAAAGTAATTGCAGAGTTTTTAAAAAATCATAAAGAGGTCAAGATATTAGAAGAATTAGATAATGTTTTAGAAAAAGATATTAAAGTTATTGCTTTTGAAGAAAATATCAATACACAGATAATTGGTAAAGTCGATATAGAAGACTGGATCAATGAATATACTCCTGATAAAGTGCAGGAAGTAATGGCCAAAAGTTGGCCTAATACTTTCCAACCAAAAGATTTAATAAGATTTGAAAAAAAAGCAGAAAACCGTCCTGCCCAGTTATGTCCTGGTTGTGGGCATAGATCAGCCTTTTATGCGATTAAAAAAGCATTATCAAAAGAAGACATTACAGTCGCAGATATAGGCTGTCATACCCTTGGTTTTTTACCACCTTATGAAATGGGAGAAGTACTATTATCAATGGGACATTCCACCTCAACTGGTACCGGACTTTCTCTTTTTAACAAAGATAGAAAAGTAGTTTCCTTTTTAGGAGATTCAACTATGTTCCATGCCGGTTTGCCGGGGATTGTAAATGCCATCTTTAATGACCACAACTTAACATTGGTCATCATGGAAAATGATACAACAGCCATGACTGGCCATCAAAACCATGCAGGTACTGGAGCCAACTTTAATAAAGAAGTGGAGCCCATTACAATTAAAGAAATGCTGGAAGGTTTTGGTGTTAAAAATGTATATGAAATAGATACCTATGCTCAGTCTAAATTAACTGAAATCATGAAAGATGCAGTTAATGAAGAGGGCTTTAGTGTAGTTATAGCTACTCATCCCTGTATGCTTCAATTCACAAGACAAGCCCGCAAGAAAGGTGCATATAAGGATAATAAAGCGCAAATTGACCAAGAAGTCTGTCGACAGATCCATGAATGTGTTCAGGAATTTGGCTGCCCATCATTCAGTATTGATAAAGAAGGTAAAGTAACTGTAAATGATGATCTATGTATTGGGGATGGATCATGTATACAAACCTGCCCCATTGATGCCATTGAGATGAACTTGTCAAAGGAGGGGAGTAAGTAATGAAAAATACTGATAGAACCAATATATATATGATCGGTGTGGGAGGTCAAGGTATCGGCCTTTTAAGTGAAGTATTGATAAGAGCAGCTGATTATGCTAAATTAAATGTGCGAGGTGTAGATACCCATGGTCTTGCACAAAGAGGCGGTACTGTTCAATCACAATTGAGAATAGGAGAAGGGATATACTCTCCTTTGATTCAGGAAGGTACAGCCGATATTGTAATAGCTTTAGAGAGAACAGAAGCCCTCCGCGGTATTCAAAATTATTTAAAACCTTCCGGTATAGTCATATACTATAATACATCCTGGCAGACATTAGGAGTTAGGTTAGAAGAAACCGAAGAAGTTAAAAAAGAGGATATTGAGCAAGCTGCTAGAAAAAAAGAGGCAGAAGTTATTGAAGTATATAAAGAAGATTTAGGTGATACTAGAATGCAGAATGTAGTTCTTTTAGCTGAAATTTTAAAAAGGAATATTTTACCAGATATCAAAAAAGATAATTATATTACTGCTTTAAAAGATTTGATGGCAGGTGATAAGTTAGAAAACAATCTCAATTTATTTAATTCACTTTTAAGCTGACAGTAAATATAAAAAATTATTATAATATTAAACAAATTCTTGAAATTCAGACTGTTTAAACTTATAATAGTAACAACTTCACTAATTAGGAGCCCTTACTATGTCTACAAATACTCAATTTGATAAAAAAATTCAACAGTTAAATAAAAAGTATGAGGAATTAAATAAGAGTTTTGAGCGGATTATAAATTTTTCTAATAAACTCAATGAAATTAGTATTGAAAATGAAAAACTTTTCTGGTCAAAACTCTTAAATACTGCTATGAATCTGATCAAAAAAGCAGATTATGGTAGTGTATATAAATATGCCGATGGTAATGTGGTTTTTTTAGATACAGTAGGACATAATCTTGAGCTTTTAAAAGAACTTAAAATAAAGGAAGAAGTTTTTCAGTTATCAGATAGGAAAAACCAGGTATCAATTATTAGTGAGGTTATAAACGTAACAAAGGATTCAACTGATGATAATACATTTGATAAATTAGCTAAAGCTTCCAAACCAATCAAAGATTCTATAACATTTGATCTATATTTTAAAGAACAGGCTGTAGGCGGTATTACCCTTGATATTAATGAAAAAAAAGATGTCCATTTTAATAAAGATGACAAAAAGATATTAAATTATCTTTTAAATATAACTGAGGCTTTTTATCGAAAGGATTTTGAAAAACAGCTCAAAGAACATCAAGCTTACTTCCAACAACTATTTGATGAATCAACAGAAGCAATTGCACTTTTAAATAACAAAAGTAATATAATAAAAGTAAATAAAAGCTTTGAAGAAGTTTTCGGATACAAAGCTGAAGAGATTAAAGGGGATAATATTGATGATTTAATAACCCCTGATGAAAAATTAGAAGAAGGATTAAAAAATACTCAAAAAAATATTGCCGGACAAGAGGTTAAGTTAGAAACCATTAGAAAAACAAAAGATGGTCAAAGGATTTTTGTTTCTTTACATGCTTTTCCAATTAAGTTAGAAAAGGGTCAAATTGGCATTTATGCTATCTATAATGATATTACAGAAAGAAAAGAAACAGAAAAGAAACTAAAAAGACAAAAAGCATTTTTTCAGCAGTTATTCGATGAATCAACAGAAGCTATTGCTTTATTAGATAATGAAAATAAGGTATTAAAAATTAATCAGAGTTTTAAACAACTCTTTGGTTATTCTTTAAATGAAGTTAAAGGAGAAGATATTGATAGTTTAATTGTGCCAGAAAACAGAAAAAAAGAAGGAGAAAAATATACACAAAGAGCTTTAAACAATAAAGATATAAAAGCAGAATCAATAAGACAGACCAAAGATGGTAAAAATATTAATGTTTCTATTCATGCCTTTCCAATCAGTTTAGAAGAGGGGCAAATCGGTTTATATGCCATCTATAATGATATAACCCAAAGAAAAAAAGAAGAACAGGAAATAAAATATCTTTCTTTCCATGATCAAATGACTGGACTTTATAATCGCCGTTATTTTGAAAGTGAAATGGAAAGGTTAGATAATTCCAGGTTACTGCCTATTAGTATTATTATGTCCGATATTGATGGTCTTAAAAAGGTAAATGATCAGTATGGACATGCCAAAGGTGATGAATATATTAAGGTGGTAGCAGAAGAGATTAAAAAGGCAGTCCGCTCAGAAGATATATTAGCCCGGGTGGGAGGCGATGAATTTGCTATCTTACTGCCCAAAACTGCTCAAGGCGAGGTAGAAAAAATAGAGCAGCGAATTCAACGAAATGTTGAGAAGTTAAATGATAATTATGATTATCCAATTAGTATTTCAACCGGCTTTGCTGTTAAAGAAAAAAAAGATACTGAATTAGAAGATGTTTTCAAAAGTGCTGATTACCTAATGTATAAAATGAAAAATAGATGTTAAAAAGCAAGCCATATTATTTGCTAAAAATAATATGGCTTATTTACTTGAAAGGAAAAATCAGCAGAGTCTTCAGATAAGCCGATTCCAACTGTAAAATCTAATGGAGAACCATCTGGATTAGCAAAACTTGTACCCAGATAAAGGGAAGAAGAATTAATACCAGATCCTATTATCTTATTGGTTCCCTGATAGGTACTACTTGTTATAGAATGTTCCAAACGAGTATTAATTGAAAGATTTTGAGATAAAGCATATGCTAAACCCATTGAATATTGTAAGGTGTCCCCAGGATTAATATTCTCTTTTTCAATATTCCAAAAGTAATTGATACTTCCAAAAATAACTACAGGATCCAGACGTTTAAGATGACTGTAACCCACTTTTAAACCATAATGATTGGTACCAAAATTTATATCTGTATCTTGTTGTCCAGCTTCTTGCCCAGTGGTTGTTTTGACCCCCACATTAAAATTACTTTTTTCATTATTAAAAGTACGCTGAAAATTTAAAGTAACATCTCCTAGCCCATGTGCGTCTTTTATCTCCTCGGTTGGTTCACCTGTTTCTTGTTGGTCAGCATATTTAATAATATTTTCTCTTTGATACTTATAGGGAATAACTAATTCAAAACTAGTTTTTGGTAACCGATACCTTAACTTTATATTTGAAGTTAAGATATCTCTTCTGATCTTTCTCACTTCTAATTCACCTACATTAACAACCTCAACTACACTATACCCATTCACATTGAGTCTGTTATTGGAGCTGTGTTGATAGGAAAGCCCCACACCGATTTCAAAAGGACTCTTTGCAGCAATTTTTTCCAGTTGAAAAAAGGAAAAAAATAAAAACATTATTAACAAAACAGATAATAAAAATTTATTTCTTTTCATAGTTAAGACCTCCAATATTCTAATATAATATTTGATTGTTATTTAATATGTTCTGGATTAATAAAAATATCCTCCAAATCAATGGAGGATATTTTAAGTTTATTCTAAGTCTTCTATATCAATAAAGTCTTTAATATCTGATAAATCGAGGCTTTCTACCTCATCAATATTATAAATATTTATTTTTAAATCGACAATATTTTTTATTGTATTTCCGTTACCAGAGACATTGGTAACGTTCATAACTCCTGAGGCATGTTTGAATGCATTACCTTTATTACCACTGTAACTAAATTTTATATCAGAAGAGTTTACATCTTGGATACTAAAATTTTGCCCCATGCCTTGAATATCAGCTAATTCCTTTTCATTTAACTTAGTGAAGTCGCCTGGAATATCTGCTGCTGAAATAGGAGCTACGATTACTGAGATCATAAATATGGTCAGAAGAATACTTCCGTATTTTAATTTCTTTTTCATGATCTCCCTCCTATCTTTTTTTAGTTAAAACATCTATTACTTAAAATTCTTTGATATCAAATGTGCGAGTTGTCCAATTATTATTCATTAGATTAAAAACCTGATTTCTCTCAGGTAAATCTGGCTTCTCAAAGTTACTAAAATTATTATTTCCAACTCTATTTTTACTTTCAATTGCCAGTAGGGTATTGTTCCACTGTTTTTTAAAAGTATCAATACCAAGCGAAATGTTACCTAAAGCAGGATCTGCAATATTAACAACATCAGATTCAATTGACTTTATAACTACAAAGTGTGGACCTTTGGGGGAATCTAAAAGAACAATCATGGGTAGGTTTAACTTACGAATTGCTTGAACACTACCTTTTAATCCATGAGCTTTATATCCCAAAAATTCTGCAGCTGTTTTAAGATCTAATAGAGTAAAACCATTGCTATTTTTTAAGGTGTTAATGTTTTTTAAGTTTTTAATTATATTAATGATCTCCTGCTCAGAAACTTGATCACTATAATAGTATTGAAGGATTGTAGCAAGAGAAGCCGAACCACAACTGACATCATATTTTTGTTTTACAATATTGTGAAATTTAATTTCAGTTTTGCTCTTTACATCTTGAGTTATTCTCAGTCCAGAGGAGAATATTTGAAAACTAACATTACCAGCCTGGATTGTAAGATTTGAGCCTATTAATATTACCAGCAATAATATGACTATTATAGAATACTTGTTTTTCATTTTTATTCTCCCCCTTCTAATGATTAATTAATAATAAGGAATAAGCAGGGCGTTAACCCTGCTTATAAATATATTTAGTTATTTAGATTACATATCAGTTGGAACATATAAGCCGCCAATATTTACTTCAACATTGGATTGAAGTACATTGGCATTACCAGCAGAACTATTAACTGTAGTTATACCAGTTGCATTTTGGAAAGCATTACCAGAAATTGTATCAGTTCTGGAATAATGTCTTTCAAGAATTAATACTTCTTCTACTTCAACTTCTTGTGCACTAAGAGCAAGTTCATCAGCGGGTTCTAAATCAGCTGCATTAACTTCTACATTACTTTCTAAAACACTTGCATTACCAGCAGCTTGTTGTACTGTGGTAATACCCATTGCGCCCTGGAATGCATTACCGGTGATTAGATCGCTTCTTTCATAAAATTCTTCACCGATAAATATTTCTTCGGTTTCAGCTTCGTCAAAGATAACGTCTAATTCTAATTCCTCTTCTGGCATGATATTCAAACCTTCTTGAGCTGCGACAGGTGCAGCAACCAATGCCAACAGAACCATCAATACAGCACTATAACCTAATAATTTTTTCATTATTTAAACCCTCCTAAGTTTAGTGTTTAATAAATTTTTATGAATTGAAAACAAATTATTTAAAATTTGGAGTAAGTTCTCCCCGATTAAAATTAATTATTTTGTTTTCAATTCAGCTTGCTTTAATCATAACAACCGGGTATTAAAAAATTATTTCATATTTATCCCATATGAATCACAAAAAATGTGTAATGAGTTTAAAATATTAGAAATATAACCTTTTTATTATCTATAAAGAAAAATATGGTAAAAAGTTGATAAAAATAATCATGAATCGATCATGGATATATCAAAAATATATTTTGAAAAAAACATATGATAATTAAAAAAGTTGATTAATTTACTAGGTTTTGTTAAAATGTATTTACAGTATAAAAAGAACACAGGGCATACATATTATTTAAATATATCTAATTAATTCAATCTACAACATTATTATCAAATATTGTAAATTTCAGATATCCAAAAATAATAAAAAATATGGTGGGATAATATGGATGGCAAATTAAAGGTATATACGTTAGGTGAATTTAAAGTAGAGTATGAGGGAGAATTGATATCACCTAAAGAACAGATTAACTCAAAACCCTGGTTGTTTTTTAAGTATCTAATTACAGAACGAGATAAGAACTTACATTCAGAAGTCATTAGTAGTGATCTTTGGCCCAAAAAGGAAATCAAAAATCCAAAACATTCTATAACAAATTTGGTTTACAGGTTGAGAAAGAAACTAAGATTCATAGAAGAAGATAAAAAAACAAATTATATCATTAATGCAAACGGTAGCTGCTTTTTTAATAAAGACTCTAATTATTGGTTAGATATTGATGAATTTATAGAATTAAGTAAAAAAGCAGACCGAATTAAAGATAGAGAACCAAAAAAGGCCATTGCTCTTTATCAAAAAGCAATAGACCTCTACAAAGGAGATTATTTACCAGAAATCCCCTACCAAGATTGGGTAATACCTCACCGCAATAATTATCACTGGAATTTTGTTGAAACAGTATTAGAATATATTGAGTTATTAAAACAAGAAGGAAAGCTTGAAAAAGTAATACCAGTGTGTACTGATGCATTGGATAAAGAATTTTATGAAGAAGAGCTTCATATTCATTATTTGGATGCACTTTTGAAATTAGGTGAACATGCCCATGCAAGATCACATTATGAATATGCTAAAGAATTTCTAAATAATAATTTAGATATTAGTAACCTACCCGAGTTGCAATTTTTAGAAGAAAAAAATCATAAAAGCAATAATAAAGCAATTGATAAAATACAAAAACAATTGAAAAATAGGAATAATATCAAAGGTGCTTTCACCTGTAAAAGTGATATATTTAGAATGATCTATGAATTAGAAGAAAGAAGAAATGAAAGATATAATAAACCAGTATTTATGAGTTATTTAAAGTTTAAAAATAATAATATTTTAGAAAAAAATGATTATGTGATTGAAAACATCTTAAAGAAGGAATTAAGGAAAGGTGATGTAATCACACGGTGGGATGATAATAAATATCTCATGCTCTTACTTGATATGTCAAAAAGTGATGTTATTCGAGTATTAAATAGAGTAATTAGTTCAATTCAAGATAGTCTTAAAATAGCAAAAGAAACCATTAAATATAATTATAAAACTATATAGGCATTTAAAAAAAGCAGCTTAAACAGCTGCTTTTTACAATGTAATATTATATTTATTTAAAAATAAAATGGTCTACCAATTTGGAAGGAAAAGTCAGCCGCATCTTCAGTTAGCCCGGTACCGATAACAAAGTCAAAAGGAATTCCTTCTTGAGTGATGTAACTTCCCCCCATATATAATGTAGCTGAGTTAACATTGGAAGCCAAAATTTCTTCTCCTTGACTGATTGTATTTCCGGTTATAGTATGTTCAAATCTAGCATTAACAGAGAAATTTTGGGTTAAAGCATAAGCAACCCCCATTGTATATTGTATAGAATCACCGGGATCTATATTACGTTCTTTGACATTCCAGAAATAATTTGTGCTGCCAAATAAAACAATTGGATCAACAGGAATCATGTGTGAAATACCAAATTTAAATCCATAGTGTCCAGAAGTAAAAGACATGCCTGATTTAGGATCTAACCATCTACCTGTAGACGTTTTCAAACCCAAGTTCACCTGTGTATTTTGAAGATGTACATCCCCATATTTTACATCAGTTTGGATGTTTAATAAAATATCTCCTAGACCATTTCCCGATTTGACTTCTACGGTAGCATCGCCAGACTCATTTTCTGAATCAGCATATTTAATAACTTCATCGCGTCTGAAACTATAAGGTATAATGAGTTCTATACTGGTTTCAGGAGTAGTATGTCTCAACCGAATATTAGTGTTTAATATATCTCTCCGGATTTTCCTGACTTCCAATCTACCTATATTAACTACTTCATAAACACTGTAACCAGTAACAGCAAGTCTATTATTAGAACTATGTAAATAAGAAAGACTGACATCTATTTCAAAAGGACTTTTTGCCTGAGTCAAACCACCTTCAATAAATGTAAACGAACAAAAAAGAAACAAAAAGGCGAAAAGGAAAATAGCTAGTTTTTTCATGATTATTACTCCTCTCAAAGATGTAGATTATAATTCGCGATAACTTAAATTAATCCTTTTTAATTTAAAGAAAAAAAGCCCCCCATTCCATGTTGAAATGGAGGGTTTTTCACTATCGTTCACTTACCTTAATTATTTAATATTTCTTGTATTCTTTCTAATCCTAATTGTACATCTCCGTCAATATTAAAGATATTAATTTTTAAATTAATCAAGTTTTGTACAATATTGTGATTACCGGAGATATTTGTAACATTCATAATGCCTTCCGCACTTCTAAAAGCATTACCATGGTTTCCACTATAACTAAATTTAATATTATTATCGCCCATGCCATTACTTTGATCGACCATAATATCAAAGCCCATACCTTCCACAACAGCTAACTCATCATCAGTAACTTTTGCAATTTCTGTGGGGAAATCAGTAGCTGCTATCGAAGGTGATAACAATATCAAACTCACTACTATAAGTAACAAACCACTGATTTTAAGTGTGTTTTTCATTATCCCCCTCCTTAACTTTTAATAGGATTTTTATTAGGATTACTAGGTTAAAATTCTATATGGTTAAAAGGTATTCTTGCCCAGTTGTCATCAAGAGTTCTCATGATTTCACTGCCACCAGTGAGGAGTGGCATTTCATAAAATTCCAGATCTTTTGCTAGAATTTTATTTCTACTTTCAATAGCCAATAATATATTGTTCCACTGTTTTTCGAATTTGTCAATTCGAATTGTCTGATTTCCTAAAGAAGGATCAGCTACCTGCACAGATTCATCATTTATCTTTCTTATTACTACAAAATGAGGACCCTGTGGAGCTTCAAGGAGAACTATCATTGGTAGAGGTATCTT
>CAZXRH010000010.1:0-28804 GCA_964642575.1 uncultured Halanaerobiales bacterium
TAGAAGTGAGTATTACAGCCTGAACTCCATCCTCCAATAACTCTTGTGCTATTTCCTGAGCATATGCTTTTGCATTTGCTACAGAAGTACCATTACCCACAGTTGAATAATAGTATTCGTGTAACTTGCCTATTTTACCTTCTTCTTCCATATCTTTTAAAACATCTACTGGTAAAACACAGTTTGGATCTTCATTAGCATAGACAGGATCATATCCACCATGAGCGGTTTCATGAGTCTCCTGTGTCATTTCATAGATATCACTTATATTGTATTTACCATATTTAGATGCACTAGATGATTCAATATGATCGGGATTACCTTTTGGTACAATACCACCAGAGGTCACTAAAGCAATCCTTGCCTTGGAAGCATCTTCAATCGGATCTACTGGATCTACGCGATCAAAGTCCGGCATTGGATATTCTGTTTCAAATTCTTCACCATTTAATTTGGCTACTAACATTTCAACAGCTCTTTTTGAACCCTGTTTTTCAGCAAAGACATTTCTTCTAATACCACGGGGAAGATAGCCTTCCTCTTTTGGTAATCCTAATTCTCCATCTTTTTCAATATATGTTTTAATCAGTTGGACCATATCTGGTAGAGCATTTCTCATTCCAGCAGCTGAATCACTGGTTTCAACAAAGTAAGCATACTGTTTATACATGTCATAACCAGGGTTTTCAGGATAAATACCAGAAACAACTGGTATATCTAAACTATGAGCAACTTCTGCTACTCCACCACAGGCTACACCATAACGTCCGGCATTAAAAGCCGGGCCTGCAATTACTAAATCTGGTTTTATTTCTTCTAATCTATTCTTGATTTCATTTTGTACTTCTTCTGTATTTTCATTAAAGTAACTGTCTCCACAGATAATTGTTTTAACAATTTCTGCATCTTCTCCTAAAGCGTTGTTAAAAGCATTACCGGGACCAACCGGCCCTTCTTCAACTCTAGGAGCTATGTTTGCTTTTTCTTCTCCCCCAATTTGTCCAAAGAATTGGTTGAGATAATGTACAATTTTATACTTTCCCATTTAACATACGCCCCCTTTCAACTGGGAACAATTATTCAGCATGTTCAGAATACATTTCCCTATATTTTTTAGTTTCTTCAATAATTTCATCAACATCTAAGACCATTTCCATCATTGATACCTGTTCGTCATAAACATCTTCATCTACTTCATTTTTAACTTCAGGTTCTAAAATATGATAGCACGCGAGCCCTAACTGGACTCCTGCCAATGGACCTGCAAATGTAGGATCACCGTTTGTAACTGTTTCACACGCGAGACCAGAAGCTTCTGCTTCTGCTCCTCCTAAGATTACAACTAAGTTTTCCGCTCCGTGTTTTTCAGCTAATTCTTTAATCCTAGCTTGATTTTCCAAGTCCATGGCGCCTGCGCTTGTTCAGACGAAACATTCAGTGGTTGTAAATACAACCTCGGCACCGGTTGTTTCAATACATTCTTTTATTGCTGGTCCTGGTACTCCATCTCTATCACCCAGGATAGCAACTTTTTTACCATCTAACATTGACTTGCACCTCCATAATATTTTTTAATAACCTCTTGCTGTTAATTTATTAAATCCTAATTCATTAGTTGAACCTGTAATAGCCTGAATTTCTACAGTTATTGAACCATCATCAGCAATATTTCCGTCAAAGCCACCTGCTATAACATTAGCAGTCTGTTGATAGCCAATTGTTTTATCTAAGGCTGGTAAAGTAATTACTTCATTTGCATTACCAGCTGTAACAACTGCGTCAGCTCTGGGGTCTGCATCAGCTAGTGATTGAGAACTACCGTCACGACCTGCATATTCATCAGTAATAAGTACGGTCTGAATTCCCTTTTCTTCTAGCTTGGTACAGTTCATAATTAAGTCTGCATCCGGATTACCAAATCCTTCTTCAGATACAATTGCTGCGTCTAAGCCCATCTGTTCTGCTAATTTAGCAGTATAATTAGATGATCTTTCTTTATCTGCTAGAGTAACATTTTCATTTGTAATGATAACTCCCATAAAGTTGAAGTCTTTACCATGTCTTTCATATAGATCTTTAATTACAGGATTGTTTTGATGGATATATGTAGCATTCTTATCACAGGCAGATACACAGTTACCACTAATAATTGCACCATCCATGATTTCAGTTGGTGAAATTAAGGTTGGTAGAATCTGCTTGGCATCTACACCATATACATAGGTATCATGCAATAAGCCCTGACTCTGCAGCATATACACATAACCTACTTTAGGTAGATCTGGATACTGATTATCTGCTTCATAAAATGGCTTATGTTCAAACTCTTCAACTGAATCTGGTTTTACATCTTTACCAGCTTCAGCTAAATAAGTAGCAGCCTTTAAACCAATCATTCTAACTAGTTCTTCATGTTCATGTTGCTGTACATCATCTTTAACTTCACAGTTAATAACAATATTATTAAACTGTGAAAATGGTGTATAGTCAGCACCGGGACCGGTCATATCAATAATACCTTCCTGGAATCCAACTATATTACCAGTAGTGACCACAGCACATCCTTTTAAAGCTAAAGTACGTCCAGATCCCACGATTTCTTCTCCAGAGATAAAGCCGGGGAATACTCCACCTGGTCCCTCAACCTTAACTCTAGGTTCAATAACATCTTTCACTGGGATAATACGAACACTGTCACCTGGTTTAACTAAATCAATTTCAATTGATTTAACATCTTCTTCACCATCAATATTTTCTAACAACTCTTCTTTGTTTATATATAAAACATTATCTTTGATCTCTGTTTGTTCTCCAAAATTAATATCTTCAATTTCTATTTTACCGAGTTCTAACTTCACGTCTTCACCCCTTTCTTAAGCCTGTTCATAATATTTTTTTAGTACTTCCTCTATATCTTCAGGCTCTAATTCATCTCCACTGAGGTGTTCTTTTTTCTCCCCATCTTCATAGAAAACTAGAGAAGGTAAACCTAACACCTTTTGTCCTATCGCTAAACGACGATTTCCTTTAATATTTAACTTTGCAAATTTAATTTTATCTCCATACTTTTCAGCCAGTTCTTCTACATCTGGCATAAGGTCTAAACAAAGATCACAGTTATCGCTCCAATAATCTACTAATACAACACCCTCTGAGTCTAAAACTTCGGACTCAAAGTTATCTTTATTTAACTCTAACATCTCTTATCACCTCCCCTTATAAGATTAATATAATATCAGTCTAATTTAATAGACTGTATAGCACTTTCAATCAATGATAAATCAATTACCTGATAATCATCTAAAATATCAGCGGGTAGTTCAGATTTGGACTTCTTTTTTTCTTTAAACTGCTGGTATTTCTCATATGAGTTTTCATAAGTTTTTAACGAATCAAAGTCTAAACCCTTATTTCCCCTTAAGATAATAGACCGATAGGGATTTTGGAAAGGCTTCACACTACCTGCTAATGGATGTGAGATTAAAATATATCCCTGATGAATGTAATCACGGACTTCCTTGAAAATACTTTCAATATTATCCATAAAACTTATTTTTATGTTTTTTTCTTCATATTTATTTTTTACTTTTGGATTATTTGTTATCAATATATATTTGCTCATGATAGCTCCTTTTTAAAATCAAAAAAAGACAGAATAGTAATGATAGACCATTACTACTCTGTCTTTATACCTGAGAGATTACCTAATCTTATAACTAGATTGCTCCTTCGGTGTTTAATAATAAACTTTCCAGAGTTCTGTCAGAAGACGGTCCTTTTACCTGAAAGTTTCATTCCCTTACATATGGTATCAGGGAATTTACCCCTTCGGTGGTTCTTAAAAAACTCTCTCCCATCTTCCTCAACCATCTTTATTATTTTATATAAAATATATTTTTCACAAAGTTCGTTTATATTATATATGACAGTTGAGAGATTGTCAATAATGCTGAGCAATTTTATCTTATTTTATCAATATTTTTTTCTTTATCTTGTTTATCAATATAGTAAAGTCCTTCAATTTCAATTCCATCACGGGCTAAAAACTTATACACCTGTTCATAATTAACCACAGAAGCAAACTTTAAACCAAGTCCACAATCTGCACTTATTTCAGGCGGAATATTTTTTAACTCAAACTCATAATCCATATCATCTAAAAGTTTTTCAGCCCTCATGTAATGATGGGTTGATTCAAATGTAATTAAATAATAATCCAATTTTTTATCACCTTACCTTAATACAATACCTGGTTGACCTTCTGTGACTTCACCGATCACAGCTGCGCTATCAACACCCAGACCATAAAGTTCAATTATTACATCAGAAACTATTTCAGCTGGAACAGATAAAAGTAGTCCTCCTGAAGTCTGAGGATCATAGAGTAGATCTTCAATATCTTCATCTATATTATCTTTATTAATAACCATCTCTTCATAATTTTCTTTATTAGAATGACCACCTTCTGGTAAAAGTCCCATACTTACATAATGAGCAGCACTCTCAAAAAGAGGAACTTCCTTGGTATCTATCTCTATTTTTACATTACTACCCTTCACCATCTCAGTAAGATGGCCCATCAGGCCAAAACCTGTAATATCTGTACAGGCATTAACTTTATATTCTTGTAAGACTTCAACTGGTTTGTCGTTTAATTCGACCATTGATTTGACGGCTTCATTTTCAATACCGCCTTCTTCTAGCCCACCTTTAATAGCTGATATTATTACTCCCGTACCCAATGGTTTAGTTAAAATCAGCTTATCTCCTACTTGAGCATTGGAGTTGGTAAGTAAGTCGTCCGGGTGGACAAAACCAGTCACTGAAAGACCATACTTGGGTTCATCATCTTTAACAGTATGTCCTCCAACCATAGAAGCTCCGGCTTCTTTAACTACATCTGCTCCTCCCTGTAGGATGTCTACTAAAAGATCCTGGTCTAAACACTCCGGGAACCCCACTATATTCATTGCTAAAAAAGGTTTACCTCCCATAGCATAGATATCACTTAAGGCATTAGAAGCGGCAATTTGCCCATATAGATAAGGATCATCTACAACTGGTGTGAAAAAATCTACCGATTGAATTAATGCTTTATCATCATCTATTTTATAGACAGCTGCATCATCACCAGTTTCAATCCCAACTAAAAGATTCTGGTCATTATTTACAAAGCTAACTTTTCGCAAAACTTGCGACAGGGCTTTTGGGCCCAGTTTAGCAGCTCAACCAGAAGTTTTACTGTACTGTGTTAATCTTACTTTCTCAGTCATTTTGTCACCACCTTATGTTAGTCTATCGTTTACTATATCTCTAAGACCTCTCCTTTATTTAAACTATCTACTATCTCATACATATTACTAATATCTCCTACCTGTAATTCTTCTTTTAAACCATAATAATCCAGACAGGTTCCACAAGAAAGAACCTCTACATCATTTTTTTCTAATTTTTTCAAAGAATTAATTACTTCCTCATTTTGACAGGGTAATTTAACACCTGAATTCATGAAAATTATTTTAGCTGGACGAGGTTCAATATCAAGTAAAGTACTGATAAAGCCTCTAATTAAGATATCGCCCAATTCCTCGTCACCTGCACCTAATAAATTAGATTTTATAAAGACCACCTTATCTTTTTCACCCTTACGACTTTGTTGATTTGTTTTATCAAAATCAGTTATTACCAATTTATATAAATCTTCATCTTCTTTTACCATTGTTACATTGCCACCCATTTTAATCCCGAGCTTTTTAACATTCTGGGCCGCAACTTCATTATCAACAGTTACTTCAACTTCATCATTATCTTCTAAAGCTTTTTTCGTCTTGACTACCGGTTTTGGACAATCCAAACCTCTTGCATCTATTTTTTTCATTTTGTGACCCCCTTAACAATTTTGATTTAAAATTATATTATCATCTTTTGTTACTTATATCAATTATATTTATATTTAGTATAAACATAATAAATCACTCAGACAATAAAAAACCTCATATCTTATCCACGGATATGAGGTAATTTTTTAAATTATTTTAAATTCATTTATGGTAGATATTTCATAGGATTCACAGCTTTATCATCTACTAAAACACCGAAGTGTAAGTGTGATCCGGTACTTTTACCGGTACTACCAGCTCTACCTATGATTTGTCCAGTACTTACATTTTCACCAAGTCTAACATAATTCTTGGAATTGTGAGCATAGATGGTTTCAACACCTTCACCATGATCAATTACAATTGTCTTACCAAAACCTGCCATCCAGCCACTTTTAACAACTTCACCACTGGCGGCAGCTCTAATTTCTTTACCTAAAGGTACTGCAACATCAAGTCCTTTATGAAAATCACTACTACCTGTATATGGATCATTTCTCCAGCCAAAATAGGATGATATTCTACCTTGAATCGGCCAGATAAAGGCTCCTTTGCCCAGGGTAAATTTACCCCCCTGAACTCTCTCTTCAAATGGAATTACTAGGTTCTGTCCTACCTTAATTGTATTTGAAGTTAAGTTATTTGCTTGTTTTATAGTTTGAACATCAACTCCGTACTTTTTGGATATGGTAAGTAGGGCATCTCCGCGCTGTACTTCATGAATAATATTGGCATATATTCTATTCTCATCTCCACCACCACGGCCAGTTTTGGGTATGTATAATGTATCACCGGGATGAATCATATCTCCTCTGATATTATTACTGTTTTTAATACTATCAACAGTGGTATCAAATCGTTTAGCTATCCCATAAAGTGTATCGCCTTTTTGTACCACGTATTTTATATCTTCGGCCATTTTCTTTAACTTGCTATATGTATTATCTCCTACTATCCCATCTACAGTTAAATTATTGTTTAACTGAAAATCTTTTACGATCTCTTTGGTGCGATAGCCGAAAATACCGTCGGTGCTAATATCATAACCGACCTTTTTTAGAAGGGTTTGAACTTCTCTAACTTGCTTACCCCTATCTTCCATTTCTAAACTGATTGCTAAAGCAGTTGATGTTATTAGTGAAACAAATAATATTGAAATTAATATTGTTATACTTATCTTAAAATATTTGTTCAAGCTTGATTCCATATCCTCAATCCTCCTAGTTTAGAAAACTTTTTACCCCTAATATATTTAATTCTATTTATTATAAAATATTCCTTCATAATTACTGGAAAAATTAATAGTATTTTGAAAACTTTGCTTCTTGTTTAAAATTTGGAAAATCATTTTGTCTTAATGCTTCATAAAGTATTATAGAAACCGAGTTGGATAAGTTAAGCGAACGTGCTCCTTTTCCTTTAACCATTGGTATTCTAATTGTTTTATCTAGTTCTTTCTTTAAAAAAGATTCCGGTAATCCAGCTGTTTCTTTGCCAAATACTAAATAATCATCTTTTTTATATTCTGCCTTATCATAACGAATCGGTGATTTTGTAGACGCAAAAAACATCCGACAGTCCTTTTTTTCTACTAAAAATGTCTCAAAATCTTGATAGTAATGTATATCTAACATATGCCAGTAATCTAGACCGGCTCTTTTTAAATATTTATCATCTGTTGAAAAACCCAAGGGCCTCACTAGATGTAAACTGCTGTTTGTAACAGCACAAGTTCTTGCTATATTACCAGTATTTTGTGGGATCTCTGGTTCCACTAAAACAATATTCATCAATTTATCATCCTTTAAACTGTAAGCTTTAATCCATCATAGGCAAGTTGAATACCTTCCGGTAATTCTTCATTTACTTCATTGTGCTCAATTTCATGAGAGATGTGAGTTAAATAAGCTCTTTTAACTTCTAAATCCTTTATTACTTGAACAGCCTGGTCAATATTAAAATGTTTAGGATGCTTTTTATAACGAAGAGCATCCAAAATTAATAGGTCAATATCTTTTATTAATTCAAAAGACTCTTCTGGAATAAAACTACAGTCTGTAATATAGGCCATATTGTTAATTTTATAACCTAATACTGTATCATTATTGTGTTTGACCGGTAAAGGGGTAATCTTTACCGAACCAAAATCAAGCGGTTTTTCTATCTCCTTTAATTTAACACTTGGTACTGCAAATTTACAGTGATGATCTTTAAAAATATATGCAAACTTTCTTTTTAAAGCATCAAGAGTTTCTTGATTGCCGTAGCAAGGAATATCTGCTTTATTTATTCGATTGACAGCCCTTAAATCATCAAAGCCCATTATATGATCAGCATGGGCATGAGTAAACAAAACAAAATCTATATCTGTGATATTATTTTCTAACAGTTGTAATCTTAAATCAGGAGAAGTGTCAATCAAAATGTTCTTTTGCGAGGTTTTAACATATATAGAAGAACGAAACCTGTTATTTTTTGGATCTTTTGAAGTACAGGTTTTACATTCACATCCAACTATTGGTACACCATGCGAAGTTCCAGTTCCTAGAAATGTTATTTCCAATAAAATTACCTCCAATACACTTACATAAAATTGTATATCAGAGAAGGCAAATTGTCAAATAATTGTCCCTCTTAAATCCCACTACTGCAAGCTTTTTAATAAGTTGAAAAAATTAAAGTTCCCCCACAAAAATATAATAGGGGAACTAATCTTTTAAAAATTATTAACTATTGTTCGTCTACACAAACATATTCTTCACTTTCACTGCATTCCATAGAAGTTAATAAACCTTTACTTCTTAAAAAATCAGCGATCTTTTTATAAACAAGAACAGTTAATACTGAATTTATAATTGCTTTAGTTAAGTTAAAGGGTATAATACCAGGCAGCAACATATTAATCGTTCTTTCATAAGGTATTCCATAAAAAATAGGGTTTAAGAGCACATTGGCAACTCCCATTACACCTGTCATAGCAAGGGACCCAGCTGCCAATCCGATCACTGCACCCTTTCTGGTATGATATTTTTTATAAATATAACCCGCCACACCAACTAAAACACCGGTGGCTAAAAAGTGCATAAAGGCTCCAAACGGTCCACCCAGGCCTGTTAAGGCAGCCATTAAAACAGAAAGAATAAAAGTTGCTCCTAAAGCTGGCATCGGACCATACAAAAAAGCAATGATTAATATAGGTATATCACCTGGTTCATAAATTAAAAAAGGTAAAAACAAGGGAAACCTAATAGTAAGCATCAAAATTAATGATAAACCTATTAAAACTCCTATGTTGGCAATTTTTTTAATATCCATATGTTATGATTCCTCCTAAAAAAAGTTTAAAATAAATAAAAAATGCCCTGATAAGACAGGGCATAAATTTCTTTGCAAATACTTTGCCTTCTCTCATCCGGACTATTATACCGTCGGTACTGGAATTTCGCCAGTTCAGCGTTAGCTCGTGGACTTTACCACCGGTCTGGAATTACACCATGCCCTGAAGACATTATTTATTTAATTATGAATTTATTATAACTCAACATTTTATATTTTGCAAGGCTTTACTGCAACTTTGTGATTTCAGTATCAGGATAAAAATATCTAATAATATCTTTATAACCTTTACCCTGTACAGCCATACCAGCTGCAGCGGACTGATCCATACCGACTGAGTGACCCCAGCCTGCCCCGAAAATAATAACATTTTCTAATTTATTATCTACATAGATATTCTTGATGATAAACTTATTACTCTTTAAACCAGTCAAAGCTCTTCTAATTGAAGAGTTACTTACAGTTACAGTTCTATTTAACCCTTCTATCTTTACTTCTTTGACAGTTCCAGTAGTTGTCCGGTCAGATATATATACTCTTTTAACTTCATCTAATTCATGTCTTTCCTTTAAATTGTCAAGGTCTATATTTTTTACCCAACGGTAACTACTTTGGGTTGTATACTTGTTGTTAGAGTAAGAGTTTGGTTTTTCAATAAACCAGTTTTCAATTTCATAAGGACGTAGTGGGAACTGAAATTCATCATTAGTTGAAGTATTGACCGCTTTTAAATAATCAAAGCTGTTACCCCAAACATTTTCACTCGCTTCAGTATAACCACCACTATTACTGCTAAATACAGCATCTATTACATTACCGTTATGTGTAATTATCTCATTTCTGGTAGCTAAGATGGCCTCAGTTGTATTTGTATTCTCATTTTGAGCCCCAGCATATACGATACAGTGTACACTTGCACAAAGGTCATATTCCTCATTTTGGTGCCTGTTAATGTTTTTTAAGATATATGACCTGGCCACAACACTTTGGGCCTTAAGAGCCTCTTCTGGCCAGCTGGCCGGCATTTCAGAAGGAACTACTGATAACATGTAGGAAGTAAGGTCAACTGCATTAATCAAGTCTATATTCTGAGCTGAAACTGTATTTAAATAAATATCTCCCCGGTATTGTCTATTCTCAGTTCCTCCCCAAAAATAGTTTTGTGCATATTTAATATTATAAATTGCAAAAAGATTATTTGTATTCTCGGAATATATTTTGAGATCTTGATTGGTAGAAACTCTCTGCAGTATATCTCCTTTTTTAAGAATATAAAAGGTATGATTTCTGTAATTTACCTGATATCTTGTATTTTTTTCTCCCTTAAATACTACATCATTACCTTGAGAGATCATAAAATCATATTGAGATTGAAAACTTATTCTATCTATATTTTCCTGTATACCAATCTTAATCTCTTTATATGTTTCATTAGGTTCAATCTCTTCTATTGCAAACCAGTCAATTTCTTGTTTGGGTCTTTCTTCAGGTTCAGGCTGTTTAAAATATTCCGGGTATTTTTGTCTGATATCCTTAATACGCTCACGTGCTTCAGCGGTTTCAATACCGCTGTTCACACATCTATCCCAATAATGATATGCTTTGAGTAGTTCACCTTTCTTTTCATATAAAAGGGCTAACTCATAATAAATACTGCTTAAACTATGGTCTACATTTAAGGCTGATTGATACATTTCAATAGCCTGATCATAATTATCTTGTAAATCATATATCTCTGCTGCTTTTAAATAGTTTAAAACTATCTCGCGATTGTTTTCAATACCAGCTTTATAAAAATCTAAAGCAGCTTCTATATCATTTTGTTCATTATATATGTTTCCTAGATAATAATACATTAAAGCAACTTTACGCTTCGATATACCTTGCTTTTCATCCAATAAAACAACTAGATGATTGAATATATCTTTTGCTTTTTGCCTTTGGCCGTGTTCATAGAGATACTTCCCGAAATAATAATTATACTCTAAAGAATCCTTATACTCTCCATAGGTCTTATCTAAAAGTGTTTCAACCTTTTGACGACTGCTATTGCTGTAATCACTAACTGCAATAATATTTTTAGCAATTTCTAACTTATCATATCCATTATTATAAAGAGTAAGATAAGTATCAATTGTTTTATCATAATTACCATTATAAAAACTATCATTTGCTGTTTTTAAATACTGATTATAATCTATCTTTTCCTCACGCGGTTTTTCCTCTTTTGGTTCCTTTTGAGGTTTTTCTTTTTCAGTTTGATCAGGTTCAATTAAGGGATCTACATCTTTGCGGCCGTTTCCACTTACATATTTTTCTAGGACAGGTCCATAGTTTTGATATATATAAGGAATTGAAAATCCTACCAAAAAGCAAATTAGTAATACTATAATAACTGTTACTGTTTTTTTCATTATAAAAAACCACCCTAATTTTTCTCGTTATATTATAGATTCTATATCAAATATACTATCCCTGCCCAGAAAAATAAAAAGTGCGGTAATTAAACCGCACTTCAATTAGGGGAAAGTATCAAATTTTTATTGTTACTTTAGTGTTCCATTTCAACATCTTCTAATTTGGCTTCTTTAACACTTTTACCAAATATATTTACAATTAAATATAATACAATAACACCAACCGGAAGGCTAATTAACGGTGAAATACCTAAACCAGCTGGTAAAAAGCCAAATAGTGCTGCAACAGCTGCTACTGTTAAAGCATAGGGAAGCTGGGTAGAAACATGGTCTATATGATCTACTGCTGATGCGGTAGAAGACATTATCGTCGTATCTGAAATCGGTGAACAGTGATCTCCCATTACTGCTGCTGTTAATACTGCCCCAATCGTAGGTAACATTGGAGAAGCAATATTATATGCTAAAGGTATCGCAAGTGGCATTACAATGGCAACTGTTCCCCAGGAACTCCCAATGGTAAAGGCAATAAAGCCAGAAATAATAAATAAGATAACCGGAATTAAAAATCCAGGTAAATTACCTTCTAAAATCCCAACTAGAAAATCAGCAGTTCCCAAATCATCAGTAATACTACCAATCGACCAGGCTAATATTAAGATCATGGTTGCAATAAACATTGACTTTGCACCATCAATCCAGCTTTCAACCACATCCGAAATATCTAAAATACCTTTTAGTAATGCATTAAGACCAGCAACAAAACCACCAGCAAATGAAGCCCAAAGTAATACTACACTAGCATCTGCATCACCAAAAGCAGTTTGAATACTTACATCAGGTGAAGCTCCTCCTCCATTGTACCACAGACCAAATAAGGTAACTACTATGACAACAACAATTGGTGAAAAAGCATCAAAAATACTAAAAGAAGGACCTTCTGGTTTATCAATCTCTTCTAATTCTTTAGAAACCATTGGGGTAGATCCAGGTCTTAAAGTTTCACCAGTAGTTCTTGCCCTATGTTCAGCTTTATACATTGGTCCAAAATCTTTCATTAGATAAATTACAATAAGTGCAAATAATAAAGCAAATATTGAATAATAACGATAAGGAATAGTTTTTACAAAAGTTGTATAAGCACTAGCTTCTATACCAAGTTTATCAAAACCGTCTTTAATTACTCCTACCTCAAAAGCTATCCAGGTTGAGATAGGGACAATACTTGAAACTGCTGCTGCTGTTAAATCAACAACAAAAGATAGTTTCTCACGTGAAACATTCATTTTATCTGTAATAGGTCGCATTGTGTTACCGACAATTAAGGTATTGGCATAGTCATCAAAAAAGATTAAAACACCCATCGACCAGGTAACTAACAATGTATTTTTTATAGACTTGGCTTTACGGGCGACATACTCACCAATGGCCACAACTCCTCCAGCACGGTTTATGATACCGATCATACCACCCATAGAAAGCAAGAATATGATTATACCTGCATTCCAGGAATCAGCTAAAGAACCTAACATGTATTTATCTAGAGTTGCTGCAAAACCTGCAATTGGATTATAGTTTGATAAAATTAAAGCTCCTGAAAACACTCCTAAAAATAATGAAATAATTACCTCTTTACTCCACCAAGCTAAAATAATAGCTAACAGTGGTGGAATAAGAGATATAATACCGTAATTTTCCATATATTATAACCTCCATTTTATTTAATATCTTATTATTTTTTATTCATATTTTTTTGCTATAAAATAACAAAACCCAGCGGGATTTCCGCTGGGTATAAATTCTGATTGCACCAGTAGAAACCACCTCCTCTTTCCCTTTGATGAGATAGCTCAACACTGAAATACGGGTTCATATTTCAATGACAGTCCTGCATATCTTATATACAGACCCAACCCCTAATTATCGAACCAATAATTAGGGACTTCGGCAAAACTTCCTTTCACTAATTACCAACAGGTTCATTTAAGGTAAAAAGTTACTCTTAAGCTTTGCGCCTCTACCTCATCCGGTCAAAGATGAGGTAATTTCGGATATTTAATTTTCTAATATTGTATATGATATATTTTTTAATGTCAAGGAATATGACAAAATTAGTCAATATTCAACCTATATTGCCTTATCTAAAGCAGTTCACTGGCAATTTTAGCTATTTCAGACCTTTCACCTTTTAAAAGCATAATATGACCTGTCATCTGTTCTTTATAAAACTTATTGGCTACCTGAGACAAGCCATTGTTTACTTTATTAAGATATGGATTATCGATCTGAAATGGATCTCCTGTTAAAATAATTTTTGAATCCTTACCTGCTCTTGTTAAAATAGTTTTCACTTCATGTTTTGATAGGTTTTGAGCTTCATCAATTATTATATATTGGTTTGGAATTGATCTACCTCTAATATAGGTTAAAGCTTCAATTTGAATAAAGTCATTTTCAATGAGCTGATCAATTGATAAATATGAACTTTTATTACTATGGATAATCAAATTAAGATTGTCTAATATAGGTTGCATCCAGGGTTCTAGCTTTTCTTCCATAGAACCCGGTAAAAATCCGATATCTTTACCCATTGGAACCACAGGTCTGGCAATTAATACTCGATCATAATGCTTATCATTGGTTACTTTTTGTAAACCTGCTGCTAAGGCTAAGAGTGTTTTACCGGTCCCGGCTTTACCTGACATGGTTACTATCCGAATATCATCATTTAAAAGTAGTTCAAAAGCAAATTTTTGTTCTCTATTTAAAGCTGTGATACCCATCGGAGCTTTTTTATCAAAGATTAAAGGTACAATGTTTTGTCCATCAAAACGACCTAAAGCACTTTTCCCTCTTTCATCAAATGTGGAAAGCTGAACCATTTGATTAGGATATAATTCATTAAAATCTCCATCTAATTTATCCGGATTGATCTTTTCATTTTCATAAAAATCGTCAATATTTTCAGCTTTTGTCTTAATTTCAATAAAGCCATCATAAAGCTCTTCTCCATTGATCCCATTGCCTTTATGATCCTCAGCTTTGATATCAAATGCATTGGCAATCAGCCGTAAGTTGATATCATTAGAAACCATTACAACTTCTTTTTCAGGATTAGAGTCCTGTAAATCAATTGCAGTAGTTAATATCCGATTATCATATTTAGTTGCACTGAGATGGGGAGGGAGTTTAAGTTCTTCTTTGTCAATAACAATCTTTAATGAACTGCCATTATCAAGTTCAATCCCTTCATTTAGTCGCCCTTTATGTCTCAGTTCATCTAAAAGGCGGGATGTTTCTCTGGCATTATACCCGATATCTGATGTTTTATTCTTTTGGTTATCTAATTCCTCTAATACTGCTAAAGGAATGATAACTTCATCTTTTTCATAGTCAAAAATAGCGGTGGGGTCATCGAGCAAAACATTGGTGTCTAATACATATATATTATTCATTTTTTTGCTCCTTTCATTTTACCAGAGGGTGAGTTGAGTTTTCTCCTCAAATTTTCTTTCTAACTTTTCTCCCTTTAAGGGCTGGATATAAAATTCACTGGCAAACACAGTTGTTCCCTCAGCTAGGTGGCCACCGTAACAACTGCCATCTTCATCAGCCAATACAATATGTGCATGAACAAAGGGCTCTCCGTCAAGAAGTGAAATATTACCTAGGCAACTTACAATCTCCATTTCCCTATCAAAAGTTTTATACTCATATTCATGGGTTTCTTGATTATAAAAGCCAATTTTAGCATTCTGTACTGCTCCAATAACTTTAACAATACCTGTAGTAATATTTTTTTCCTGCACTATTTTGGTCAGTTCATTGACCAGATCATCATCTTTATCTAATCTACCCATATAAACTTTATCAGCTTTGAACTCTTTTAACATACTATTCCTCCTCAGGCATCTTATCCTGTACTCTCTCCAGATTGACTTCTGACTTTTTATAGTTTGGATCAATTTCTAAAGCTCTTTCATAATTTTGAGCAGCTTCTTCATATTGTTGTAGATTTTCATATATGATCCCTGCATTATTATAAACATAAGGAACAGTAGGATCTAAATCAATTGCTTCATTGATATACTTTCGGGCTTCACTAAAGTTACCCAACTGAATATAACAGAGACTTAAGTTATTATATACATAAAAGTTATTTTCTTCTTGCTCAATTGCCATTTCAAAGTTATCAATAGCAGCGTTATACTCTCTTTTATCCATGTGGATTAAACCCAAAAGATTATATACCTGCTCATCTTTTGGTGTATATCCCTTAGCCTTTATTAATACATCATTGGCCTTATCTTTTTCGTTATTGTTATAATAAGCACGTCCCAAATTTACTAAAAGATTATAGGAATCACCTCTTACCTTTCTTGCATAATTAAAAGAATCAATAGCCAAATCAAACTGGTCCAATTTAGTATAACTTAAACCTAAATAAAAATGGGGTAGATAACTATCTTCATTTTCCGCAGCATAACTTGTTAAATGATCAATTGCCTTTTTGTAATTACCACTATTATATTCATCAATACCCATATCTAAGAGACTCTGTGCCTGTAATGAGAAAGTAAATAACATAATAAAAGTAATAGTAAGTAAAATTACCTTTTTAGTCCTTAACACTTTATTAACCTCCTTTTATTTGATTTTGATAATAATCACAGTAAGCACTTATTTCACATTTTTTACAGAGTGGATTTCTTGCTTTACAAACTTCTCTTCCGTGAAATATCAACCAGTGATGAAACTTCGTCCAATAATTTTCGGGGATAACTTCCATTAAATCCTGCTCTACTTGATCACGTTTATCAGTATCGACTAATCCTAAGCGATTTGCAACTCTAAACACATGTGTATCAACTGCGATTGTTTCAATATCAAAAGCATTTGCTAACACTACATTAGCTGTTTTTCTACCCACACCGGGTAGTTTAGTTAGATCTTTTCTGTTTTTGGGAATTTCACCCTCAAATTCTTCTACAATAAGTTTGCTACTTTCAATAATATACTTGCTTTTATTTTTATATAAACCGATGGATTGAATTTCTTTTTGCAGTTCTTTTGTATCAAGTTCTGCAAAATCCTGAGGTTTTTTATATTTTTCAAATAATTCTTTTGTTACTTTATTGACCTGAACATCGGTTGTTTGTGCTGACATAATTGTTGCAATTAAAAGTTGAAAAGGGGTTTTGTAATTAAGGGCAGTTTCAGGTTCGGGATATTTTTCTTTAAAATAATTTATTATTTCTTCTACATTTTTTGCCAATTAGACCTCTCCTTTCTGGAAATCTTAGTTAATTAATGTTAAAATAATTTTTAGTATCTAAAAAAATTATATCATAATCTTAACGTATATTGAAATTTAGGAGGAGTTATATATGAATATTGGCATAGATATCGATGGAGTGATCACACATGAAAAAAAGGGCAAAGAAAATGTCTGGCTGAGAGCTTTAAACAATTATTTTGATGATAAAATAACTCGCAAAAAAGATGTCTACAACTTTACAGAAGCCTATGACATTCCCTTAGAAGACTTAAGAGAATTTTTAAACCAAAAACTACATGAAATTTATTCAGGTGTTGATATAATGCCTGGTGCCAAAGAAATGATCGATAAAATCAAAGCAGCAGGACATACTATCTATTTAATAACTGCTAGACACAGTGAGTTTCGACCACTTACCATTAAATGGTTAGAACAAAATCATGTTAAATATGATTATCTATACCATGAAGATGAAAAAGCCGAATTAGCTGTTGAAAAGAATATAAAGCTGTTTTTTGAAGACAATGAGTCCAATGCAAAATCAATTATTGATAACGAGATCCCAGTCATCTTAGTCGATAAATATCATAATAAAGATATTGAAGATAGCGAGTTACTTTATAGGGTAGATGACTGGAATGATATTTCAGAAATTTTAGATGAAATTCTATTTTAATAATGAATTCATAAAAATTTATTAATTTACTTTCGGTAAACACTACCCCCAATAAATTCTCTTAAAATAGAAATGTTGGGGATATCATCAGAAGGCATATTCTTAAAACAGTCCAATACTTCTAAAAGCCTTCTGGCTTCATAATAATATGGGTTTTCTTCTTTAATCTCTTCTAAAAGAGGCACTGCACAGTTTTTTAAGACCGCAAGTTCATAAATTAAGGCTGAATTAAACATGATATCAGCATTTTCCTGATAGGGGTAGATATTTTCTTCTTCCCCTTTTCTTACCCTTCCCCACATCTCTATGGTATCCTCAGCAGTATGGCCTCTAAATAAATTATCTCTCACAATTCTTCTGATCAAACGAGTATCAGAAGTAGGTATCCTATTTTGTTTATCAATATTTAACTGAGTTAAAGCACTAACAAAGATCTTGTATTTATGGTCTTCCGGAATAAATTCTGTCAATTTATTGTTTAAACTATGAATACCCTCAATCAAGATCGGCTGGTCAGAACTTAACTTTAATACCCTGTCACTTTCCTCTCTAATTCCTTTTTTAAAGTTAAATGTAGGTAATCTAACCTGTTCTCCCCTCATTAACTTCACAAGATGGTCATTAAAAAGTTCTAAATTAATTGCATGTAATGATTCAAAATCAAAATTCCCATCTTCATCTAAAGGTGTTTTATCTCTATTTACAAAATAATCATCGGTTGAAATCGTTACTGGTTTTAACCCATTTATTCTAAGTTGAGTAGATAATCTTTTAGTAAATGTTGTTTTACCTGAAGAAGAAGGACCAGCAATTAAAATAATCCTTTTAAGTTCTTTATGTGAACCAATTTCATCAGCTATATTGGCTATATTTTTCTCATGTAAGCCTTCTGAAATCCGGATTAATTCACCATAATCATTATTTTCAATATGATCATTTAGGTCAGGCACAAAACCAACTTCTAAAATATCACCTAATTTTTCATAATCATAAAAGATATCAGCTAGTTTAGGCTGTGCAATAAATTCTTCAATCTGTTCTGGTTTATCAACTGGAGGGTAAAGCAAAACAAAGCCGGGAAAATGATAATGAAGTTCAAAGTTTTCTAAATAACCAGTACTAGGAACCATCGGGTAATAGTAATAATTATAATAACCATCAAGTTCATAAAGTTTAATTTCATCTAATTTCCTCTGTTCTATGATTCTACTCTTTTCCTCATTTCCCTGATCTCTTAAAATTTCTAGTCCCTTTTCTCTACCCATTTTATGTAAATTAATGCTATGGTCTTCTTTGACTATTTTTAACATCTTATTAGAAATCTCTTCTAATTCCGCCTTACTTAATACATTATTATCACTTAGTTCACAATAAATACCATTACTTAAAGAATGCTCTATATTTAATATTTCTTCTCCATAAATTTCATATACTGCCTTAGCCATCAACATAAATAAACTTCTCTTATAAAAACGGTTACCGGCTGGAGTGTTATTTCGAACAAATTCAAGTTGACAGTCTTTTTCAATTATATAGTTTAAATCAAAAAGATCATTATTTACTTTTACTCCAATAATGGACTTTTTATTATCTATATCAATTTCTGATAACAAATCTAAAACTTTCATGTTATGAGAAATTTTATATTCAGAATTATTATAATAAACGGTAGGCATTCAATCACTTCCTCTTTAGTATTTTATTTAAATCAATTTCAGTTTCTTTTTTAATTTGTTCTTCAATTAATTCCAGACTGTAATCCAAACTGATATAAGCCTGGTAAGCATAATATCTAATTATCGGTGAACGGGCTTTAATCTTATCTAATAAAACTTCTTTATACTTCTTATCTTGAACCCCTAAATTTTTTATCGCTATTAATGCATTTCTCTGTATAACCCTCATTCCCCTCCAACTTAAAGCAGTGTTTAACCATTTTTTTGGAAAGTTCTTTCTATCATATTTCAATATTTCAACTATATCTCCTCTTATTTTTGGTGCGAATTCTTTATGAAGTCCCTTTGGTATATTTTGATTATAGGGACAGACTACTTGACAATCATCACAGCCCCAAATACAGTTACCAATTAACCTTTCCTGTTTTTGATTAAGAATACCCTTAAGTTGTGTTAGATTACTACGGCAGGTTCTGTAATTTAAATAATAAGGGGTAGCTAAAGAATTGGTAGGACAATTGTCTAAACAAGCCTGACAATCTTTACATTTATCTTCTGTTCTTTGATTATAATCTAATCTTTTATTAATAAAAATTTCTCCTAAAAAAATATATGTACCATATTTATCATTAACCAATAAAGTGTTTTTCCCAATCCAGCCCAAACCAGCTTGTTGAGCCAGTACTTTTTCTAGGACAGGTCCACTATCAATATTAAAATCAGTTTTTAATCCATCATATATCTTTTCTAAATAGTTGATACCTGCCTGTATTTTCTCTTCCATCACCTGGTGGTAGTCATCACCTCGGCTATAGCGGGATATAAAGCCATCTGTTTCAGCCTCAGATTCAAAAGCATAGGATATTCCCACGACAATCACCGATTTAGCCCAGGGATAGAGCTTTTGAGGATTTAATATACTATCCAGATCATGATGGACAAAAGGTGGTAAATCATCATCTTTAGCCCTATTTTTAAAATCTTGTATTAAATCATGATCTAATTCAGGTTTTGTATAACCTATTAAATCAAATCCTATTTTTTGAAATTTTCTTTTTATTTTATCACTCTTATCCATAATATCACTCTTTTTTTGAAATAACTTAAAAAAGGGGCCGATATCTCGGCCCCTTATATTTAATAATAAATTAGTCTTCTTTTTTTCGGGACTTAATTGCCTTTCTTAAAGTAACAAAAAGTCCTCCATACAGAACTACACAAGCAAATATTAACATTACAACTGCTGATCCACTCATATAATTACTCCCTTCTTAATACTTTTTAGACTTCTACGTCATCTAAACCTCTTTGGCGTGATAGGACAAATGAAGCAACGATTAAGAGTCCAATTACTCCAACCCAGCCGCCGTAAATTTGATATCTAAGTGCATATCCACCATATTGAGTACCAATATCAGCCATCAATTCATTGATCAATAAAACGGTCAGCATAATTGGAGTAACATATTTAATCATTACATTCCACCAGCTGCCGAACTGATATTCAGACACTGAGTTAAAGTAACTCCGTAACTCATTCGGTTTATATGCCCAACCAATAATAAGTGATTCAGCCAAACCAGCAACTACAAGTCCATAAGTATTAACATAATGGTCAACAATGTCTAGCCAGTATAGTCCACCTTTAGTCGCAAATAATAAACCGACCACAAATAAGAATATACTATAAAACAAGGTAACCTTTCTTTTGGTACCGCCCCATTTATCTTTAAGGGCTGCTACGCCAGCCTCAACAATTGAGAAGGCAGAGTCAATACCTAAAGAAAGTAACATTGCAAAGAACACAAATCCGAAGAATCCGACTACGAACGAACCACCCGGCAAGAGTGAAATCGCATTAGGATAGACCACAAATGCTAATCCTACACCGGCTGTAGCCACTTCAGAAATAGGTACACCTTGAGTTTGAGCCATATAACCTAGGGTACCAAAAACTGCGATACCTGCTAGAAAACTAATCCCAGAGTTTGCAAATACAGTTATAAGAGCATTATTAATTATATCAGAATCTTCAGGCATATAACTAGCATAGGCAATCATAATACCAAAACCTAAACTAAGAGTAAAGAATACCTGAGAATAAGCATCAATCCATACACTCATATTCGTTAACATTGCGAAATTAGGTTCTAAGAAGTAATTAATTCCTTCCATAGCACCTGGTAATGTAATTGCCCTAAGCATTAAGATAATCATTAATAAAACGGGCAAGGGAACTGTGATCAAGACTACTTTACCAACACTTTCTGCACCTTTTCTAAGTATCAGATAAATTACAACCCAGGTGATTACAAGTCCAATTAAAACAGGAACTGAAAAACCACCTAATACACCAGGACCAGAAGTGATTTGTAATACTTCATTATAAAAATAGTCACTTGCATTTTCAGCCCATCCTAAAGTAAAGGAACCGGCTAAATAGTCCCAGGCCCAGGCCATAACACCTGCATAATAACTAGTAATTATGGTACCTGATAAGACTGCCCACCAGCCAAAACCTTCAAACTTTCTTCCGGCTTTAGCAAGTGCACCTGGTGCACCTCTTTGGGTACTCTGACCCATAGCAAACTCTAATACGATTAGAGGTATACCAGCAGTTAATAAAGCTACAAAGTAAGGAATTAGGAATGCGCCACCCCCATTAGAATAAGCCATATAGGGAAATCGCCAAGCATTACCTAAACCAGCTGCCGAACCTATCGCTGCGAGTACAAAAGCTGCTCGATTACTCCATCGATCTCTTTCCATATCTACTATCTACTCCTTTCTACTCTTAACATTTTGATACTCACTTTTGTCAATATTCTCTTCTTAAAAACAATAATAATGAAAGTAAAATATACTCAACTACTTTAGTACTCAATTATCACCCCTTCCATATATTATTTTCAATGATTATAACACCAATTATAAAAGTTTTCAAGCATTACTTCATTAATTACTTTTTAACTTTTTTAATGATTATTTTCACATGTTCTTTGTTTTGTAAAAGATTTTGATACTGATCTATTACTTCTTCTAATTTAATCCCCTTTATCATTTTTATTATATCCAAATAATTTTGTTCTAAGTTAAGGTATTTAATAATTTGAGAAGAAAGTGTTTCAAATGAATTAAGTGACCTAAAATATCGGCCAATATATTTATGCTTAACTACTTCAAAATCCTCACTGTTAATTTCCTTCTCCCAATTATTAATAATATCTATAATACCTGATACAGTTTTATTGATTTCTTTAGTTTCCGCATATACTTTAGCAAACCCAGTATTTTTTTCTCTCATATAATTAAAGGAAAAATTTTCATCAATTAAATCTTTATTATAAAGATCATGGTAATGGTCATTGCTCTTACCAAAGATCATTTCAAGAATCATATTACTAATCATATCCTGTTTAATAATTTTTTCTTTGTCCTGCCAACAACGGTTTTCTTTAAAACCCAGACTAATAATCGGACGAGAAATACTCATCGCAATATCTTCTTCCTTTAATCTGATACCATTCGGTTCTTCCGGATATATCTTTTCAAAAGGAATATTATTGCTTGGTTGATCATCCATATTTTTTTCTAACCAATCAAATAATTTATCTGGATTTACTCCCCCGATTACAATTAATGTCATATTATTTAAATTATAGAATTTTTCAAAAAAGTCCTTTAAGGTCTTTTTATTAATTTTCTTGATACTTCTTTGAGTTCCTGCAATATTATATTTAATGGGATACTCAAAATATAAAGACTGCAGCAGTTGGTAAAAAGATTGCCAACTGGGACTGTCCTGATACATATTTATTTCTTGGTTGATCACACTTTTTTCATGTTCGATACGTTTTTCTTCAAAATGGGGATTTAAAACAAATCCAAATAGATATGACAAGGCTGAAAAGAAATTACTTGTGGTATTAAAATAATAGTTAGTATTATTAAAACCGGTATAGGCATTAACACTACTTCCAATCTGGGAAAATTTATCAATAATACTACCTTCCCTATTTTCAAAAAGAATATGCTCCATAAAATGGGCTATTCCTTTGGGGTATTCACTTATATTATTATTATGATCTTTAATTTTTAAGTCCACAGATCCTACATCTACTGATAATATTGCATGTTTTTTATTAAACTTCTCGCGGGGAATAAAAACAACTTTTAGTCCTGATTTTAATTTTTTTTCATAATATTCTTCATTAATATTACTAAATTGTTTATATTTCATATCTAAGCACTTCCTGGTTTGAGTAAGAAATGGGTTGTAAGGTTGACTTTTTTAGCTACTTTAATAATATCTTCTTTTTTAACCTGTTTAATTGAATTAATTACATAATTTAATGAGTCCTTTTTACCATTAATTAATCCCAATAAAAATGCATCTACAATACTGTGGTTATTATCACTTAATGTTTTATATCTGTTGATTAATTTCTTTTTAGTCCATTCAATATTTTTCTGATCAATCTTACCCTCTTTTATTTCTTCAAGCTTATCTTCAATAATCTCCTTTACAATAGGATAATCCACCACATCAATACCGGCATTAATTAATATAAGTCCTTTGGTTGATTCCAATCTGGTATTAATATAATAGGCTAAACCCCTATCTTCACGGATTGTAGTAAAAAGTTTAGAATGACTAAATCCACCTAAGATCCCATTATAAACAATAAGAGCAAAATAGAGCGGATGACTTCTAGTTATAGGAATTCTCATTCCAGCACATAGTCTGGATTGTGTTATCTCATCCTCTTCTTCAAGCTCTTTTTCTTCAAAATCTTCTGTTTTAATAAATGTATTGTTTAAAGGTAACTTTTTATCCCTTTCCATTTCAAACTTTTGATTGATATATTTATATAATTGGTCAGCTTCTCCTACATCACCGATAATAAACATTTCAATTGGGCTTTCTTTTAAAACATCTTGAAAATAATTATATAAATTATCCTGTCTACTGGTCTGTAAACCATCAATAGTTCCCAGGGTGTAGAGGGAAAAATCTTCCCCTCTACACATTTCCTGGTAACATCTCTCTATTACATAACTATTCTTATCATTTTTTAATGACAATATTTTTTCTTTTAAAAAGGTACGCCCTTTATTTATATATTCTTGATGAAAATCTTTTTCATCCAGTAAAGGATTAAAAACTATTTCATAGAGAAAATCAACTGCTTTTTTTATAAGGCTCTCCTTATAATCGACATATCTATCATTTATTACCTCAATGGAAAATCTGAGTAGTTGATTTTCACCCCGGCGGGCCACTGATACATTTAAATCAGCACCATAAAGTTCATCCAGTCTGTGAGAAATATCTTGATTTGTAGGATATTTCTTTGACCCTCGGTATAGAATATATGGTATTAGGGCATTTTTAGAGACTTCATTTTCATCTGATAAAGGCCGAACTATATCAAGGTGGATATAGTTCGTCTTAAATTTATCAGTATTATTTATATAGACATCTATATCATTTTCTGTTTTATATTCATTAAATTTGCTTGTCTTTATCATATATTATTCCTTTCAACATTACTCTGTAGTCTCTTGACTTGCTTCTTGATTTAGAGTATTAAGTTGATTTAGCACTTCATTTAACTCTTCTAATTTTTCTCCATACTGTTGCCAGTTACCCTGACGTTGAGCCTCTTGCGCTTCTTGGAATAGCTGATAAGCACGTGAAGCTAGCCCCTGCATATCTTCTGGTAATACAGGTTGTTCACCGGCAGGTACTTCCTCAGCTGTATCTTCTTCTTGTGCCTGGCCGAATATTTTAGCTAAAGCTCCTTCTAAGGTTACATCCATCTCAATTTGGCCAGCATAACTGACTACAACTCTTTTCATTTCAGGAATTTCACTCGCTTCAGCCTGTAAATAAATTGGTTCAACATAGAGAATAGAGTTTTCAATTGGATAAACAATTAGATTACCTCTAATAACTCTTGAACCTCTTTGACTCCAAAGTGATAGTTGTTGTGAAATCTCTGCATCCTGGTCAATTCTGGACTCGATCTGACTGGGTCCGAAAACTAGAGTATCTTTGGGGAATTGATATTCTACCAATTCTCCATAATTTTCGCCATCTGAACGTCCAGCAATCCAGGAGATCATGTTATTTCTATTGGCCGGTGTAAAGGGTAGCATTAAGATAAACTCTAAATCACTATTACCAGGTAATTTACTGGTAATATAGTATGGTTCCATCTTTATACTGCTACCAGCATAATTTTCATTCGGAATATTCCAGAGATCCTCTTTGTTATAGAATACGACAGGATCTCTCATATGGTAAGTGCTGTATAGTTGAGCCTGAATTCTAAAGAGATCTTTAGGATATCTTATATGGTTTCTGATATCTTCCGGCATCTCATCTCCATCTACAAATATTTCAGGGAATATCTTTTGATAGGTTTTTGCAATGGGATCTTCATCATCAACTACATAGAAGTCCATATCACCATTATAGGCATCTATAACAATTTTCACAGAATTTCTGATATAGTTACCTACACCTCTAACTGGTTCTGAATAAGGATACTGGTCAGTTGTTGTATAAGCATCCTGAATCCAAAATAATCTACCCTGTGTAACAACCAGATATGGATCACTATCATATTGTAAGAAAGGAGCTACACGTCTAACCCTTTCTTTAATATTTCTATGATACATTATTTTACTGTCAAAATTAATATCATCATTTAAAAGGAACTTAAGGTTGCTAAACCTAAGTGCAAAAATAGATTTTTTAATGAAATTACCCATTGGAACTCCACCGGTACCATCATAATTTATGAATACATTTTCATCACCTTTAGGATAATGGAATTCTGTAGAGTCCGTGTTAGCAATTACATATTCATCTGTTTTTTCACCATAATAAATGGCAGCATTATCAAGATCTATATCTACATCAACTTGTGTAGGAATATCTTTCATGAAAAATTCAGGTAAACCCTGGTCTGTAACCATATTAACTGGACTCATGGATACCCCATAACCATGGGTATATTTTAGTTTTCTGTTGATCCAGGTTTGAGCCTGTCCGGGTAATAAGTCTTGATTCATTTCTCTCGCACCTAACATTACCTGACGGTACTCCCCGTCTATAGTATATCTATCAACATCAATGTTTTGGAAATCATAATACTGTCTTAAAGTTTGAATCTGATTATAGGTTGTTAATAACGGTCTATGGTCCCAGAGTCTAATATTTTTTATTATTTCATCATTTTCCTGCAATTCTTGCTGTGTTAAACCATTTTCAACCTTAAAATCAGTGGTTTTAATATCATTTAAATCATAGGCTTCTAATGTCTTTTCAATATTGTAGTTTATATACTGTCTCTCACGGGCAATCTCATTTGGTTCAACCTGAAATCTTTGTACAAAGCCGGGGTAAACACTACCGAAAATAAAGGAAGTAACTAACCAAATTCCCAGTCCCCAGGCTAACAATTTATAGTTTTTCCTAAATAGGCTAACCAAAAGTCCAATTGCCACAGCTATAGCAATTACAAATAGTATTCTAAGTCCTAAGAGATTTGCATTGACATCCGTATAACTAGCACCAAATGCTACTCCACGCGAAGAATACAGTAACTCATACATTGCCAAACGATAATCCCAGGCTTTTAAGAGTAAGAAAACAGAAAGTAAGACTGTAATATGACTTTTTGCCCGGTTTGATAATTTGACTTTAACTTCAGAAAAGGAACTTACACCTGAAGCTATAAAGTAAATTACACCTACTACAATAATGGTCAGTACAATCAGCACCATTGCCATTTCTTTAATAAAACTATAAAATGGAAGGCTGAATACATAAAAAGCAATGTCTCTTCCAAAAATCGGGTCTGTGGTTCCAAACGGGGTCTGATTGAAAAACTTTAATACAATTTTCCAAAGTTCTGAACTAACTGAACTGAATAAGAATCCTAAAATCAAACTGATGATAATATATAACCAGTTTAACTTACTCTTGCTTAACCAGTTTAAAAAACCCTGGCTTTCATCTTTAAATAATGTTTCTACATTTTCGCTGTCAACCTCTTCTTTTTCAAAATACTTATAAAACAGCTTTTTAGTAAAGGAAAGATTGATAAAGACAAATACAGCAAAAATCAGGCCAATTAAAACTCTTAAACCGAAGTTAGAAAAAAACATGAGTAAAAATGCCTTTAGGTAACCAAGTTGGTTAAACCAGGCCCATTCGGTAAAAAAGTTGGCCCCGGCAAATATTGCGATCATAAAAACAATAAAGGCCACAAATATTATTGAAAATAAATATCTAAAACTCCTTTTCACTTAAAGCCACTCCCTTCTAGTATATTAACGATATTTCTGTGTTAAGTTTTCTGTCTTATTATAGACTTCTTTTTCATCGATTTTAGTTAAAACTCTATCTTCCATTATCAATTCACCGTTTACAATTACAGTATCCACATCACGACCATTACCCGCATAAAGTATATTAGATAGATAGTTATATGATGGATACTGATGTGGAATATCTTTTATATCAATTAAGATAATATCAGCTAAATAACCTTCCTCTAACTTACCTAAATTATTTATTCCTAAAGTTTGCGCTCCATTGATTGTTAACATTTCAAGAGTCTCTTCAATAGGAAGTACAGTTGGATTGTTTGTAGATACTTTCTGTAGATAAGATCCAAGACGGGCTTCTTCAATTAAATCAAGATTATTGTTGCTAGCAGCCCCATCTGTACCATAGGAAACATTAATTCCTTTATCTAAAAACTTACTTATAGGAGCAATTCCACTGCTTAATTTCATATTACTGGCCGGATTATAGGCTATCCCAACATCTTTTCGTGCTAATATATTAATATCATTATCATTTAAATGAACACAATGAGGTGCTATAACCTTAGCTTCAAATAAATCGATCTGATCAAATAATTCAACGGTTGTTAAACCATATTTATCTTTCATAAATTCTGTTTCATCAGCAGTTTCACTAATATGAATATGAATTAAAAGATCATTTTTTAAGGCTTTATCTTTTATCTTTTCTAAATAATCTGCACTACAGGTATAAGGTGAATGAGGACCAAGACAGGTTTTAATTCTCCCCTCTGCCTTTCCCTGCCAGCGTAGAGCAAAATCAACAGAGTTTTCTAAACCTTCTATCCCATCGTTCTGTTCTATTAGTCCTTCACTTAAAACTCCCCTAATTCCTGTTTTTTGTACAACTTCTGCCACTTCATCCATTTTAAAATACATATCATTAAATACAGTCGTCCCTGTTTTTATCATCTCTACAACAGCCAGCATCGCACCCCAGTATATATCTTCACTAGTTAGTTTTGCTTCAGCTGGCCAAATCTTATCATTCAACCATTTATCTAAGCGGTAATCATCAGCATAACCACGCAGTAGTGACATTGAACTATGGGTATGAGTATTTATTAATCCAGGTAAAGCAACCTTGTCACTACAGTCAATAACTTTATCAAAATCACTTTCTATATTAGTACTCTCTTTTAAAATTCCAGTGATTT
>CAZXRH010000011.1:0-25099 GCA_964642575.1 uncultured Halanaerobiales bacterium
TTTTGAGAGTCTAATTTAAAAGAATATTTTAGTTTTAGAAGAGATTAGGTGAATTTAATCCTGAACATAACAGATTTAATGAAAGATAAACTCTCATATAATATAAAACTATATTTTTAGTTAATATAATAAAGAATTCTAAACAGCCGAAATAATTTCTTTTATTAAAATATGTTTATATTAATTAGATAGTAACTTTCGATGACTTATTTTTTATAAAAAAAGAAATTTAATACATTAAGGATATTTCTATTTGAAGAAATAGTATATTATAAAGAACAAAATAGTGAGTAGGGAAAGAATGTTTAAATTACTATTCAATAGAGGTCTTTACTTAGATATCTTGAAAATATATTGAAAGGATAGAATTTTTTGTGGTTGGAGGTAATTAGATGAAGATAAAACTTTCATGTTCTAATAGTTTTGAGCTTCTATTGCAGGAAGTCTTAGTAGCTAAAGACTTTATCATATCAGATGATGCTGATCTTACCTTGGTCGAAAGGGGTCATAACCTGCCAGATAAAGGTATCAGTGTCGTGTTTAATTCAGAGGAAATGGATCAGTTGATCAAATTCTTGAACAATATATTTATAGATGATCCAAGTGATGATAAAAATATTGCATCGCTTCCAGATCATCTTCTGGGACAGATAGGAGATAATTATGAGTTGGTTAATTATAAGGATATTATCCTACTTGAAACAGAAGCTGGCGAAATTTATGCCAGAACCAGTTTGAAAAGGGACTATCGGATTAAGGAGAAACTTTATGAGTTGGAAGATATGCTGGCAGGAGATGGTTTTATCAGAATTAACAAGTCAAATATAGTTAATATATTACATATAAATGAAATTGTGCCCTGGTTCAATGGGAGATTGCTACTTAAGTTGAACAATAATAAAGAGGTTGAGGTTTCTCGTAGTTACGCTGGTGACTTCAAGGAATTTCTGGGGTTGTGAGGAGGTAATGATGGATAAAATTAAAGGATATATTATAAATTTAATACCGTCTGGAATGATTGGAGTGGCAGTAGCATTATTTGAGCATTTATTTTTAAATAGGAGTAGTGATCTTTTAAGCTCTAGTATCATCTATTTCGTTTTTGGGGCAGTTATAGGGACAACCAGTGCGGTTTGTTACGCCTGGGCTCGCTATAAAGGATATTCAACTATTAAATCTTATCTTGCCTCAATGTTAGGAAATGGTATCTCTGTATTTGTTCTTTTAATGATACTTGGGACTCACAATGCTTACGGCTGGAGTGCGGTAATATCAATAATTTTAATCACTCAGTTATTAGCATTCTTAATTTCATATTTTGAAGACCAATATTATAATAACATCAATCAAAGTTTAAAGGAAAAGAAAGAAATATTAAACAAACAGCGATGAAAAGATAAAAAGTCTATAGTCCTGACTGCATATTAAGTATAATATAATGCAACTTAATCCCTTTATTTTACGTCTTAGCTAAAATCTATTTTCTTTCATCCTACCCTGTGTTATTCTGTTTTTAGTGATTTAAAAATAACATATAAAGGTAGCTTGAAAGGAGAAGATAAAAATGAATAAATTTTTTAAGAGATTATTAATTATCATTCCAGTTCTATTGATAGTAATGGTGGGGTTTGTGATTTTGAGCAGCTATTTTGAACATAGAGATCTGATAGCGGAAGAGAAAGAACTTTATCCAGCTCCGGGTAAGTTGGTTGATGTAGAGGGGGGACAGATCCATATATATACCGAAGGTGAGGGCGAAAATACGCTAGTCTTTCTGTCTGGCCTGGGCACTAGTTCACCGTTTTATGATTTCAAACCCCTCTATGAAAAGTTGTCTGGAGAAAATAAGATTGTGGTAATCGAACGGGCAGGTTATGGATGGAGTGATATTACTGCAAGTGATAGGAGCCTAGAGGTTGTTCTGTCGGAAAGCCGTAAAGCTTTAGAAGTGATTGGAGAGGAAGGTCCGTACACTTTGATTCCCCATTCCCTGGCCGGCCTTGAGGCCATCTACTGGGCTCAGCAGTACCCAGAAGAAGTAGAAATGATAGTGGGCTTAGATCCTTTGGTCCCAGATTATTATGAGCAAGATGTAGCAAAGGAAAACCCACTTTCTCCCATGATTACCTTTCTGGCAAGAACCGGTATGATGCGTCAGCAAAAAAATGTTTGTAAAAACAACCTACCGGTTGTGCAAAAAGGTCATTTAAAGGGCGATGAAATCGATGCTGTCCGTACAATATTTATGAGAAGAGTAATGACTCAGAACATGTGGGATGAATATCAAATCTTAGAGGATAACAATCAACTTGTTTTGGATGGACCCAAACCATCAGTTCCATTCTATACCTTCATCTCAGGAAAAGAGGAAGATATCTGGATTGATACCTTAAAAAACTACGCAGATAAGAGCTTCATTTTAAATGCCGATCATTATATTCATTTGGATGAGCCTGAGTTCATTGCAGAGAAAATAACGGATTTTATCTCAGCTGAGGAAGCTTTACTTTAATATTAATTTTCTCAGAGGTATAGGAAATGGTTTAATGAAAAGTTCTGTCATGCAAAGTTGCCCCTGTTCAAATCTAACTGTTGCCTTTATAAAGATTGCAACAGAGTAAATAAGTTTTTATTACAGTAAAGTTAAATTTACATTTTAATAGAAATCATTTGATATATATAAGCAGAGCAGAGGGTTTGTATTTTTTGATACTCTTGTTCTGCTTTTTTATTTTAAGTTAATTTTTTGTTAAAAGACATTATCAGTATTGACTTATAGTTTTTTTATCAGTATAATATGATTAAAATCGAATATAATCATATAAGTAAAAGAGAGGTGTTCATATGGATTTAATTACAATCTTAAAAGCATTATCACATGAAAATCGGTTAAGGATCTTAAATTTAATTAAAGAACAGGATTTATGTGTATGTGAGTTACAACATATAATGGATATCAATCAGTCCAATGCTTCCAGACATTTAAACAAATTAAAACAAGCTAATTTAATATATGGAAAAAGAAAAGCCCAGTGGATCTATTATCAAATTAATCCTCAAATATTAAAGGAATATAATTTCTTGAATGACATTATAGATCATGAATTAGAAGATCTATTAATTTGTAAAAAGGATAATCAAAAATTATTAGAATATCAAAATAGTGGACTGTCCTGCCAAGATTTAGACTAAAAAATAAAAAAATGGAGGTTGATTAAAATTGACTGAAGAATTAAATGTAGACAAAAAGCAAAAAGAGGAAACTAAAAAAATCAGTTTTTTTGAAAAATATCTGTCGGTTTGGGTTGGTCTTTGTATTATTGGTGGAGTATTACTGGGGAGACTTTGGCCGGCATTTCCTAATACTTTAAATCAATGGGAGTATGCCCAGGTTTCTATTCCTGTAGCAATTCTTATTTGGTTTATGATTTATCCTATGATGGTAGAGATTGATTTTAGCAGTATAAAAGAAGCCGGGAAAAGGCCTAAAGGTTTAACAATAACATTAGTTACAAACTGGATTATAAAACCATTTACAATGTTGTTTTTTGCCTGGTTATTTCTTGAAGTATTTTTTGCTCCTTTTATATCTGATGCTTTAAGCCAACAGTACATAGCGGGTGCTATATTATTGGGTTCTGCTCCTTGTACAGCTATGGTATTTGTATGGAGCTATCTGACAGATGGAGATCCTGCTTATACATTAATACAGGTCTCGATTAATGATATTGTCTTAGTTTTTGCATATGCTCCTTTAGTCATGTTTTTATTAGGCTTAAGTGAACTTTCTGTTCCCTGGAATACTGTTTTATTATCAGTTATTTTATATGTGGTAGTTCCCTTAGCTGCTGGATATCTTTCTAGAAAATATATAATAAAAAATAAGGGTAAAGAATGGCTAGAAAATGTTTTTTTAAAGAAATTAGATAATGTTACTATAATAGGGCTATTATTAACATTAATCATTTTATTTTCTTTTCAAGGGGATGTAATTTTAAATAACCCATTCCACATTGGTTTAATAGCAATTCCATTAATTATCCAAACATTTTTTATTTTTACAATTGCCTATGCTTGGGCTAAGTTTTGGAAAGTTGAACATTCAGTAGCTGCTCCTGCAGCGATGATTGGTGCCAGCAACTTTTTTGAATTAGCAGTTGCAACTGCTATTTCAGTGTTTGGAATTAGTTCCGGTGCTGCTTTGGCTACAGTTGTTGGTGTCTTAGTTGAAGTCCCGGTAATGCTAGGTCTAGTTGCTATTGCAAATAGAACTACACATTGGTTTCCCAAAAAGTAGTGAGGTGAAATATTAGATTTTAATAATTTATATATTTGGGGGTAAAAATAATGGATAAATCCGAAAAAGAATTAAAAGATTTAGTGAAAGAAAATTATTCGAAAGTTGTTAAAAAGGAAGATAGTTGCTGTAATAGTTCATCTTGTTGTGGAAATGATAATAATGATATTGTGGAAAAGATGGATTATAGCAAAGAAGAAATTAATTCTATTTTTAAAGAAGCTAATTATGGCTTAGGTTGCGGTAATCCAGGTTCTATCGCTAATCTAAAAAAAGGAGAAGTGGTTTTAGATTTAGGCTGTGGAGCTGGTTTTGATGTATTTTTGGCTTCCCGCAAAGTAGGTTCATCTGGGAAAGTATATGGGGTTGATATGACCGAAGAGATGATTAAAAAAGCAAAAAATAATGCAGAAAAAAATAATATTAAAAATGTAGAATTCTTATTAGGTGAAATAGAAAACCTTCCTTTAGAAGATAATACGATTGATGTAATAATATCTAACTGTGTTATTAATCTTTCTCCAAATAAAGAACAAGTATTTAAAGAAGCCAAAAGAGTTTTAAAAGAAAATGGTAGGTTAGCAATATCTGATATATTAAAAGAAAAAGAGTTTCCTAATGAAATATTATCACAATTGGATAATTATAGCAGTTGTGTAACTGGGTCCATAAAAAAAGATGAAGTCATTAATATATTAAACTCACTAGGTTTTAAAGATATTGAGATTGAAAGAAAGTCAAATAGTGATGAAATTGTTGAAGATTGGGTCTCAGGGTTCAACATACATAAATATATATATTCTGCTTATATTCGTGCTAGGACATAGTATTATAAAAATTACTTCTGATCAATAACTATCAGACATTTGTAGGAATTATTACCGGGAGGAATTACTTCGACTTTCTTTAACAAATTATAATGGAATCAAGAATTAAATATTAAAATGTATATCACAATTATTAAACATTTAAAATGGGGGAATAGAAAATGAAAAAGAAAACTATTTTCATTTTATTTTTGGTCTTTATTATTTCTTTTTCCACAGTAGTTTCTGCTAATGATAAATTAATCAAAGCTGTAAACAATAATGATCTCAAAGAGTTAAAGAGTTTAGTTAATTCTGGGGTAGATGTCAATTATCAGGATAATAAAGGTAAGACTGCTTTGACATATGCAGCTGAATTAGGGCATCCTAAGATTGCTAAGTATTTAATTAATAATGATGCAAATTTAAATGCAACAACTATTAATTATGAGAATACACCATTGATGTTTGCATCTGCAATGGGTAATTATGAGGTGGCAGAACTGTTAATTCAAAATGGTGCCAGCATTGATCAAAAATCGAGAGATGGTTTAACGGCTTTGATGGTTGCAGTAGTCAAAGGCCATAAAAAAGTTGTACAGTTATTAATAGATCAAGGTGCTGATGTTAATGTTAAGAACAAACAACAGGTTACACCTTTGATTTATGCTACCTTTGAAGGTCACAATCAAATCATGAAAATTTTATTAGAAACTGAAGCAAATATAAATAGCAAAGATAAAAATGGAGTAACTCCTTTAATTGCAGCTTCAATGAAAGGTAATTTGCAAGCGGTTAAAATGTTAATTGAAAATGGAGCAAAAATTGAAAGTAGTGATTATACTAATGAAACAGCTTTATTTAAAGCTGCTAACGAAGGATATCCCAAAATAGTAAAAGAACTTATAGAACATGGTGCGAAAACCGATATTAAAAACAGTAAAGGACATACTCCCTTAAGGGCAGCTGAATTAAATGATAATAAAGAAGTTATTAATATATTAAATAACAGCTAACACATTTTGATAGAAATGATTTTTTCTAGTGTATTATAACCTTAAATTATAGTATAATTAAGTATAGAAAAGCAAAAGGGAGGCTTGAAAAATGCCGGGTAAATTTGAAGTTTATCAGGATAAGTCAGGTGAGTATAGGTTTAGGTTAAAGGCTTCAAATGGACAGATAATCGCAACCGGTCAGTCTTATAAAACCAAAAAAAGCTGTCTCAATGGAATTGAATCCGTCAAAAAGAATACCATGGATGCTACAATAGAAGAATTAGAAATGGCATAATTAACAAAAAACAGATTCACTTTTTAATTAGAAGTGGATCTGTTTTTATTTTGTTATAAATTAATGATTGAATTATAATATGGTTAATAACTTAACATCTATATCATTTTTTATTTTATATAATTAAAAGAAATAAATGGTAATCAAATAATAGGGTAAGTAAAAACACAAAATAATAATCTGGAGGGATTTAGATGAATGTACTATTTATTAACTGGGTAATCATATTAGTAATTGGATTTCTCTTATCCCGATATTTTAAACAAATGAAGTCTTTTCAAGCCGGAATTATAAGTATTATTATTGGTACAGTAATAACTTATGGAGTGCACGCCTTGTGGGTACCCACTACAAATCTTATCTGGTCATTAATTGCTGTAGGACATGCAAGTTATTGGTCTGGATTCTTTAGTAGCCTGAATAAATAATGCCAACTATAGATACTTGCCCTATTTTGGAGTAATCATTAAGGCAATTAATAAAATATTTAAGGATTTGAAATTAAGATTAAGAAATATTGATCAAATTTTTGATAAAAATTTATATTATTAGATTGATGGGGTTTTACCTTTAGGTAGGTAAAACCCCAAAATATTTTTGTTTTAATATTAATAATATGGATATGTAGTTATAGACTACTATTTTAAAGGATAAGTGATTTAATCTAAGCTAATTGAAATTATAACCACTTAATATATATGTAGTTAGTTACGTTATAAAATAATGAACACTAATATTGAAATAGAAAGAAATTAAATAAATGATATACAATTTATCTCAGTAATAAAAAGTAGGTGTAAAAATGGAAATAGATGAACTAGAGTATCAAAAAGAAATTGAAATACCACCTTTCATCAAAGAGAATTGGCAGAACTTTGTTAATTTAATTGCTGAATTATTAGATATAAAAGCGGTTCTAATTACAAAAAAAGATGATAAATATCTGGAAATACTAAAAACCAGTATTAATAATGATAATCCTTTTAAGGAAGGGAATCTATATCCACTAGCAGGCAGTTATTGTGAAAAAGTTATCAAAAGGCAAGATTCTTTTGAATCTGTTAATGAGTTGAATATAAAATGGTTGAATAATGATGATATGCCTACTCAATTAACTAGTTATTTAGGTTTCCCAATTTTTAAACCTGATGGAAGTATTTTTGGTACAATATGTGTTTTTGATGATCAGCAGAAACAATTTAACAATAATGATAAAAAATTACTGGTAGAATTAAAGAATGTTATTGAAGATCAGCTAAAATATGTATGTTTGCCTGATATAATAAATTTAAGTGTAAATGAAATCAGTGCTATTAAAGATAAATATGATAGTTTGCTTAACTTAATCAATGATTCTGTAATTATAAATGATTTGGAATATGAAAATAATAAAATCAAAATGGGTCAGATTACAAAATTAAATACACAAGCTTTAGATTTATTAGAATACAGTAGAGAAGAGCTTAAAAAGATGTCGCCTCTAAATCTACAAGCTGATTCTTTAAAAAAGTATTCAAATAATATTTTTAATTTGGATCTTTTATTAAAAAAAGGTGAATTAACCTATGAGACATTATATGTAAATAAATCAAATGAAAAAATTCCAGTAGAAATCAATTCTAAAATTATTAGTTTTAATAATAAGAAAATGGTCTTAAGTACAATTAGAGATATTAAAGAGCGAAAAAAGGCTGAAAATAAACTGAAAAATCAAATAGAGTTAACTCAGACCATATTAGATTCATTATCTTCAAATATTGTAGTTTTAGATGAAAATGGCATTATAAAATATACCAATCAAGCCTGGGATGATTATATCAATCAAACTGATCTCCATTATCAAGAAAATGGCTTGGGTATGAATTATCTTAAAGTATTTAAAAAAGGAGATGTTCGTTGTTTAGACAAAGAAAATGCAGCTCTTGAGGGTATTAAGGAAATCTTAGAGGGAAGAAAAACTTCTTTTTCTTTAGAATATCCCTGCCATTATCAAGACAATAAACACTGGTATAAAATGAAAGTAACTCCATTTTCGGGTCGCGAAAATTATTCGGCAGTAATTTCTAATGAAGAAATCACCGAACAAAAGGCAAGAGAAAAAGAATTAAATGAACAAAAAAGATATTTAGAAAGTATAATAAAAACCACTATGGATGGTTTTATCATGTTAAATGAATGTGGTGAAATATTAGAAATCAATGATGCCTTTCAGAAAATGACTGGTTATACTAATGAGGAGCTTATGAATAAACATATTTCTATTTTTGATACAACAAGACCACGAGCTATGATTGAACTATATTTAGATAAAATAAAAAATAATCAGTCTGAGAGATTTGAGACAAAAATAATGGATAAAAATGATAATATAATTTATGTCGAAATCAGTGCAACTTATTTGTCTCATTTAGAGGAACCTATATATTTTGCATTTGTTCGGGATATAACTGAAAAAATTAAAAAAAGAAAAGAAATTAAATATTATTCATACCATGATCAAATGACTGATCTTTATAATCGTAGATATTTTGAAATACAAATGGAGAGGCTTAATAAATCTGACCGCTATCCGATAGCAATTATCATAGGAGATTTGGATGGTTTGAAGTTAGTCAATGATACCTATGGTCACCAGCAAGGAGATAGCTATATTAAAAACATGGCTGAAATATTGAAAAGTGTGATAAGAGAAGAAGATACATTAGCCCGGTTTGGGGGAGATGAGTTTGCTATTTTATTAGAAAAAGCAAATCTTCAAATAGCCAAAAAAATCTGTGAAAGAATCAAAAATAAATGTAGAAAATTAAGCCGAAAAGAAAATTTAGAGATACCACTTAAAATATCACTTGGTTATCATGTGGAAGATAATAAGAAAAAAGATCTATTTGTAGGATTAAATAAAGCAGATCAAAACATGTATAATAATAAAGGTCGAAGTTTACGAATGGAAAATAAAGTTAAGTAAAAATGTAAAAAATAGATTTAAGAACTAAATACTGGTCAACGTTGGAGGAAAAAATGATGGAGAAAAATTCATTATCAGAGATAGTCAATAAGAGGTTTATTAAATTTTCTATTATATTATTTATAGTATTTATAACAATATCATTTGGTGCTTTTTATATTTTCCACTTTTTTATTTATGAGAGAGAAGTAAAGGATGTAGAAAATGATATTAACCATTATTTTGTAGATTTAAATAATAAGATTCATTACTTAGAAGAATCATATCATTTAACTGCTGAAAAACAATTAGAAAAGGTTTACTCAATTTATGAAAATGATAATAGTCCTGATTTAAATACAATCCAGGCTGATATGAAAGAGGCGTTTTTTCAAAGAGAAACTGTTGGTCCAGATTTAGATGAAGTTCATTATTATATTATCAATCAGGATGGAGTCATAACAAAGACAAGTTATACCAATGATATGGGATTAGACCTATCAAAATTCCCAGATTTCTGGGATAGATTAGAACAACTTTCACATGGAGAAATGCTTTTAGATTCTATTGATGATGAAGTAAGAACCGGCCAATTGAGGCTTTATTCTTATATCAAATTACCAGATAATAGGATCTTTGAGATTGGTTTGTCATTTAAAAAAATTGAAGAGTATATAGTAAACAGTCTTGATGAAATGGTAACTAATACAAATACGGATATTATTGTTTTAAGTCCTGACTTCACACCATTTTTTGATAACAAGACTGAAGTAACTGATCGGGATATTGAATTATTAGAAGAATCTATCCAAAATAATCAGGTTATAAAAAGATCCACTTCTTTTTTCCAAAATACCTATTACAGAGGCTGGCAAATGGGTGATTCGGACTATACCCGTAGATATGTAAAAATAGCTGTAAACCATCAGTCTTTGAAATTTTTATTATATGCTTTAGTCATATTTTTCTTTTTAAATCTTATATTCATCTATTTTTTCCGAAAAGATTTAAAAAAGTTGATGCAAGATATATCAAAACCGGTTATTAATTTATCACAGACCATGAGTGAGTTTGATTCAGATCAATTAGCAGAAGAAAAAGAACTAAACTTGCCTGAATCTAATATCCAGGAAATAGAGAGAATTAATGAAAGCTATGTAGACATGGTTCAGGAAGTAAGGGCAAGTTATGAACAATTGGCTGCCTATAATGAAGAATTGATGGCCATGAATGATGAACTCGAAAGTTCCTATCTGGAATTAGAAGAACAAAATAATAGATTTAACCAGTTAATTCATTTAATTACTTTTAATAATCATCAGTCCAAAGATAACAAAAAGTTTTTAAGTAATCTGTTATCTACAGCAGTTGAAATAATTCCTGAGGCACATTACGGTAGTGTATATACTTATGAAAATAATAAGGTGAAATATATTGATTCAATCGGTTTTGATATAAATAAATTAAAAGATTTAGATATAAGTGCCGAAAATTTTCATAGATCTAGTAAACCAGTTGAAGTGATTAAAAATTTTAAAAATAGTAATACAAATATCTATAATGTAGAAAATAATGATTATCTATTGAATACCCTGCAAGAGATTAAAGAAACCCTTTACTGTGATCTTATAGTAAGAGGTGAAAAAAAGGCTGGGATTAGTGTTGATATTGCAGCAAGTAGTGAAAAGGAATTTGATGATAATTCTATTAAAATATTTAAGGCTTTTCAAAATATAGCAACATCCTTTTTTGAACTCAAAGAATATAATAAATTACAGGGACAATTTACCAAAGAACTCATCAGTGCAATAATAAGGTTATTGGAAATGCATGATCAATATACAAAAGGTCATTCTGAAAATGTAGCCGAAACTGCCGCTGATATTGCAGAAAATATGGGTTTAAGCAAAGATGAGATTACGGATACCTATTGGGCAGGTATGGTACATGATTTAGGTAAGCTAATAATTCCACTGAAAATATTAAATAAAGACGGTAGTTTATCAGAAAATGAATACGATTTAGTTAAAAACCATCCTTACTGGGGTTATAAAGCTCTTAATGATTCAGAGTCTCTCAAACCGATTGGAAAGTATGTTCTTTATCACCATGAGCGTTGGGATGGTAAAGGATACCCTGAAGGCTTAAAAGAGGATGAAACACCAATTATATCCCAAATATTATCTGTTGCAGATGCCTGGGATGCTATGACTTCTAACAGATCCTATAGGGCTCCTTTAAGTAAGGAAGTTGCTTTTGAAGAACTCAAAAAGAATAAGGGTACCCAATTTTCTCCTGAAGTAGTCGAAGTTTTTATGAAAATGAAAGAAGAAGAAATTAAAGATAATTAATAACTATAGATTAAGTATGTCTAGAAATTATGATATGAAGACAGATAAAAGGGAGAACAAAAATGATTAAATCACTTAAAAATGTCTTATTTAAAAATTATCCTTATAGAAACTTAGATGAATTTAAAACAGAGATTAGAAAAGCAAACTATCTCCGTGCAAAGCTGTTCTCCTATATATTAGTAGTAATATCAACAGTAATATATTCTACAGCTATTATTTCCAATGACTTACTTATAATTAAAACACTCAATTTGTTTTTGTTGGTTTTTTCTATAATTAATGCGATCCTATTTTCTTATAATAAACCAAAAGGAGAAAATTATACCCGCTATCATTCAGCTATTATTTATTTTATGGTTATTTTTATTTTAGTTTGGAGTTCAAGTCTTCTGGCCCTAGTGCCAAATCGTTATGAACTATTTGGTACCTATACAATAGTTATTTTAACTATATCGTCAGTATTATATCTAAAATGGAATACAACCTTACTACTTTATTTAAGTAGCTTATTATATGTTTCTGTTTTTGGATATCCTGTCTTACACACTCCGGTTTTACCTAAACTAACAGTAATTGTGTTTTCTACCTTGTTTGCCTGGATAATTTCAAGATTATTATATTTTAAACATTTACAAAACTTTATTATCAAAAGTAAACTAAAAAAGCAGAAAGAAAATATTGAAAAAGAAGTATTAGAGAAATCTAAACAACTAAAAAAATATGAAAATAAGCAGATTGAAGAAATTGTATATTCAATAACTAAGCTATTAGAAGAATACGATCCTTATACTGTCGGTCATTCCGAAAATGTGGCTGCTTTAGCTGAAAACTTAGCCGAAAGACTGGATTTAAGTAGTGAAGAGGTTAGAGATACATATTGGGCTGGTATGGTACATGATATAGGAAAGCTTTTAATTCCTATAGGAGTCATAAATAAAAAAAGCGAGTTGAGTTTAAGTGATTATGAAGTAATCAAACAACATCCCTATTGGGGATATAAGGCCTTAAATGAATCAGACAGTTTAAAGCATATTGCAAAGTATGTACTATATCATCATGAGCGTTGGGATGGTAAAGGCTATCCAAAGGGGTTAAAAGGAGAAGAGATTCCCCTTATATCTCAAATAATTGCCATTGCTGATTGTTGGGATGCCATGCGTTCAAACCGGTCATATAGAGATGCTTTAAGTTATCAAGCTGCACTTGCAGAATTAAAAAACAACAGCGGAAAACAGTTTGACCCCAAACTTGTTAATGAATTTTTAGAAATTGTTGAAAACAATAGAAATGTTTCAGCAATAAGTATTTGAAAAAGAAAATATATTTAAATAAGAAATCCCTGTATTTTATTTAAAATACAGGGATTGTTCATATCTAATATTTTTTAATGTTAATTATAGTTCCATAATTTTTTTCAAAATATTATCTTCACCTTCAACATAATTTTTAAAAGAAGGCCTCACTAAAATATCAGGATATAATGAATCCGGGTCATCATCCATAAATTCAAAATATTTTGTAGAATAAGATACATTTAACTTTGAATTCGGTAATTGAAATGATTTCACTTCTCCATAATGATTGGGTTTTCCTTTTGTAGGTTCACCTACTAAAATTGCTTCATCATACTGCTTAAAATGAACTGCATTTATAATAGCAGAAGAAAAGGTCCGATTGCCGATAATTACATATGTTTGAGTGTCTATATCTAATTCACCTAATTTCTTGGCAAATGTTGTGCCTTGACTGGATGAACCACCCGAATTATGCCTAAGGTCGATCACAAATTTATCAATTTTATTATTTTTGAGAAGTGTAAGTAGTACTTCTGCTGTTTTTTCAAAATATGGATAATCGGGGTTATCATTTCCTCTATGTCTTTTTTCTAATTCTCTGCTCCAACATACATTATACTGAAAATATAATAAGTCTTCGCCCTTCAAATAATCATACCAAAAGAACTTATTAGAATTTTTATTGGCAATACTTTTTTCATAACTTAATTGAGCTATCTCACCTTCTTTTACAAATTGCTTATAATTAACTTTCTTGGGTTTTAACTTAATTATTTCTCCATCTTTTTTCAAAGTATATTCAATATTATTTTCTATAATATCACAATACTTTAATAATGCCGGCATATTAAGAAAGTTTTGAGCCTGGTAGAGAAGACCAGCTTTATTATCATTAACAATAACTTTATCTAATCCTGTAATTATTTGTTCTAGATTATTACCATTGATTGAGACTAATTTTGCTCCTAAGTAATTTTTATATTTTGTATGAGAAGCCACAACATGATATTCTTCACCAAATTTTTTAAAAAAGATAGGATAGCATTCCTTAACAAATGGTCTAATACTTATTCCGGTATGTGGATCTTCAATTTCCGAAAAGATATGAGTTAAGTTAAATACTATTTCTTGTTCATTCATTTTACTAATATTGGATAATAAGTCATTAAAATGTTGATTATATTCTTTTTTCGATAGATTAAAATAGATATTTTTGTGCTTTTCAGCTAAATTATTCTGTAAGTAATTAATATCTTCTTTCCATTGAGAGGTTTCCATACCGAAACCTACTAAAGTTGATGTAAAAATAAAACAAAATAATAAAACAATTGTAAAGATAGTTTTTCTCATTGCCCACACTCCCCGTATGGTATTTTTATATGATATAACATTTTATAAAGTTATATATTTCACAATACATGATATAAAAAGTATACTATATTTGTCAATACTATTTACAAATATTAATATTTTCTTAATATTTTATTTTTCTATTGAATTTTTATAAAGAAATATATATAATATATTCATCAATTTTAAGGAGTTCCAAAATGGGGATTTTCAGATATGACATTGTTTAAAATTAATAATAGAATAAAAAGGAGAGATAAACAATGTCATATTATAAGTATGATGATAAAAAAATATATTATATTGACAGAGGAGAAGGTAATACTTTAATCATATTACCGGGCAATACTGTTTCTTCTAATGTACACAAAAATGAAATTGAATTTTTTGTAGACAATAATTTTCGTGTTATTTGCCCAGATTATATTGGATATGGTAAATCAGATCGAGTAGAGAAGTTACCAGTAAATTTCTGGTATGAAAATGCTAAAATGATAATTTCTTTAATGAAGCATCTAAATATTAGTAATTATAGTATTATTGGGACAAGTGGAGGAGCCTTAATTGGATTAAATATTGCTGCTATGGTCCCAGATAAAATTGATAACTTAGTTGCAGATAGTTTTAGATTAGAATTTAATGAAAAAGTAGTAAAAAATATTGTTTCTGACAGAAATAATATAGAAGAAGGGCAAAAATACTTCTGGCAAATGGCACATGGTAATGACTGGCAAGATGTTATTGAGAAGGATTCACAGATGTTTATGGAATTTGCAAAAACTCAAGATCAAATAATCAAAGATGATATTGGAAAAATTAGTTGTGAAGTTTTAGTCACAGGTAGTATAAAAGATAGTTTAATACCGGATATACAAAAACAACTAAACTATATATTAAAAAGAGTAAATAACTCTAAAGCGATTATATATTCCAAAGGAGATCATCCGGTTATTTGGTCGCAGGCTTTAGAATTTCGTAAGGATGTCGTTAACTTTATAACATAAAATATGTAATAATATAACAAGAGGAGGGAAGTTATAGATTTCCCTCCTCTTTACTTATCTTATATTAATATTTATTATTGTCTACACTTTTGCTAGGCTTACTCCATAAAATGCTTTTTCATAAATTTCTTTCATGTCTTCTACATTGGGTTGTTTAGGATTGGTTAAAGTACAGGGATCAGCTAGAGCATTTTTAGACATTCTATCTAAGATTTCCTCAAAATCCTCTTCACTATAATCCATCCAATCTATTTCTTTAAAAGAAGCGGGAATGCCGATTTCTTCATTCAATTTAATAATTTCTTGAGCTAAACTATCAATTCCTAAATAGTCTTCAATAAATTTAAATTTATCTTCAGCTGCTTCATAATTATATTCAATTACATAAGGTAAAAGAATTGCATTAGCTAGTCCATGTGTGATGTGTAGTTCTCCACCAATCTTATGAGCAAGACTGTGAATAATACCAAGAGAAGAGTTAGAAAAGGCCATACCTGCCATTGTAGAGGCATTATGCATTTTTTCTCTTGCTTTAATATCATCACCATCAACAACTGCCTTTGCTAGATATTTGAAAACTAAGTCTATGGCTCTAACAGCATAGGGATCAGTGTAATCACTAGCATTGGTTGAAACCAATGATTCAACAGCATGGGCCATGACATCCATCCCCGTATTAGCGGTAATATGAGGAGGCATTGTAGCTGGAATCTGTGGATCGACAATTGCGACATCTGGAATAATCTCAGGAGAAACAATTGGGTATTTAATTTTCTTTTCAGTATCTGTAATAACTGAAAAAGCAGTGATCTCAGAAGCAGTTCCACTTGTAGAAGGAATAGCAATAAATTTAGCTTTGTTTCTTAATTCGGGAATAGAACCAACTTCAATTATATCTTCAAAATCTAGTTCAGGGTGCTCATAAAAAGCCCACATTATCTTGGCGGCATCTAAAGCAGAACCTCCCCCAATTGCAATTACCCAATCCGGTTCAAATTCTAACATTTTTTCTTTTCCTTCAATAACAGTCTTTACAGAAGGATTAGGCTCAACACCGTCTATAATAATACTATCAATATTTGCTTTGGATAGTAAGTCTTGTGCTTGGTCTAAAAAGCCAAATCTTTTCATTGAACTACCACCGGTTACTAAAACAGCTTTATCCCCTTTTAGGGTAGATAAGTAGTCAAGAGAATCTTCACTAAATTGTACTTCAGGTGGAATCATAAATGTTTTCATTAATAATCAGCTCCTTGTATTTATATAATTATATCTTTGTTATTTCTTTCACAAGTATAATAACATAGATGTTTTCCTTCTGCAAGGGTATATTGTAATATTTTTCACATGATACATCTTTTATTATATATTAATTCTTTTAATAGCTGTTATAACAGTCAAGTACGGATAAAATAATTTTTCAATTAATTCAAAGAGTTTATTTTCTATAAAAATTTTTCCTTAATAATTTACGATATCTCCTTAAAATGTTATAATCTCTTATAGAGGTGAAGTTCATGACAAATAAAGATAGTAGTGATAAAGGTGTTAATCTCTTAAAAAAGATAGATAGAGTATTTAAAAACTATTTTGATATTGACCAAAAGCCTGAGAGTTTGCTTAATAATGAAAAAGCGTTAGAAAAAGCACAAGCGGGAAAATTTAAAAGTCTACTGACAGAGAAGTTAGATGATAAAAATAATAAGCGTATCTATCCTCTCAAGGAATTGGTTGAAGATGTATTAAGTGGACTACAGCACCGTGACTTAGATAAAATAGATCAGAAGTTTTTAATTAAGGGTAAACACCTTCAGGTTATGAATATAAATAAAAACAAAAAGAAATTAAACAACACCTGTGATTTTGAGAAAAGAATTATTAAAAACAATGATGTCTTATTAAGAGTCAAAGGACAAATCGGACCTGCTGTTTTAATAACAGAAGATGAAGCAGGTATGTATTATTATAATGATCTGGTTAGAATAAGAGTCGACACGGACCAGATTATTCCTCAGTATTTAAGTCTCTATTTAAATAGTTTTATCGGTAAACACTTTTTAAATAAAAATGCCAAGTCAAAATCTATGAACTATATAAATATTACTTCTGTTAAAGGAATACCGGTTTTAACTCCCATGATCATTGATCAATGGAAGATAGTAAGAGAGTATTTTAACATGATAAATATACAACAGATAGAAGAAGTATAGATAAATTTTAAAAATTAATTGTAATTATACCTTAAATAGGGTATAATTAAGAATAATTAAAAATACTAAAAACTAAGAAGGGAATAAGTAAGCTTACAGAAATTTACAGAGAGCCAGGGGTGCTGGGACCTGGTAATTTCTAAAGTTGAAATACATCCTGGAGTTGTAGGCCGAATTTAAAAAGTAAGCCTTACCGTAATCCGTCGTTAATCGGTGAGGGAGTGTTTGCTCCCAAAAAGAGATAATCTGTTGTTTATAGATTAAATCAGGTGGTACCGCGCTCAAGTCGCCCTGTAGTAGGGGCGGCTTTTTTTAGTTTTCAGACATATTTTAACCAATTTATTATTTTTTAATAAATCTTAAACTGAGAAATTGTAAAGATTCTGAGCATTTGTATATTGAACTTCTTAAAAACAGGAAGTGATTATAATGTCATTAAAAGTAGAAAAAAAAGATAAGCTTAAAGGTAAGGTGTCAATACCCGGAGATAAATCTATATCCCATCGAGCCGTAATTTTATCTTCTCTTGCAGAAGGGAAAAGTAAAATAAAAGGATTTCTAGAAAGTGAAGATTGTTTAAGTACAGTTAATGCTTTCAGAAATTTAGGAGTTGAAATTCAAAAAGAAAACAGCCATCAATATATTGTTAAGGGAGTGGGGCTAAATGGCTTAAAAGAACCAGATAACATTTTGGACTGCCGCAATTCGGGTACAACAATGCGTTTAATGTTAGGTCTTCTATCTGCTCAAAACTTTTTTTCTATACTAACCGGTGATGACTCTCTAAGAAAACGCCCCATGGAAAGAATTATTAAACCTTTAACAAGGATGGAAGCCCATATTTGGTCAAGGCAGGGAGGCTATGCTCCCTTAAGTGTTATGGGGAGTTCTCTGTCAGGTATAGATTATAAGTTGCCGGTGGCCAGTGCCCAGGTAAAATCAGCTATATTACTGGCCGGACTTTATAGTGACCAATCTGTAAAGATAGTTGAACCCGCTCTATCCAGAGACCATACTGAACGGATGTTAGCCGGGTTTGGAATCAATATGGTAAAGGAAGGTTACAATATAACCCTCTTACCAGAAGATAATAGAAAATTACATCCACAAGAAATTAGAATACCAGGTGATATTTCTTCAGCGGCTTTCCTTATTACAGCTGCTTTGATCACAAAAGATAGTCATATATTAATTAAAGATGTAGGTATAAACCCCACCAGGACTGGTTTTTTAGAGGTGGTTGAAAAAATGGGCGGGAAAATAAAATTGTTAAACAAACGCGAAGTAAGTAGTGAACCGATAGCTGATATTGAGGTTAAGAGCAGTCAACTGCACGGGATAGAGATAGCGGGCGAACTTATCCCCAAAATGATAGATGAGATACCTATTACTGCTGTATTAGCCAGCCAGGCAGCCGGAGTTACTGTGATTAAAGATGCGGGTGAGCTAAGAGTGAAAGAAACTGATAGAATAAGGGCTATGGTATCACAGCTGACCCGTTTAGGTGTAAAGATGGAAGAATTTAGAGATGGCATGATTATAAAAGGCCCAAATCAAATTAAAGGAGGAATTTCAGTAAAAAGTTTTGGCGATCATAGAGTAGCGATGTCTCTGGCCATTGCTGGTTTAGTAGCTGAGCATGAGTTGACAATAATTGACAGCCAGGTTATAAATACATCGTTTCCTGGTTTTAAAGAAACTCTATTTTTATAAAGTAGATGTTTATAGCATAATTGTTTTATTTTGGGTATAGAAATAAAACAACTAACTTTTTAAAATAATAATAAGATAGAAAGGAAGGGTGTTACAATGAACAAAGACTTATTTAAAAGAGTAAGAGAAAATGTGAAAGGCATGAAAATGTATAAACCGGGTAAAGGTATTAAAGAGGTAAAAAATGAATATGGTTTGGACAAGGTTATAAAAATGGCATCGAATGAAAACCCCTTGGGTCACTCTGAACAGGTTTTAGAATGCCTGCGGGATTCTGATTGTAATTTTCATCAATATCCTGACAGTAACTGTAATCAACTCAAGAATTGCCTGGCTGATTTCTATAATATTAAAAAAGAGAAACTATTTATCGGTAATGGTTCGGACGAGATAATCGATCATATAATGACGGTTTTTGTTGAGAAGGGAGATGAAGTAATTTTGGCTGACCCTTCCTTTATAAAATATAAATTGGCTGTTCAAGCCAGTGGTGGAATTAGTAAGGAGATTCCCCTGACAGAAGATTATAGACATGACTTGGCCAGTATGGCTGAGGCCGTAACAGAAAAAACAAAAGTAATATTTATCTGTGACCCCAATAACCCAACCGGGACTATTGTAGACAGGAAAAAGTTATTAGATTTTATTGAGGCGGTTCCATCAGATATTCTGCTTGTTGTTGACCAGGCCTACTATGAATATGTTACAGAAAATGATTACTTGAAAGGAATGGAATTGATAAATAAGTATTCGAATTTAATTCTTTTAAGAACATTTTCTAAGATTTATGGAATGGCCGGTTTTAGAGTTGGTTATGGGATAGCTACCCCTCAACTGGTTGAACTATTAAATCGGGTTAGAAGCCCCTTTAATGTCAACAAAGTAGCTCAGTTAGCGGCTGTAGCTGCCCTGTGTGACCAACAACATGTGCAAAAAAGTAAAAACTGTAATGAAAATGGGAAAACCTACTTATACAATGCATTAGATGAACTTGGCCTTCAATATATACCCACCCAGGGAAACTTTATGCTTATAAATACTGAACTTAAAGCAGTTAATGTTTTTGAAAAGCTAATGCGGCAGGGTGTAATCGTAAGGCCTGGTAATATTTTTGGTCTCCCAACCTGGATCAGAGTTACTATCGGTCAAAAAGAAGACAATCAAGAATTCATCAAACATCTTAAAAATATAATCTCGAAAGGGGAATTATAGCATGATTATTGTAATGCAAAATAATAGTACCAAAAAAGAGAAAGATCATGTGGTTGAACATTTAAAAAAGGCAAATTATGGCGTACATATTTCAGAAGGTGTTCAAAGGACTATAATTGGTGCAATTGGAGACGAGGCTGATAAAGAAGCCCGCATGATGAAGATAAGGGCTATCAAAGGAGTAGAAAAGGTTGTACCTATTATGGAACCCTATAAATTAGTAGGTAAAAATTTCAAACCCAAAAAGACAGTTATAGATATCGAGGGTGTAAAAATTGGGGGAGAGGAAGTAATTGTAATGGCCGGTCCCTGTGCTGTTGAAAACGAAGAACAGATTATAAAAACCGCCCAGGTGGTTAAAAAAGCAGGGGCCAAGATTTTACGCGGTGGTGCTTTTAAACCCAGAACTTCCCCCTATAGTTTTCAAGGGATGAAAGAAGAGGGGTTAAAATTATTAGCTAAGGCTCGCGCGAAGACGGGCTTAAAGATAGTAACAGAAGTAATAGATATTAATAAAATAGATCTTGTTAATGAATATGCTGATATTATTCAAATTGGGGCCCGCAACATGCAGAATTACCCTTTGTTAAAGGCTGTAGGGAAAATAGATACGCCCGTAATGTTAAAAAGAAATATGTCTTCTACTATTAAAGAATGGCTGTTAGCAGCTGAATATATAATGAAAGAAGGAAACTATCAAGTTATTCTCTGTGAAAGGGGTATTCGCACCTTCAGTACCAATACCAGGAATACCCTTGATTTAAGTTCAGTACCTCTATTACATGAGTTAAGCCACTTACCAATTGTGGTAGATCCCAGCCACGGGACCGGTAAATGGAGTTTGGTCTCACCGATGGCCCGAGCCGCTGTTGCCAGTGGAGCAGACGGTCTGTTAGTAGAGGTCCATCCAAATCCGGAAGCCGCTCTTTCAGATGGGGCCCAGTCCCTTACCTTTGACAACTTTAATCAATTAATGGTGGAAGTAAGAAAAATGGCAGAGGTCCTAAAAAGAAAGGTAGGAACCCAGGAGGTTCTAGCCTGATGAAAACATATGAGCAGGTAACCATAATCGGTACCGGGTTAATTGGTGGTTCCCTGGCCGCAGCTTTAAAAAGAGAAAATATTTGCAAGAGGATTGTCGGGGTAGATGTTAATTCTGATTCTTTAAAAGAGGCCGAAGATAAAGGTATCATAGAACAAGGATATCTTGATATTAAAAAAGGTGTTAAAAGTTCAGACCTAATAATTATAGCTGTTCCGGTTGGAAATATTAACTCTATTTTAAATGAAATACAAGAACATGCCCAACAAGGTACTTTGATATTTGATGTAGGTTCGATCAAAGGTGATGTTATTAAACAGGCTAACCAACTCGTTAAGGTAAGACCGGATCTTTACTTTATCGGCGGTCACCCGATGGCCGGCTCAGAAAAAAGTGGGGTTAAATGGTCTGATCCTGACATATTCAAAGATGCACCTTTTATCTTGGTTCCCTTAAAAGAGACACCCGAGAAACAGGTTGCTAATTTGTCAGATATAATTAATAAAATTGGTGGAATCGTCAAAATCATGGGTTCAGAGGAGCATGATAAGATGGTGGGATATATCAGCCATCTACCTCATTTGATAGCATTTGCTTTGGTCAATAATATAGAAAGCTGTCATAATCATCAGGAAATATTTGAACTTTCAGCCGGCAGCTTTAAAGATGCAACCCGAATTGCAGTCAGCCCACCGGATCTCTGGGCAGATATCTGTTTATCTAACCGAGCAAAGTTAGAGCCGATCTTTGAAGAATTTTTAACAGAATTAGAACAAGTTAAAAAGATGCTGACAAAAGGAGATAAAGAAGGATTGTTGAACTATTTTGAAAAAGCAGGCCAGTGTAAATCTGATTTACTACAGGAGGAGAAATAAGATGGAAGAGGAATTAAAAGAATTAAGAAAAGAAATCGATGAAGTAAACAAAGAGCTTTTAAAAATACTATCTGCTCGCGGTAAAATAGTAAAAAAATAGGCTAGATAAAACGTAAAAAAGGTATTTCCATTGTGGACAATAATAGAGAAGATGAGATATTAAAGAAAATAAAAAACAAAATGAAGGACCCTATTTCTCAGCCCAAATTGTAAAGATATTTAAAGAGATTTTTAGACAATCGGTGAATTTACAGAAGGAGGATTAATTGATGTTTACTTATCTCACTGCTGGAGAATCGCATGGTAAAGAGATTACTGCTATAATAAAACAGGTACCGGCCGGCTTAGAATTAAAAAAAGATTTAATTAATCAAGAACTCATTCGCCGCCAGGGGGGCTACGGCCGAGGTGGTAGGATGGAGATTGAAAAAGACCGGGTTGAGATCACTTCGGGAGTAAGGCATGGTAAAACTCTCGGCAGTCCTATCACCCTGGTGATAGAAAACAAGGATTGGGAAAACTGGCAAAAAGAGATGTCCCCAGAGCCCTCTGATATAAAAGAAACTGAAGCTGTGACTAAACCACGCCCGGGTCATGCTGATCTTGCTGGTGCTCTTAAGTACAATACAAAAGATGTACGAAATATATTAGAAAGGGCCAGTGCTCGGGAGACCGCTATTAGAACTGCAGTAGGATCAGTCTGCAAACAATTTTTAACTGAATTCGATATTAATATTAACAGCCATGTAATTCAGATCGGTCCGGTTAAGGCTCCCTCCTGGTCAGAGTTAGATATGACAGAAAAACATTCTGATAAGTATGATCAGGAAGAGCTAGATAACTACTTTAAAATAGTAGAGGACTCCCCTCTCCGCTGTGGCAACAAAGAAGTGGAAAAAGAAATAATCAAGCTGATTGATGAAACAAAACAGGCTGGGGATTCCATCGGAGGAGTTATTGAACTAGTGGTATTAGGTTTACCGGTTGGATTAGGCAGCCATGTTCACTGGGATGAGAAACTGGATGGAAAGTTAGCTCAGGCTTTAATCAGTATCCAGGCAATCAAAGGTGTAGAGTTTGGGGTTGGATTTAATAGTGCCAAACTCAGGGGTTCAAAAGTTCATGATGAGATCTTTTATGATCAAGATGGTTCACAATTTTACCGTTCAAGTAATCAGGCGGGCGGTATTGAAGGAGGAATCTCGAACGGAGAGCCCTTGCTTATCAAAATTGCCATGAAACCAATACCCACTTTGAAAAATCCTCTCCATTCAGTTGATCTCAATAGTAAAGAGGCTGAATTTGCCAGTAAAGAGAGAAGTGATATTTGTGCTGTCCCTTCGGCCAGTATTGTGGGAGAAGCTGTTGTGGCAACGGTTCTAGCACGTGCTTTCAGTCAAAAGTTCGGAGGAGATAGCATACAAGAGATCGCCAGAAACTATCAATCCTATAAGGAGTATCTCAAGAAATATTAAGGACGTGTTAAAATGGGAAAACGAGTAAAAATTGACTTAGGTAAAAAAAGCTATGATATATTTATAGGTAAAGATAATTTATATAAGATTGGAAAACTTATTAAGAAGAAACTACCAGAAGTAGAAAAAACTTTTGTCATCTCCAACCCTACTGTCTTTCCCCTATATGGTGAACAAGTATTAAAAAGTTTAAAAGAGGTTAATCTAGATTCAGATTATAAAATTATACCTGATGGGGAGGAGTATAAAACTTTAGAATATGCTGAACAATTATATGACCAGCTAATAGATCATGAAATGGAGAGAAGCAGCCTGATTATTAGCTTAGGGGGAGGTGTAATAGGAGATTTAGCCGGTTTTGTAGCTGCTACCTATATGCGTGGTATTAACTTTGTCCAACTTCCGACCTCTCTTTTGGCCCAGGTTGACAGCAGTATTGGGGGTAAAGTAGCTGTAAACCATAAATCAGGTAAAAATCTGATTGGTTCCTTTTTTCAACCCGCCTTTGTCTTGATAGATGTAGCGACTTTAAAAACCCTGGCTAAAGATGAGTTCACTTCCGGTCTGGCCGAGGTTATCAAACACGGGATGGCATTAGATTTTGATTACTTTTCCTATATAGAACAAAATCTGGAATCTATTCTTAAGCTTGACATATCTGTTTTGGAAGAACTGATTAATGGTTCTTGTCAATTAAAGGGTAAAATTGTCCAAGAAGATGAAAAGGAACAGGGTAAAAGAAAGATATTAAATTTTGGACATACGATAGGACATGCCCTGGAGAATATTTATGATTATAAGAAATATCGTCACGGTGAAGCAGTGGCGATCGGTATGGTCTGTAACAGCAGAATAGCTGAATCGCGGGGTATGATAAAAAAAGATGAATTAAATAGACTGATCAATCTTTTAAAAAAGGTTGGTTTACCAACCGAGATACGGCCGGAAGTTAAACAGGAATCTTTATTAAGGGCAATAAAAAATGATAAAAAGTCCTTTCATAACAAAATCCCGTTGATCTTACCTATAGATATTGGTGAAGCTGAAATATCTTATAAGTGGTCAGCCGATGATTTAAAAACTTGTTATAAATAATAAAATATACCAAATATTTCCACTTGACAGTATAATACCTTAATGCTATAATATTTATTGTCGCAAGTAAAAACATATAAAGCCGGGGTGGCGGAATTGGCAGACGCATCGGACTTAAAATCCGGTGGGAATTA
>CAZXRH010000012.1:0-24814 GCA_964642575.1 uncultured Halanaerobiales bacterium
AAATCAATTCTGATGTAATCTTTATATAAAACAAGTGAAGTATAGGAAGTTATTCCTTCCAATTTAAAGTTATCATTAAAAGAAACCATAATCTCGCCAAATTGACTACACCAATCTTTATCATCAACAAATATTTTTGGCTTATCTGTTACTATTACAACATCCAAGTCAGAAAAAATATCAGTTTCAGCCTTTGGGTTAGCCATTGAACTCGTAAGAAGTAATGCTTTAATATCTTGGTTTTGTTCTGCAAATTTAGTAACCTTTTTTAAAACTTCATTTTTGTCACGCATTATTTTATATCTCCTTGTTTATAAATATTGTTTGTATTTTTTCAAAACCCGCATTGCTCTTAATGTATTTATTCTGCTTTCCTTAGTATTGTTTTCTAATTCAAAATATACCTTGCCTGGTTTTTTACCCTGCAGCGGCCATTTACAGGCCTTATTTTTCTTGTTTAAAAGTAAATTTAAAGCATCTTCCATTCTTTTATCATATTCTTTATTATAAAAATAAAAATATTCTAAAGCCCTTAATATATCATAATACCAGTGGGGAGGAAAAGATAGATAGGTAAATTTACGATCTATCATCTCACCACTTTTATCCGATTTAAATAAATTGTGTTTTAATATAAACTCATGAGCTTCTTTTTCCATTTCTATAATTTTTTTATTTTTATAATCAAAGCTCCTTTTATATTCCAATAATCCTTCTAAAACATTAATAGTTGTATGCAGAGAACTATGGGTTGCTCCTTTTACTTTTTGGCAGTTCCAGCCACCATCTGGCATCTGTTCACTAATTAAATAATCTACTAATTGATGAGATCTTTTATCATCGATTTTGAAATAGGCGAGTAAAGATAAAACCATACCTGTTATACAAGTTTCACTGTAAGAAAGGGACTTAGAAAAATTGATGCCGCCATCTTTATATAAACCTCTATCCAATAATATTTGTGTTCCTTTTTCAGCCTTTTGGTTATCACGACTTAAACACAGTCTTTTTAACAAAAGTAAAGTATAAGTTGAAGAAATCCATTTTGGAGAATATAAGCCTCCTCCCCAGATCCCATCTTCAGACTGTTCAGCCAATAACCTTTTTCCCCAGCCTTCTTTTTCAATGATAGATTGTTTTTCTATTAATTGCTCTTCACAGGTTCCTAATAAGTCGCGGTGAACTTGAAACTTTAACGATGGGTCACCTTCTAGAAGCCAGTAAATTATTTTTTGTTCTTTCATTTTTTTTCGACCTTTCAGTTTATTTATTTATTCCTTTTTCCTTTTAGATCTTCAATCTCAATCTCTATGATAGCTGTTTTGTGTGCTGCTTTTTTCACATAATCAAAGCCTTCTGATTCAAACTGAGGTGAAAACTTTAAAATAAACTGCTGAAGGACCTGTTCTTTTGTTTTGCCTTCTACCAATCTAGCTTTTCCAAAAATCACAACACTTTCATATTTGGAGGTAAACTCGGCCGGCTGCAGTTCATAATCACCAACTACAGTAAACGAAACTTTGTTGTTATTTTTAATGTTGTCCAGTTTATGACCGTCCTGGGCACAATGTAAGTAAATCTTATCATTAGAAAAGATATAATTCATCGGTAAAGCATAAGGATAATCATTACTTCCGATAGTTGCTAACACTCCATATTCAGCTTTGTTTAAGATCGCGATAGCTTCTTTTTTTGTTAACTGTTTTTCTTCTCTTCTCATCTTTTTAAACATATTTGCCTCCAGTTATTAGTTCTTTTCTGGTGATTTTACCATTGCTTCTTTTTGTTTGAATCCATATTTCCTATATAACCCTTGTGCATCACGGGTAGTTAAATATATTTTGGTATTCATTAAATCTTTATGCATTATTATATTATCAAAAAACCATTTACCTAAACCCTGACCTCGATATTGTTTATCAATAATAATATCGTAAAGCCAACTTGATACTGTTTTATCGGTAAGAGCTCGCGCAAAACCAATCATTTTGTTGTCTAGATAAAGACCGAAACATATTGAATTATCAATACTAATGTCAATAGCCTGTCGACTTCTTTTAGAAGCCCAATAAGAATTTTGCAATAATTGATATACCTTATCGTGATTGATTTTAGTTTTGTCATCTGAAATGAGCAGGTTGTCTTTTCTAATCTCCATTAGCAAACTCCTTTTTAATTAATGCTCAAAATATATTTTACCTTCAATATTTTGTTGATTTAAATAATTTTCGATTTTTTGTTTTTCGTTTTGCCAATAGTTTGAATTCTTATTTCTGAATATATCCTTATATTTACTTTTTAAATTGGGATGTTGATCATTTAACCATTGATCTACTTCACTATAGATACTACCACGTAGTTTTAAGTTTTCTAACATATAAAAGTCTGTAAACTCACTTGTCTTCTCAATAATATCCTGCCAATCTGTTATATAAGGAAAGATTGGCCCGATAAATACATATGTTTTAAACCCTTGTTCCTTGAGTATTTTCAAAGCATCTATTCTTCTTTTAATGGATACTGTATTTTTTTCTAATTCATTTTTTGCTTTTTCATCTAAGGTTATGATGGTAAAACCTATCTCACATTCTTTAAATTGTTTTAAAAGATCCATGTCTCTTAAGACAAGATCTGACTTGGTCTGGATATTAAGTTTAGGCTCTAGATTAATAAGATTTTCTAAAATCCTTCTGGTTACCTTATATTCTTTTTCAATGGGCAGATAGGGATCTGTTACAGAAGATAACAAAATTTTTTTGTTTTGATACCTATCTGTATTTTCAGGTACTAAATCTGGTCCATTAACTTTAATATCTACAAACTGTCCCCACTTTTTTTGATGGCCAGTGTATCGTCTCATGAAACATGCATAACAATATATACAGTTATGCATACAACCAGTATAGGGATTAATCACATAGTCTGTATCAGGCAGATTAGACTTCACAATAATATTTTTCGCTTTTGTCTCATTAATTTCCATAGATTGCTCCTATTTTATTTTTTCTTTTTTACACTGAATAAAAAGTATTCATCATCTTTAATCTTGATATCTTCAAATCCATAGGTCCAGGTCATAAGTCTAAGTACTTCATCGGTTGGAATTGGGTCATCCTGTTCATGCCCTATATCTAAGTGATGTTCTTTTAATTCTTTTCTGTTCTTAGAATGAATAATCAAAAACTGACCACCTATTTTTAAATTTTTATAGGCGTTTTTAAAGACCATATCAATTTTATCTAGATGGGGTATAGTATCAAAAATGACAACAAAATCAAACTTTTTATCTAAATCAATATTTGTTTCAAAATCTAATCTCTTTACTGCTGCATCGGGATGTTTTTCCTTAAAGACCTCTATCATCTTGGGTGAAAAATCTATGCCGAGATAATCAGATATATTTTCTTCTTTTAAAATAGAATATAGGATACCGGTACCTGAACCCACATCCAGTACCGCATTATTTTTCCCTATTTTATATTTTTTAATAACTTCTTTGGCAACTTCAATACTCTCATCAGTAATATGGTGGTCCCAATCTTCGGCATGTTTATTAAAGTATTCTATTTCTTTCTCTTTATCCATAATTTTTCCCCCTAATTATTTACAATGGTTTTACTTTTGTTCAGGCTCTAGATTTAATAGTATTGTTTTCTGCATGTGTAATAAGTTTTCTTTTGCCGCATATCCAATAAAATAATCGGAATCTATAATACCTGCACTGACCTCTTCGCCCCTGGTAAAAGGTGGACAGGGGTTAACAATACAGTCATTATTTGCATAACCAATATTCTCTAAATTGATCTGGTATTTACTAAACTGTTCATTTGTCTTATAACCGTGGGGTGGCCATCCATCAGTTAAAATGATATCAGCTCCACTTAAACCTTCCACTAACTCATGGGTTATATTAACATCACATTCGGAGTTTTCTCTTGCATATTCAACTATTTCACTTTTTACTTCAAAACCTTCAGGACAAACCTGTGTTAGGTTTAAGTCTAATTTAGCAGCTGCATTAAACCAGGAGTTAGCAATATTAGCCCCCTCTCCTACAAATACAAATTTTAAGTTGCTTAAGTTACCTTTTAATTCATATAAGGTAAAAAGGTCACTTAATACTTCACAGGGGTGATACTTTTTCGACATCGCGTTGACAACTGAAAACTCTGCAAGTTCTGCAATTTCTTCAATTATATTTTGTTCCGGGTATCTGATTATGAGATAGTCAACCCAGTTATTAAGATATTTCACTTTGTCTTCTAATAATTCATTTCCTTCAGGATCTAGTGAAAGATTAATAATATCTCCCCCCAGCTGATTTATACCACTTTCAAAAGATATCTTGGTCCTTAAACTGGTGGGTTGAAACGTTGTAATAATTGTTTTATGAAGTAGTGGTCTCAAGTCATTACCATTATGATTTTTAATTTTGATCCTTTTGGCATCAGCAAACATCTCATAAATGTCACTTTTCGAAATATCTCTAATTGTTAAGAGGTCCTTCATAAAATTCTCCTTTTTAATTTAAGTTTTTGCTTATTATTATGCTAAAGCTATTAAATATTTCACCCAGATGTTTTTTTATTAATTTCTTTACATCAAATTTGCTCAATGAAATCGGTTAGAGCTCTGGCAGTGTCTACCACCTTTTGATGATCAATTAAGCTTAGATTATCCTGAGGAGTGTGAACTTTCTCCAGGATTTCTTCTAATAGTTCAGAAGTAAATGCCACAGCCGGTTTGCCCTGCTGAACCAAAATAGCATGTTCTCCCTGATACCAGGGCTCACCTCTTACCATCTGGTATTGATCTTTAAATATGTTATCGGCCAAATCATTAAGTTTTTGTTCTGTAGTATACATAGAATAGGCTGTTGAACCTTTCTTATATCCCATTCCATCAATATTAATTGCTAGTCTAATGTTGGCTAAACTTTCACTATTTTCAATGAAATATAGACGTTGACCGGGATTGGAATAATAGTCTTCACCATTCAGTAAAGCTATTTCCACATGTTTATCTACCCCTTTTTCTGTTAATAGTTTAGCTAATAGTAATAAAGCAACAATTCCACTGGCATTATCTATCGCACCGGGTGAATTAATCTTACTGTCGATGTGGGCAAAAAGAACAATCTTTTTTTCTTTATTATTACCTAAAGAAGCAATAATATTTTTTCCTTTAGAGTCAGTTTTTTTAGTATCTATTTTAAGATAGACTTTTTTACCAGTCTTTTCTTTTAATTTTTCACCTAAAACATCTTTTATGAATATGGAAGGTATTTGAAAATCTCCATCTTCAATTAAAGGGAAGGGATATAAGCCGCCAGCGGAATTTTTATCTTTTCCTGTCGCAGCAATCACGGCTTTAAAGCCCTTTGTTTCTAAAAGATTAATAATCTCTTTATGCTCTTCAACTGAATAAAATGGAAAGTTCTTTGGTACTAACTGTTCTTTAGTCAATTCTCCCCTGATTAAAATTACTTTACCCTGGCCTTCTATATTTTTTAGTTCCTTTAAAGACTCAGCTGTTATTAACTCTGATTCAACTTCCACACTGGCTGAATAAGGACTTATTTCACCTGAATAACTTTCATTATCAACTTCAAAAACTAGATCCTGTGGCTGCCAGTCAAAACATTTAAAAGACTGTTCGGTAATTTTACAGCCGTTTTTCTTAAAAATTTCTTTTATGTATTCAGCGGCTTCCTGGTTACTTTGACTTCCAACATATCTGTCTCCTAAATGCTCACAAAAATAACTTAGATACTCTTTAGTTTCTGTTAAAAGCTTTTTTTCCAATTACTCCACCACTCTTTTCATTTAATTTTGTTTTTAACCACGGCTTCTACCCAGATAACGATTAACCTCATTCATGTACCTTTTATACTCTTTACCAAACTCTGATAAACACGCCCTTTCTTCGGAAAGGATAATATAATGGACTGAAATTTGGAAAATAATTACTACTATTAAATATAAAATTGATTCTGTTATAAGAGCAATACCTAAAAAATATAAAAAGAATGCAACATACATGGGGTTACGGGAAAACCTATATAATCCCTTATTATTTAAACCATCTGACTGGGGACGGGCAAAACTATACATTGATATTATGTATAAGAAGGTTCCCAATATAAATGATATAAAGCCAACAATATTTACCATGGAATCAGATTGAATCCTTAAAAAAATTGTAAAGATTAACATGAAAATAATGGCTGCTTGATAGATATGGAAGGCATATCTTTCTTTACCTTCCAGTGGTGGAAAGTAAGCCGCTCTTTGATAAGCCTCTTCACTTATTGCTTTTAATAATAGGTACCTGATCAAAATAATTGGTATAACTAATAAGAATGCATTACTCAATTTTCAATTCTCCTCTACAAAAATATTTTGTGTTTGCCATTTTTATGAACTTTTGTGCCCTGTTTATACTTACCTTCTTCTTTCAACTTCAAGATAAACTGATAAATCTCCTTTAGATAATTGAATGAAATTTCTGGGTCATAATGACTTGATAAGATCTTTTTTATATCAGGATAATTATTAATTATCTTTTCTAAAGAATTAAAATAATCCTCTATATCGGTATAATCTCTTTCTAAAAAAAGTGGCCCCTTATATATAAAATCTCCTGCAAACATATATTTATTAGTTCGATCATAAAAACAGAGATGATCTTCTGTATGACCCGGGGTTTTAATAACTTCAATTTCACGATTTCCCAAATTAAAATTATCTTTGTCTTTAACTACATTACCACGCTCAGAAGTTGCGATTGTATATTTTTTAACTTCAAAGTCCTCAGGCAACAATTTCTTATCAACATCTCTGATTACTTTTTCTCTAACTTCTTCTATTGGCTCCCAGTAACCATTTTTTAAGTAGTAATTGGCTTTTTCACTTAAATATATCTCTTCAAACTCATCCAAATTCCCAATGTGATCCCAGTGCATATGGCTAATAAATAGTTTCATTGGTTTATCATCAATCTCTTTTAATTTTTCTTTTATCTTATAGATTCCAATTCCACAGTCTATAGCAACATTATATTTATCACCAATTAAATAATAGGTATTGAACTTCTCCCAATGTTGATTCTCACTAATTACAAATGTTTTATTGTCTATGTTGTCTACTTCAAACCACTGCATTAAATCACTCCATTGTCAATTTGTTACTCTTGATAAATATACTTTTCAATAGGACTTTTAAAATAATGCCAAACAGAAGATACACTAACCAGTTCCTAACCTTAGGCACCATAAGTATTCAATATTCTAGTTGTTTTTGCCCCTAATCCCCAGATGGGAACACACTTATACTCGAACTTTTCCATGGGTTCACCTTTTTCTTGTTATACTCTTAATTTTAATTTACAGGATTTTCGGCTGTGCAAGGTAAATCAACACAGCATTTCCCACAAACATCTGTTAAACCTAAATCCTGGTGATAATCATCATTTTTTAAACAAATATCATAGCAGTCAAAACGAGCAAAGTCAGCTGAGTTTTCTGATAGTGCATCAACAATACATCTTTTTACACATGCTTTACAACTGCCGTTATATTTGTATAAACAAAACTCCTCTTTAGGTCTTTCAGTAGGCTGCAACTTTAAATTTGTAACAATACTTCCGATCCGGCCAGCACAACCCTTGGTTGTGATTAACATATTATTGATACCAAAAGTTCCTAGACCTGCTATATAGGCTGCATGGCGGTGTGACCAGTCACTGATTAATTCATCTTCTTTAAAGTTATGGGTAGCAGCTATTACAGTCGAATTATATCCATGTTTGTTTAGTATCTTTTTTATATGTTTATTAATCTCCATAACTAACTGATTGGTTTCCAGATATGCTTTCGCCCATTTTCTAGAACTCAATTTACCTTCAATATTTGATTTATTGATATTGTCTGCAAATGGTAAAAAGAAGGTAATCACAGTTTCGGCATCAGATAATAACTCAGTCGGTAATTGATGAGTAGGTGAGATTACCTCTTTTAACTTTTTAAATAGTGGATCCGCTGCATCAGCATAAGCAGTTAAGGGTTCTTTCCATTCACTAACTACATCCTCATTTTGGGCATATTCAGTTGTGAATTCTTTAATAGATGAGTCGATCATTTTTTTCATAATTCTCACTCCTGGTTTTTATATCCAGTCCTCTTTTAGCTTTGTAAATTCATTTTCTTTATCTCCCGTATTGACAGTTTCCTTTGCTTCAAACAAGAGAATATGTGCTTCTTCTTCGGCATAAGGTTTATGTTCTACTCCACGGGGCACAATAATCATTTCCCCTTCATTTATAATTTCTTCAGAATTTCTATACTTCATTGTTATCTGACCTTTATAAACATAAAACAATTCATCCTCATCCTGGTGAGTGTGAAATTCAAAATCACCTTTTATCTTAGCCAATTTTACATGCATGTCATTGACTTCTCCAATGATTTTTGGATCCCAGTGTTGGTCTATGAGCTCATACTTTTCTCCTAAATTTATTTTATTCACTTAAAAACACCCCTATTGGTTTTTATATTTCAATATTGAATTTTTTAAGTTCTTGTTCACCTTCCTTAGAAACATACCATTCTTTGTTTTTACCGGCTCCTTTTTCAACAAGCCAACCTCTAGCTTGACAGTAATCAATAAACTGAGCCCCAATTGAAAAAATATCAGCTAATTTTTTCATAATACTTCCTTCTTTCTACTCTATTTTAAAATCAAAACTTTTTTTACTTTTAAAAAGCAAAGTAAATAAAGACTATTATTCCAATTATTAAAAAAACTAAAACTGATATCTTAAGTTGTTTTCTTCTTCTCTTTTCTTCTTTGGTTAGTGGTCTAAGCTCATCTTTGTGCTTTTTTTCTAGATAATTACCTATCAACAAACCTAACAATATTCCGGTAGTAGGAGCTAGATATACAAAAGATTTCATCCGGTCAATTAATAATAAAAGGGCAAACATAATAATATAGCCTAATCCAATCCCTAAGGCAAGTCCCTTGGACTGATAATAACCTTCCGGATATTTTTCCTCTTCTGTAACCGTTTTACCAGTGATTTTAAAAGCAAACAGGGCAAAAATAATTCCTATGATGACTAAAAAGAGAAGAAACATTAATAAAGTAGTTAAATCCATACTGGATCACTTCTTTCCAAAAGTTAGTTACTTAATAACCTCAACTTCACCACTTTCATAACCAACTATAACTTCATCTGCCATTTGAATAAATAGGCCGGTTTCTACAACTCCTGGTAAAATATTAATTGTAGTATTTAATTTTTTAGGATCTTCAATGACTTCAAAATTACAGTCAATAATAAAGTTATCATTATCAGTATTAAATATTTTGTCCCCTTCTTTTCTCAAACGAGCCTGACATTCCAGTTTTTCTAAGTTAATTAAAGTCTTTTCACAGCCAAAATGTACTACTTCAACCGGTAAAGGAAAATCCCCCAGTTTTTTAACTAACTTGGATTCATCGACTACAATAATTAATCTTTTGCTCTCATGTGCTACAATCTTTTCTCTGACTAAGGCTCCTCCTCCACCCTTAATTAAGTTTAAATCCTCATCTACTTCATCTGCACCATCGATAGTTAAATCAATATGGTTTACTTCTGAGAGAGAGGTCAGTGGTATTTCTAATTCTTCTGCAAGTTCTCTTGTCTCTTCTGAGGTAGGAATTGCTCTTATTTGTAGTCCTTCTTTTACCATTTCACCAATTTTTTTAGTTGCCCAAGCGGCGGTTGAACCACTGCCTAAACCTACAATCATCCCATCTTTGACCTGTTCGGCTGCTTTAGCACCAGCAATTTCTTTAGCTTTCATCTTTTGTCCCCCTATTTATATACTTTTATTCGTTTTATTAAGTAATCTAAAAATGTTATTCTCCAAATTAATTATACAACTTTTTACTCAAAATTTCCTTTAATTTTAGTAAATATAGTGATTGTTTTTTAAATAGTCCAAACCGGTCTTAGTAATTGATGTTCCGGCTCTTCCCCTGGCTATTTCAATCATATCATCTTTTTTAAGTTTTTTTAATATTTTTCTTACTTCCATTTCAGAAATATCATAATATTGGTGTCTAAAATCCTCTTTTAAACTACGGCGCCCAGTATCTAGACCGTTTTGATCTAAAAAATAGAGACGTTTTAATAATAAACTATCTTTATCGGGTGAATTATCTTCATTTTTTAAATAATCAGGTAGGTTGGCATAGGAAAGTGTATCACCACTGATTGTAAACATGTATTTAACTGTGTTTTTTAATTCTCTTACATTCCCGGGCCAGTGGTAGCTATTGAGAAATTCTTTTAAGTCCCTGGTAATATTTTTTGTTTCTCCCCATTGATTTAAATAATGGTTAATCAAAACCTGAATATCATCTTTTCTTTCTATCAGGGAAGGTATTTTGATCTGAAAGACATTCAAACGATAAAAGAGGTCTTTGCGAAATTTACCTTCTTCCATTAATTGAAAGAGATCTTGATTGGTAGCAGCTATGATTCGGGTATCGATCGAAATGATCGAATCACCACCTAATCTCATAATTTCTTTTTCTTCAATAGCTCTTAAAAGACGAGCCTGTAAATTCAAGGGTAGATCTCCAATTTCATCTAAAAAGATAGTTCCACCATCAGCCTGTTCAAAAAGACCGATCTTACCACCTTTCCGCGCACCTGTAAAAGCTCCTTCTTCATAACCAAAAAGTTCTGATTCTAATAGATTTTCTGGTAAAGTAGCACAGTTAATTGCTACATAAGGTTTACGGCTGCGGTTTGAGTAATTGTGAATTGCCCCAGCAAAGAGTTCTTTCCCGGTTCCACTGTCACCTAAAAGTAAGACGGTGGAATCAGTTTGGGCAATTTTTTTGCTGATTTCTTTTGATTTATTGATAGCAGTACTCTTTCCTTTGATATCTGCAAAAGTATGTTCTGTATAATGACCTTTGCCAATCAGCTGTTGATGTACCTTCTGTTGTGTTTTGACCATTTCCCTATAGGGTGAAATGATTATGATTTTACCGTAAAATTGATTATCAAATTCAACAGAACGAACCGTAAATATTAATTCTTTTCCATTGAATTTAACCAATTTATCTTTAACTTCTTTTTCTTTTAAGAGAAAATTTAAGTCCTTGATTCGGTTGGTAAGAAAATTAATGTCATTACCAATCACATTATCTTTTGTCAGTTTTAATAAATTTTTCGCTTTATAATTTATCAATTCTATCTGGTTGTTTTCATCAGTAACAATAACCCCACTGATTAATTCATCTAAAAGAAGTTCCCACTGATTTAATAATACGCGTCTGTTTTCCCAACCATAATCAAAGCCATACCAGATTGTGGGGACTTTTATTAAATATTTTTTAATTATTTTCTCTGCTTTGACACTGTCTATTCTTAAAATAGATAAAATATCCAATACATTGGAAATATCAAATACTCTATTACCTATTAAGATAATTTCAGCCTCAATATCTGGTAAAAAATCATAGGGCTCATCTTCCGGGACAATAATATATTCCACAGATTCTGGATAGTCATTTTTACCTTCATAATACGGATAAAATTTAACATCTGTAATACCTAGTTGATATAATAAGGCCATAGTCTCATTGGCCATGTATTGATTAATGTTTGTAACTAAAACCTTTTTGCCGGCCGGTATCTCACGCACCTTATTTAAAGCCTCTTTTGTTATTGTTCTTTTCATCATTAGGGTAGGAGCATCACACTTAATCTTATCTACCATAATATTTAAAATTTCAGGATCTGTATAAAGTATTAAATCGGTATTAGTAATCGTAGGGACAACATCCATCTCTGGATAACGGTAATCAATTATGAAGAGATTAGAAAAAATCTTTTCCAACTCACTTTTAAAAAATTTAGAAACCTGTTCATCAATAGCTAAAACTGTAATTTTCTTTTTCACTTACATCACCTTTTCCAGTTTATAATGGGATTATTTTTATGGATAGTCTATATAAATCCCATTGACTATATAATATATTAAACATAACACCTTGTTTTCCCTTTAATCTTAGGCTTCTTTTTGGTAATTATCCTGGCATGTAATTTGCATTATTTATAAGTGAATATTAGCAGGTATTATTTTATCATTTAATTAGGGGGTAAAAATATGTTTAATAGTTTTGAAGAGTTAAAAGAATATGTAGAAAAAAACAATGTTAAAACATTGGATTTTAAGATACCTCAGTTAAAGGGAAACTGGAAACACCTTTCTGTTCCCGCTGAAAGATTAAAACCAGAGATTTTTTCAGAAGGTTTTGGATTTGATGGCTCTAACTATGGTTATGCCGATGTGGAAAAAAGTGATATGGTCTTTAAACCAGACTATACGACTGCTTTTGTTGATCCTTTTTGGGAAGAACATACACTTGCCTTTTTGGGTAGAATCTATGAGGTAAAAGAAAGAGAAGATATTCCCTTTAATGGTGAATCCCGTAATGTCCTCTTAAGGTCCTTAGAATACATGCGGGAAAATGATCATGCTGATCAGTTTATCTTGGGTCCTGAATTTGAATATTATATTTTCGATGAAGTTTATTACTGGAATCAAAACCATAATACAGGTTTTAATGTCTATTCTAAACAAGCAGAATGGGACCGAGACAATTTTGATGGATTTAAGGTAAACCGTAAACAGGGTTACCATGCAGATGCCCCTCATGACCGTGATAGAGACTTGAGGGCTGCTATTTCAACTGCCTTAGAAGATCTTGGTATCGAAGTTAAATACCATCATCATGAAGTAGGTGGGCCCGGCCAACATGAAATTGAAACCGAACGGGTCCCGGCTGAAAAGATGGCTGATGATACCATGAAGATCAAGTATTTTATAAAAAATATGGCAGTACAGTGGGGTAAGACTGCAACCTTTATGCCTAAACCTTTTCACGGCGAAGCAGGTAATGGATTCCATGTTCACATGCAGCTTTTAAAAGAAGGTAAAACTATTTTCAGCAGTAAGGAGAGTCAATATGCAGGCCTATCTGAAAAAGCCCTTCATTTTATGGGCGGAGTTTTAAAACACACTCCAGCTCTAATGGGTCTGGCTGCACCTTCAACTAATTCCTACCGTAGATTAGTTAGTGGTTATGAAGCACCAGTTGCAATCTGTTTTTCTCAGGCCAACCGTTCCGCTGTAATCAGGATTCCTGGTTATGCTACAGATCCAAATGACCGCAGGTTTGAATTCAGACCTGGTGATGCTTCCGGTAACTCTTATCTAACCTATGCAGCCTTACTGATGGCCGGTCTAGATGGTATAGAAAAAGAAATTGATCCCATGGAAGAAGGTTATGGACCAATTGATAAAAATATTTATGATTTAACTGAAGAAGAACAAGCTAACTTAGAATTTTTACCAAAAGATTTAGAAGAAGCGATTGATGCTTTAGAAAAAGATCATGAATTCTTACTTAAAGGAGATGTCTTTTCTAAAAGCTTAATTAAATCCTGGTTGGAGAGTAAAAAACAAGAGTGTGAGTATGTATATAATAGGCCGACCGCTGATGAATACAAACTATATTTTGATGTCTAAAAAAAGAAAAAGAGGGTTCCGATTTTAAATATCGGGACCCTTCTTTGTTTAATCATATATCTATTATTTTACATAATCAGGTACATAAATCTGCTGGACAAAAGGTAGTGAACTAAATTCTACCTCAGGTCCATTTACCCTAATAATACTTTTTTCCTCAAAATGTTTAAGGAATTTATCTACTCCCTTGATTGGAAAATCTAAGATATCTGTTTTATAATGCATTGGAATTACTACGATTGGTTCAAGTTGCTTTACAATCTCATAGGCCTGATCAGCATCAATAGTATAATGTCCACCAATTGGTATTAAAAGAACATCTATATCATTTAACTGTTCAAGCTGCTTTTTATTTAACGGATGTCCTAAATCACCAAGGTGACATAACTTCATATCATCTACCTGATAGGTAAAAATGATATTAGTGCCTCTTTCTTCTCCACTTTGATCATCATGAAAACTTTCAATTCCTTTAATCTTTATTTCCTCATTTTCAAATCCTTCTATGTCTTTTATAGAACGGGGTGTTCCTGGTAAAGAACTTACCGCATTATGATCAAAGTGATCATGGCTGACAGTTACCAAATCCACTTTATCATCAATTGCTTTATAGGGTAAATCTTCGTTATAGGGATCAGTGACAATTTTTGTCCCACTAGCTGTTGTAATTGTAAAGCTAGCATGACCCCACCATTTGATCTTCATACTATCGCCTCCTCTGTTTTTACTACTAATTTTCTCTCTACTCTATTTCGAGGATAAAATGATAATTTATTTGTTACGGTTCTCTTCATATAATTCAATGAACTCCTCTACACTAACCTCACTGATCAGTTTTCCAATGGCTGACAAAGGAATGTCTTCTATGCTTTTAAAACGCAGACAAGACTTACCCATGTCAATTTTTAAACCTTCTTTAGCATACTGTTCACGCAGCCACTTTTCTTTTTCTGATGATTGATAAACCGGAGTTAAATAAAGTGAAAAATAATTTTTTTGAGCAGCTATTGCTGCAAACATGAGTGGTTTGTTATTGTAAGTATCAGGATATCTTGTAAGAGGTACCTCATAACTTATCATACCCCAGTTCATAGTTTCCTCATAACCTTCCGGTAAGTTCTTTAAGATAACATCTCTTACCTTTTTAACTACCGTTCTTTTTTTAGCCGGTAATTCATTTAAATAATCTTTTACAGTTTTAGCATTGCTTTTTACCATTCTGACACCTCTTTTCTAACCTTAGATACTTACCATTAAAATTTGATTTAATCTGATAATAATAATAAATGAAACCACACTTATTGTAGAAAGTTTAATGTGTCCTTTAAAGTTTATTTTATACTTGCGATTGGCCCTCCAGCAGTTAAATAGTAACACAGCTAGAATTATGGCAGGAACTATATATAGATTAATCCCTAATAAATCAGCAATCCTTGTTTCATCTTGTAACATTAAACGACCGGGATAAATTATACTTATTAAATAGGGTATTAAACGATAAAGAAATGGTGTTAAAACTAAGTAATAAAGTTTTTTATATTTTATTTTTTTCATAAGATAAAAGGCAAAATAGGATTGGAGAATTGTAAAAGAAATACCGGCAAAAATTACAAGGAAGTAATGTAAATTATTAGCATAACTTCCTACTAGGGGGCGAGAACCATTAAAATCAAACCCCATGTCATAGCCGAGGAAGGTCCCCATCATAAAATGGCCATATTCGTGGATGATTACCGTCATCAATGAGGCCGTAAATAAAAATATGTATATTCTGTATTTTTTAATCAAGTTCATTTAAATCACCTATTTCAAAAATATTCAAATTTAGAGATATAGACTATATTTTGAAAATACTATATAATAAGAAACAGGGAGGTCATTATTATGGAAAAACAAAAATATAACTATACCCAGCTGGGTATGCTTTTTGGAATTATCATTGGTGGTGGATTTAGTGTAGTCATGTTTTCCAGTACTATGAATGCTATTTATTTTATATTCACTGGTTTAGGAACCGGGCTGGGTTTAAGTTTAGGAGCTTTAATTGATCGCAAAATTAAAAAAGATGAACAATAAATATATCTTTAGTTAAATTCATAAAGTCCGATCATGACTCCATCTGGGTCTTCGATATTAATAAAGCGGCCGTCTTTAATCTGGATAGGTCCTTCTTTAATTGCAATCTTTTTATCATTTAAAAACTTAATAGTCTGATCTAAATCTTCTACTCCAAAGCCCATCTTGATTTTAGATTCTTTTTTAGAATCTGGATTTTGTTGTTCTTTATATTCAATAAGTTCTACATTATTACCCTGTTCATCTTCTAAAAAGATAATTTCTACACCAGAACGCGGCTCAAAACGTCTTGACAATTTCAAATTTAAAATTTCAGTATAAAATTGAAAAGACTTCTCAATATCAGCAACTTCAATTGTATTAAAAAGAAAATCCATAGATTAAACTAACACCCTTTCCCTTTACTTGTTATTTCTTAATTCTAGATAGAAATTACTATCTCCTTTTTGTTTTTCCAGAACGGAAAAATTATTGTCCTGAGCTAATTTAATAAAGTTATCCATATTTTGTTTTTTATCCTGCCAGCGGACACCGTATCCGGTTTCTACAGTTTGATTGTTAAACTCAATCTCTAATTTAACTGCATATATCTCTTCAGTTGTTTCCTGGCGGGGAGGAATATTTAAATCCCAAATTAAGAAACTACGGTTGGGTTTAAGTACTCTCTTGACTTCTGCAAATACTTTCTCCAAATCCTCATTATCAATATACATTAAGGAGAAAAAGGAGGTTACCATCTCAAATTGGTCAGCTAAAAAGTCCATATCTCTTGCATCCATTATTATTTTTAATGCTTCATTGTCCGGTGCTTCTTTTAATTCCTCTTCACTTAAGTCGATAGAAACTACTCCTTTGTCATATAACTGAGCTATTATTGCTTCTCCGCCTCCCCCGATATCAAGTATCTTTCCTGTATTCTTTTTAGGTTCAAGTTCAATAAATTGCTTTTCAGTAAAAAATATTTTGTTTTCATCAATGTCAGCCACTTAATAATACCTCCTTAACTTTGGATATGTATTTTAGATTCCACTTACATAATTTAAATATATAATAATTTCCTTTAATTATTGGATCCTGTTTACAAAGTGACTTTGCTTTTTTATAACTGTCTGCCTTAAAAACTATCAGGCCACCATTTTCTTTTTCAAAACCACCTGCCATTATGAAATCTTTTTCTTTCAACTTTTCTATATATTTAAGGTGAGCATTATATACTTCTTTACTCATTTTTTGATCTGTTGCTTTTTTATCAATTCTTACAAATATATTATTCTCCAATCTCTTCACCTCTATGATACTTTTGTCTTTTCTGCTACTTCTTCTAAGTGTTTTTCTGCTAAAGAAACAAATATTACTGAAATGATGATACATAAACTGCCTACAAAGTGATACCAAGCTAAGTATTCATTAAAGATAACTATTCCGACTACCAGACTGGTAATTGGTTCAAAAGTACTTAAGATAGAAGAAGTGGTAGCTGTTATATATTTTAAGCCGGCCTGAAAGGAAACCATACCAAATATATTGCAAACTAAAGCAACCATAATAGTACTTAAAAGTCCTTTGAAGTTATAATTTAAGCTTATATTACCAGTTACCAAGGTTAGGACAAATACAATATAGGTATTAAATAAAGATAGATAAAATGTAATGACAAAACTGTTTAAATTTTTAATATTACTATATGAAACCATGATTATGTAATATCCATAAAGGATACCGGATATTAAAGCAAGCCAAAAACCAATCATACTAATATTTTCAAAAGAACCAAATCCCATTAAGAAATAGATCCCAAGTACTGATAATACAAGGGCTATTATCTTTTTAGGTCCAATTCTTTCCTTATATAAAAAGACAGTTGTTAACATTACAAAAACAGGGTAAACAAAATGGAGGGTCATCGCTAGTCCGGTCGGCATGTATAAAAAAGATATGTATAATACAACCAGCATTATTGAATAGCCAAACAGGCTGACCTTAAATAGTGTTTTATACTGTGCTTTAGTTACTTTAAGGTCTAAACCATAAATTTTAATAAATATGTATAGGGCTACTGCAGCAAAAAGTGATCTATAAAGCGTAAAGCTGTAGGGATTAAAACCGTTAGCGTAGGCTGTTTTAGCTAAAAACCCCTGAAAACCAAAACTCATGGCTGCAAATATTGTAAGAAGAATACCTTTTGTTTTATCCATAAATTTCACCTTATTGTTTTAAATATTTGTTATACTACTCTTCTGCTCTCATTCTAGTTATTTGACTAAGGCTATTCTTTTTATACTTAAATAAGAATATATCAGGCATTTGAATTGTCTTCCAGAACTCATAATCATAGAAATTATCAAAGTGATTTAACATTACTCCCAACCAAGTTCCATGCCCAGCTACTATAATGTTACCTTTTTGATGGTTATTAATTATCTTTTGGAGTGCCTTGATACCTCTTTTTTGTACTTCTTTTAAAGACTCTCCACCTGGTAAAGAATACTCAAAATCATTCCACTGATTGGTTGCAAATTCAAAAAAATCATCTATATAATGGTCTGCTACTTTTCTTTCTTTTAAGTTGTTTATTAAAAATATTTCTAATTCTTTGGTTTCTGCAATTGGTTTAATAGTATCAATGGCTCTCAAATAAGGACTGGAATAGATCGCATCAATCTGAATATCTTTAAAATCATTGATAAGTTCTTTTGCGTCTTTTAATCCCTTTTGTGATAAAGGCCTATTAAAGTCTTGATCTTCAGAACTGTAAATAGTTTCTGCATGTCTTATGAAATATATATTTAGACTCAATTCTCTTCACCATCTTTGTTTATAATATTTTCTTTTATGTATTGGAGTGCTTTTACTTCCCTAAGTGCCCAAAGGGGAGTTTCTTTATGACCTTCAATAATTTTTTTATTATTATATATCGCACTATTTATATCTACCCATTGGGTTTCTAATTCCAATTCTAACTCATAATCTTCTAAATCTAAACTCCCTAATTTTTCTTCAATTTCAGTTATATAATAATATGAAGTCATTTTAAATATTTCATATCCTTCTCCCGGGTCATCATTATATTCAACAATTTGACCCAGAAGTTCTATATCTGGAGAAATCTTAACTCCACATTCTTCTCTAATTTCCCTTTTTAATGCTTCTTCTTTGGTTTCACCTTTTTCCATACCTCCACCTGGAAAAGCATAATCTCCATATTTATGTGAATAGAGCATAAGAAGTTTATTACCCTTTAATATAACTCCCCGAACTGCTTTCCTCTGGAAAGTTTTTTGGGAAAGATCTAAATTATCTTTTTTATAAATAATTATATCTAACCTCATACAGTTTCCTCCAGGAATTGATTCTGATATAGTCTCAATTTAACTTTCTCTTTGTCAGGCAAAAAGTTTGGTAATTTTCAAAAAAATAAAATATTATTAATAATCATTAAATACTAAGTGTAAATTACTATTTCTTTTTAGGGAGTTTAAATCATTTTTAATATACTTCCAAGTTTCTTGAAAATTTCCCTGTACTGCTATATCCTCTGAACGTATAAAATCTAAAAATTCATGTTCTCTATCGAAATAATTTTCTTCAAATTCTTCAGCTTTTATTATCTTATTTTCACTTTCAATATTTGCCTCATTATGAAGTACATGTTCTAGATTGCAAGAAAGATAATAAATATGATAGTTGATTCCAAAAATTTTATTTGTAGATGTTAAAATATTTAATATCCTACTCTTTTTATTATTTCTTTTTACTATCATATCAGGTGAAGAAGACAGTATCTTATCGTCATGATATAAAATATTATTGCCATTGTATTTATTAACCCATCTATCTTCAATATAAACTCCATCGGTATCTATAATGTGTACTATTTTTAATATATCACTTTTTTTGTAATGTTCATTTGATAAAAAGCTTTTAATTTGCTGTTTTACTTTTCCTTTTATATTCTGATAATTCACTTCTTTTTTGGTTGTAATATCACCATGGATAATTGCAAACTCTATTTCTTTGTCTTTTAAAATTTCTGAAAATATCATTCCAAATGAAATTTCTTCTGTTATTCCTTCAACAAGGAAAATTATTAATTTCCTAGTCAATAGAATCAACTCGTCCAGCAACTTTAAAAGCCCGAGCTATTTTATGTTCATTTGTTCTTTCATATATTTCTTCATTTTGTCCTCCTAATTTAATTCCCCTGTAATAAAAGTTTCTTAAATTATTTGTAGTTTTTACATTTGAAAATCTAATATATCTATTTTTGGGATTTGTAGTAGTAAAAATTAGTGAATCTTTTTTTAATTTCTCCAGAGGTCTTAGATTATGAGAGGTAAATATTAATTGCCCCTTAGCCCTATTTTGAATTATTTCCAAAATTTCTCCCAATAAATATTCAAAAATGCCAGCGTCCAATTCATCTACTGCCAAACAGATAGTAGGTTTATTAAACATAGCTATCATAGCACTTAATATTGAAATTATTTTCTTGATACCATCTGATTCATATCTTAGAGGTATCGTAATATCTTTTCTTTCTGCTAGCAATTCAATTTTAATAACTTTATTACCTTTATCATTAAGTTCTTCACCATACTCCTTCATTTTTATCTTTAAATCAGGTATAATTTCTTTTAAAACTACATTTAAATGTTCTATAACATTTTTTACTGTGATAAGTTCACTTTCGGGAACTTTTGTTGGTTCAGATAAAGCTATAACAAGGTCTCCACCTTCTATTTTAGTCGAATCACTAACTTGAAAACATAGGGGTATCATTAGATTGGCATTAATCATTCCCGAACGGGAATTCCTGATGACAAATAAATTTAAGCGAGTATAATATTGAAGGGATAATATTATATCAGTAAATTCTTTAAATTCTTCTATATCTTTATAAATTTTCAACATTTCTTGAGAAAAAATAAAAGAAGTTTCTTCTTTTTTAGCAAGTTCTTTTGCTACCTTTACGTCTACTTTCTTTTCTTTATTACCTGAAGTTAGCAGATTATAATTTTGCTGTGGGGATAAAATGTTTTCTTTATCCTCTATATTATGTGATATAATACCTCTTTTATAAGACCAACTTTCATTTTCAAGCTTTTTATAAGAAAGGTCTTCACGAGAAATTACCGTACTATTATCACCTTGTTTTTTTATAGCCATTTCATAAAAGATTTGATAATTTTTTTCTCTTAATTTTAATCCAAACACAACTTTAATTACTGCCTCTTCTTCACCTTGATATATATATTCTTTGCTATCATCTGGTAAGGATTCACCTAAAATCGTGTATTTTAAAATCCAGAGTGCTTCAATTAAAGCTGTTTTACCAGACCCATTTTGTCCATATATTCCAATTATATCAGATTCTTGTGAAAAAAAGTTCTCATTTTTATAACTCATAAACTCAATTTCGCCATTTTTTATATTCTTAAAATTTTTAAGTTCAATCTTAAGAATACGTGCTAATTCATTTTTCATTTGATCACCACCTATAGCTAAATTATACATCTTAATTCATAAAAAATCAATATTTTTTAACGTATTCGATATAAAATATATCAATATGTCTACAATTTTTATTATTTAATGTTTTATTGGTCAACTATTGAGTGGTGTACATAGATTATAAAATGTTTTTTATATAAAATTAATTTTTTAACTAATTCTTCTCTGCAGTCGAACTCCAATATTTATTATTGCTATATATAAATTAGACAAAATAACAAATGAAAGTAAACTACCTAATACTTGCATTTCATTTAGACGTGAAAGCCCGATGACTAAAGTTATTAAAGTAATAGTCCATACCAGTAATTGAGCAAATGATATTACTTTAATTGGTAATTCTTCTTTGTAAATAAAATAACTGATTAATATAGATAATACAACTGCGACCAATGCCCAGAAATTATAAAACATCAAAACCTCTCCTTATATAATATTATATTTAGATTATGTATATTCTTTTTCCCTTTAATTACCTTTATTCTCTATTTTTAAATCTTTTCCTTTTATTAATTTCCTTTAGTAATCTTATTATTTCAATACCTTAAGGGCTATTTAAAAGATATTAACCTCTTAAATAGCCCTGTTGTTTTAATCAATTTCATTTAATTGTTTGGATCTTAAAGCAGCCTCTTTAACTGCATCTATTAAAATACCTCTTACTCCGTGTTTTTCTAATACTTCAATGCCTCGAATCGAGGTGCCACCAGGAGAAGTAACCATGTCTTTTAAAACACCAGGATGGTTTTCAGTTTCTAATACCATTTTGGCTGAGCCCAACATGGTTTGTGCTGTAAGTTTAAGTGCCATCTCTCTTGAAATCCCGGTTAACACTCCCCCGTCAGCTAAGGCTTCTATCATAATATAGATAAAGGCTGGTCCACTGCCGCTCAAGCCAGTAATAGCATCCATTAGATTTTCTTCGACTTCTACAACCTCACCAACTGCAGCAAAGATCTTATTAACCATTTTAATATCTTCATCAGCTGCATTCCGACCAGGAGCAATAGCAGAAATGCCTGATTTGACAAGCACAGGTGTATTGGGCATTACCCTAATTGTTCTGACATCTAAAGGTAATTTTTCTTTTAAGTGAGAATTGCTAATACCAGCTGCAATTGAGATAATTAGTTTTCCCTTGGCTGCTTCACTGATCTCTTCTAATACATGATCGATTACCTGGGGTTTAATAGCTAAAAGAACAGCATCTGCTTTTTTTACTCCATAAACATTGTCATTTGTAGTTTCAATACCACCATATTCTTCATTGTTTTCAGTAACTTCAGCTTTGATATCACAACCAATTAATTGATTAGAATTATATAATCCGGAGTTTAAAATTCCCTGTGTTAGGGCAGTTCCTATTTTTCCAAGTCCAATTATACATAATTTCATGATTATCACTACTCCCTTATCTGGCCTTGACCATAGATTACAAACTTAGTAGAAGTTAATTCATTTAAACCCATCGGTCCTCTGGCATGCATTTTCTGAGTACTAATACCTATTTCTGCTCCTAAGCCAAATTGATTACCATCTGTAAAACGGGTAGAGGCATTCACATAAACAGCTGCTGCATCTACTTCATTAAGAAACTGCTGGGCATTGGTATAATTTTCGGTAACAATTGCCTCTGAATGTTTGGTGCCGTATTTATTTATATGCTCGATAGCATGGTCCACACTATCTACTACTTTAAGGGAGATAATATAATCTAAGTATTCAGTACCCCAATCACTATCATCAGCTTTTTTTATGCTGTTTTCGATTCTGACCGCTGTTTTATCTCCTCTTATTTCAACATTATGCTCAGATAAAACTTTGGCAACTTTTGGTATAAATTCTTCTGCCTTATTTCTATGAACCAAAAGGCTTTCAGCTGCATTGCAAACTGCCGGCCTGCTTGTTTTAGCATTAACAATAATTTCAGCTGCTCTTTTGATATCTGCACTTTCATCAACAAAAATATGGCAGTTACCGACACCGGTTTGAATTACAGGTATTTTTGATTCATTAACTACCCGATTGATTAATTCAGCTCCTCCCCGTGGAATTAATAAATCTAGATAATCATTTAAGGTTAACATCTCTTTAACACCAGCTCGGTCTGTAGTTTGAATTAGTTGTACGGTACCAGCTGGCATACCAGCTTTCTCCACATTTTCCTGTATTATCTCAGTTAATATCTGATTAGAATTAAAAGCATTTGATCCTCCACGGAGAATAACTGTATTACCTGATTTAAGACAAAGAGCTGCTGCATCAACTGTTACATTGGGTCTTGCTTCATAGATAATTCCAATCACACCGAGGGGTACTCTCATTTTACCGATTTGTAAGCCGTTTGGTCTTCTTTTCATCTCCAGAATATCGCCAATTGGATCATCTAGCTTAGCAACCTCTTTTAAACCATCAGCAATACCTTTAATTCTCTTTTCATTTAAAGATAAGCGATCTAAAAAAGCTTTTGATAGATCTTCTTCCTTTGCTTTTTTTATATCCTTTTCATTGGCTTTTAATATATCTTCCGTTCTATTGATTAAACCCTCCGCTATGTTAAATAATGCTTTATTTTTAACTTCAGTTGAAACTGTAGCTGTTTTTAAGGAAGCTTCTTTGGCAAGTTTAGCCTGTTTTAAAACTTCTTCTCTAATACTCATAATATACTCCTCCTTATTAATTGTTGTTGACTTTTCTTTTGCACTGGTTTTCATCAGGCAAAAATGTAGTTCCAATCTTATACTCACTGCCTTTTTTGACCATTTCAATAATGTTACTAATTACATTATCTCGATAGGCAGGTCCGATTACCATTGTAATTCCGGCCTCATTGACAATTTTAGCGGCCTCTAGCTTTGTTTTCATTCCACCAGTTCCAACTATAGTTCCAGCACAACCTGCTTTATCTTCTATTTCAGGTGTAATATTTTCTACTTTGTTAATTATTTCTAAGCCTTCTTCTGATTCACAAGGGATTTTATTATATAGTCCCTCTACATCAGTTAAAAGGATTAACAAATCGGCATTAACTAAACGGCTAACACGAGCTGAAAGTGTATCATTATCACCAAATCTAATCTCATCAGTCGCTACCGTATCATTTTCATTTACAATCGGTATAATGCCATTTTTTATTAATACATTAAGGGTGTTATAAATATTTTCCGCTCTTTCTTTAACCTGCAGATCACTGGAAGTTAAAAGAACCTGACCACCTAATTCTCCATACTGTCTTAATATTTTATTATATAGTGAGATTAAAAGTCCCTGTCCAACTGCTGCCATCCCCTGTTTTTCAGCCATACTACACGGTAAGTTAAGTTTCAGTTCTCCAATACCTGCTCCTATTGCTCCTGAGGTTACTAACAGTACTTCTTTTCCCATGTTTTTTAAGTCAACTAGCTGTCTTAAGTATTTTTCAATGGCAGTATAGTTTAACTTACCATTTTCATGGGTTAGACAGCTTGTCCCAATCTTAACAACTACTCGCTTAAAATCATTTTCTTGCAAGATACTCACTCCTCCGTTAATATTAATAAATTTTTTAACCACTAAAAAAACCCCGTTCCTATGCCAGGAACGAGGTTGAATTCGCGGTACCATCCTTGTTGACTTTTTGTAGTCCACTTA
>CAZXRH010000013.1:0-24669 GCA_964642575.1 uncultured Halanaerobiales bacterium
GACAAGCTTTCTCTTATTAAATTATTTTTGTTTTAATGCTTTTGTATGAAGTCTAATACTACCTGAGATACCTGGGTAGGCATCTTCATCCAACCATAGGCATGTGCAAATCCGGGCAGTATTTTAATTTCATAGCTACCAGCCATTTTACCAAATTCCTTAACTGACTGCTTGATCTTTTCATTATCCCATTCACTTTTACTAGGTAAAAAGAGAATCGGACATTGTATCTTTTTATAATATTTATCAAATTGAAAGCGGTAATAGTTTTTCATGTACTGTTTAGAAACATGATTTGGATAACAGGAAGTGTATCTCCCCTCTTCATTCTGGCAGACATTATTTTTTATGTAATGAGCAAAGTATTCATTCCATAAACTCGCTCTTTGGAAAAAACGAGACTGAGTTTCTATATATTCTTCTTTTGTTGCATAAGATTCTTCTTTTCTTTTTTCAATATCTTCTAACTTGTCTTGAATTTTTTCTTCTATTTCTTCTTCTCCCCCGTCCTGCAGTCCATACTTGCCAAACTCATTATATAAAGCACCTTCATTAAAAATTGCTTTAACTTTTTTAGGATTTTGAGATGCTAACACAGTAGCCACTTCTGCCCCTAAAGAACTACCTACTATATAATAGTTATCTATATTTAGTTCTTCTAAAAGCAGTTCAATATCTTCTGCCATATCTTCAATATGATATCCTTTTTCTGGTTTGGAAGTTTGCCCATGTCCTCTAAAATCTGGTAAGATAACCTGGTAGTTATCTTTAAAATGCGGGATTACTCCCTTCCACATATGTAAGTTACCAGAACCAAAATGTAAAAATAGGATGGTCGGTTTATCCTTTTTATTATATTTAACATTCATCTTAATTCCATTTGCAAGTTCTACTACTTCTTTTAGCATCCTTATCTCCCCTTCTCATATAGTTCTTTATTAATGGATTTATGCTTGTTTTAAGTATATAATATTATATATAAGAGAAAAAATAAATAAGAAGGTGAAATTAATGCAAAAATATTCTATGTTAACCTTAGTTTTAATCCTCATATTATTATTTTCAGTAAATGTACAGGCTTCTTCTGATTTAGATGTTGATTTCTTTATTAAGTTATTTAATGTTGAAAAAGATCAAATTGATTATTTTGCTAAATTTGATATTTCTAATGATAATTTAAGTACTATTCTCTATTTTTATTCAAATGCAGACCGAACTTTAACCAAAGATCAATTTCGTTATTTAAGGCAGCGCTCTTATAACTGGCGTGAACTAAGTATCTATTTCGGACTACCTCCCATCATGTTCGAAGATAAACCACTTAAACTGCGCAGGCCGAAGCGTGAAAGAATGCAGGTACCTTTTGGCAAGAAAAGATATTCAAATAGAAGGAAGACAAATAATATAGAAGAAAAAGTTGAATTAAATCCAGGTAAGTATGAATATTATTACAAAAACAAGGCAAGAGATATTGAAGAAAAAATTGAGGTTAAGCAAAATAAATATGAATATTATTATAAATCCAATCAAATGGAAGAAAAGTTGGAAGTTCATATGAAAACATATAAATATGAATATCATTTTGAAGATTTTCTGACTGGCAGAGAAATTAAAAAAGAAGGTAGAGGTCGATATATTGAACCCGATAAATTATATAGAGAACTGCAAGAAAAATATGATAAAAGTGTAAAATCTGAAGAACCAGAGAACAAGGTAAATTTTAACATCAAAATTAAATTTAATTTTTAATTAATATTTCTATATGAAAAATTATAACTCCCCGGGGGGTACGGGGAGTTTTTTTATGTCCTCTTATCCTTTTTAATCAAAATGTTAAAAAGCAAGATCAACATATATTGGATAATGATCCGAAGGGTATATATCATGATACTTACTTTTTATAACCTTTCCATCTTTAATCTTGATCTCCTTACTACAAAAGATATAATCGATTCTAAAGATTCCTTCTCCTTCAAAATTATGAAATGTTTTATCTTCAACACCGATTTCAAAAAGAGCATCTTTTAAATGTAGGTCTTGTAATAAGGTTTTTATTGACCTAGATCCAGCCCTGGTATTAAAATCACCGGTCAAAATTAACTTATCATGTTTACCTCTCTTTTTGATGAAATCACTGATGATTTCAGAACTTTTCTCCCTAGCCAATCTGCTCACATTATCATAGTGAGTGTTAATAAACATTATCTTATTAAGAGAATTTTTAAAGTTGAATAATATCCAATTAGCCAGTCGGGGCACATCACTATTAAAGTCCTTACTTCCTTTAATATGAGGTGTTTTTGAAAGCCAGAAATGACCATTATCTTCTACCTGGAGGTCTTGATTCTTTTTATAAAATATACCGATCTGTTCACTTTTTTCATCCTTAGTGCGTCCGGTTCCAAAATAATTATAAGATTTGAGAGTACTTTTAAGGTCTGCAATCTGATGAGGCAGTCCTTCCTGGATACCAACGATATCAGGACTGTGCTTTTCCCATACTTCTTTAATTGCCGGAAATCTATTACTCCATCTGTATTGACCATCTTCTTCATTATCATATCTTAAATTAAAGCTCATTATTCTCATTAAAACCCCTCCATCAAGGTCAGTGCTTTTAATTAATCTTTCACAGCCCCACCGAGCAAACCTTGTACAAAATATCTCTGGAAAAAGAAGAATATTAATAACGGAATCATTAACTGTAAAAAGGCTCCCGGTGCAATCACATCTACATTGGAACTGAAGTTTCTCATCTGCCTAAAGATAGCTGTTGTTAAAGGAGCCTGTTTTGGGCTTGCGAAAATCAAGGCAATCAGCATATCATTCCAGGTCCATAAGAACTGTAAGATGGTCAAGGAAGCAATTGCTGGCATCGCAAGCGGCAGAATTATTCTGGTAAAAATAGTGAAATGAGATGCACCGTCCACATAAGCTGACTCCAATATTTCCTTTGGAATACCAACAAAGAAGTTTCTTAACAGAAAAACAGCAAACGGTAAACCAAATGTAATATGAAAAATTACTACTCCGGGTATCGAACCAAAAAGACCAAACAAATTAAGGATACGAGCCATTGGAATAAAAGCCATTTGAGTAGGTACTACCATCAAACCCACAATAACTAAAAAGATTGTTTCTTTACCTTTAAAAGATAGCCATGAGAGTGCATATCCAGCTGCTGCTGCAATCAATACTACAAAAAAGGTAGCTGGTACTGCAATTTTAAAGGTGTTTAAAAATGCATTAAACATGCCTGGTTCTTGCAGTAAACTGATATAAGAACCTAATGTTAAGGAACCTATATCACTAAAAACTGTCCACCAGCCGCTCTGTCCGATATCAGGTCCGGTTCTAAGCGATTGGAAAAACAAACCGAGAGCTGGTATTAACCAAAAAACAGCCACAAATATCATAAAGATTTGTACAGGTAACCTGCCTAATGATCTTAATATACTTTTTCTAAAAAAACTATCATTTTCTTTTTTCATCTTAAATTACCCCCTAATCGTTCAAGCGGAATCTTTTAATATTGAAATAGACTACAGGCAGGATTAGTAAGAATAAAATAGTTGCAAGGGCACTACCTAAGCCAAAGTCCCTCATTCCGCCAAATGAAGCTCTCCACATTTCTAATGCTAAAACAGTTGCATTAGCCTGTACAGATTCTGGTGCAATAACTAACACCAGGTCAAAAACTTTTAGAACACTAATCACAGTCCTTATAAACACTACCATTAAAACAGGGAATAAAAGAGGTACAGTTACATACCTGAATACCTGAAATTCACTGGCACCTGCAATACGGGCTGCTTCCATGTATGATCTGTTTATAGATGATAAGCCGGCTTTGATGATAATTAGAGAAAGACCTGTGCTTATCCAGATATAGGCAAACATAACAGCTGGCACTACCAATCTAGGCCCTAACCAGTAAAATCCACCAAACGGTTTTCTAAAGGTAGATTTATTTAATCGAACATTATACTGCCCCTCTGCAATATTATTAAAAGAATACGTTCCATTTTCATTACTATAGGTTGTTTTTAAAAATTAACCTTCATTGTTTATTAAATCAACTCTTACTCCCGGTAATCCGCTTTCTCCTTCTTCGGGCTGGCCTCTAATACCACCACCCCTTGAGTAATCAAGCCAGACAACTCCATTAATGCCCTCTTGTCCGTTGATTTCAGTCTGGACTTGTTTAGCATTATCCGGTATTAATTCTGGACTAATTCTGGCCAAGCCAAAATTGGCATTTTCACCTGGCTCTACTTTTTCTTTTAAAATAAATCCTCCATCTTTTTGTGCGATATCATCCCGCATGGTTGTAACTGCATCGGGATAAAGTCCCGGTGGTTGAACTGTATGAACAATAGCCTGTGTAGTAGCATTTAAAAATCCTACACTCGGATCATTAGCATACATAAATCTAAAGATAACCCCAGCTGCCAGTCCAGATACTACCAGGGGAATAAATAAAATTATCTTAAATAATCCGGCCCAACCTATCTTTTCAGTTAATACAGCAAATATTAATCCAAGACTTGTTACTATGATGGGAACAATTGCTACCCATAAAGCATTATTACGTAAGGCAGTCAGCATTCTGGGATTATTAAAGACACGGACATAATTTTGCAGACCGACAAAATTATTGGCTTTATCATAAAAACTTCTCATAATGGTATAAATAACTGGATAGCCCATAAAGATACCTAAAATTATAATTACCGGTAATAGGAAGACTACTATCGGTAATATTTTTTCTTTGAGAGCACGGCGAGTTAACACCGTGCTCTTTATTTTATCTATTAACTTCATAACAGGATCAGACTCCTATTTCTACTGATTAAAATGCTTCTTGTGCGTCTTCCTCTAGTCCTTCAGCAGTTCTTTCTACATCAGGATTTCTTAAGAATTCTTGGAACCAAAATCTCATACCTGTACCTGCTGTGGAACCAAATTCAGAAGGTTGTAGGTCAGATAGATCAAAGCGGAACCATTCTGCATTCTGTAGGGTCTTAGCAGATTCTCTTAAAATATCTGAATTATATACAGCTGGATCTACACCTTTATTAGGTGAAGTAAAGCCACCTTGAGCTGCCCAAATTTCGGCTGCTTCCGGTGTAGCTAAAAATCTCATCAAGGCCATATTTGCTTCATTATCTACAAGTGATACTGCAACATCTCCAGCACCTACCACACTAATTGGTGAGCCATTAATTGATGGGAAATCAAAGAACTTAGCATCTACACCTAATTCAGCGTTGGTTTCATTAGTTATCGCTCCAGCTGAGAAATCTGCCCCATAAACCATGGCTGCTTCGGGTGGTTCAACAAATGGTCTAATTATACCCTGTGGGTGATTAGCTTCTAATGAACCTTCAATTCCACCTGCTAGCCATTCAGGACGACCAAATACATCTTTTAGAATTTCTAAGGACTCAATTACTGTTTCATGGGTCCACGGAATCTCATGGTTTAAGAGTTTATCATAATTTTCAGGTCCTGCAACTCTTAGATAGATATTTTCAAACCAGTCAGTAAGTGTCCAGGAAGATGCTCCTCCAATTGAAAATGGTGTAACACCATAGAAATAGAGATCATCAGCAGTTGTCATGAGTTCTTCCCAGGTTTCTGCTTCTGATACACCAGCTTCTTCAAATACATTGGCATTATACCACATTAGAGATTTGTTAGCAGCTTTAAACCAGACACCATATAGGTCTCCTTCAATACTACCTAAATCTCTCCAGACCTGTGCATAGTTTTCATCAACTAATTTTCCAACTTCATCTTCAATGGGAACCAGGTCACCATCAATGGCCAATTCTCTTAAAAGCCCGGGTTGAGGTAACATAGCAATATCGGGTGGATTCCCACCTTCAATTTGAGTACCTAAAACGGTTGCCATATTTTCACCAACAGGACTGTAAGTTATTTCAGCACCGGTTAATTCACTAAATCTACCTAATACATCTTCAAAATTTGTTTGAGCATTACCGGTCCAGACTCCAGTTACTTCAATTTCTTCCCCTGACAAATCAGGCCATTCTTGTGCAGTAACAGCAAATGAACTCCCAATAACAAGAACTGCCATCACTATAAATATAAATAATCTGCTCCTTCTCATTAAACTTCCCCTCCTCATAATTATTTAATTCATCGTATGAAATAAATTAAACAATCGACCCCCAATCTCCTTCTTTTTTCTCAAAATAATTTGAATTTAATTGATAAAATTATATAATATTATTAATATGAGTTAGGATTGGTGATAATATGAACGTAAAAAATTTCTCGGATTTGAAAAAAAATAACATGGGAAATATCTTCTCTACAATTTTAAAAAATGACTATATATCTAGGAAAGAACTTGCTGAATCCACACAGTTAGCCCCTTCTGCTATTACAGCTTTAACAAAAGACTTAATTAAATATGGATACATCTATGAAACTTCTAAAAAAATAAAAGAAAATCAAGGGCGAGGCAGACCGCCTATTAGATTAACGGTTAAAAATGACTCTTATGGTGTAATCGGAATTGAAATTGGAGCCGGTTTTTATAAAATTGGTATTATTGGGCTGGCCGGTGATCCAATTGATGTGGAAGTTGTTAATTTTAATCCTACTCAAGCTGTTAAAGTAGTTTTAGATAAAATAAACGAACACATTGAAGAAAAAAAACAAATATTAGAAGAAAAAAATATAGAATTAACCGCTGTATCTATATCAGCGCCAGGTCTAGTAGACCATAAAAAAGGATTAATTCACTATTCTCCTAACCTTAACTGGAAAGAGGTAAATATTTTTTCATTTTTTGAAAAAAGGCAGACCAAGCCAATTATTTTAGATAATAATGTTAACCTAATGGCGATTGGAGAAAAGTGGTTTGGGAGAGGACAATTGCATGATAGTATACTATTTGTTCATATTGGTACTGGAGTCGGCTGTGCAATTATTTTACCGCAACTTGGTATCCTACGTGGAGATGCTGATGGTGCAGGTGAATTAGGACATATTACATTAAAAAAAGACGGTCCTCTCTGTAGCTGTGGTAAAAAGGGGTGTTTAGAAGCACTACTTACTGACAGTCATATAGTCAAGGAATATAAAAAGTACAATAATGTTCAAGATGGTCATTTTTCCACTGATGATATCGTTCAGTTGGCTGAAGATGGTGATTCGGCTGCCGTAGATGTAATTAAACAATCTATCGATTACTTAGGGTTAGGAATCGCAGATGTATATAATCTCATTGAACCCACCAGTATAATAATTAACGGACATCGCCTTATTAACTCACCTCTAACTTTAAAATGGTTAAAAGAAGCAACCCGGAAATATTGTTTTAATCAGGAAGCAAAATTAAATTACCGCTACAGCAGTTTTGGTAAAAACCAAACCATTATAGGTACTGCTGCTCAAGCCTTTAAAAACTATTTATGGTTTTATAATAATCAATAAGTACTAAAAATCCTAAGTTATCCAAACGATTTCTAGTTTTAACTATATTTTTAATCTGTTAATTTAATTAATAAAGACAGCTGGAGGGTTTTGATGAGTTCACTTACAGCAACGATCCAGGAAAATAAAAACTCGCTTAAAATTTTTGCTGCAATCGGTCTCTGTCTTTTAGGAGATGCCATGCTTTATACTGTTTTACCTACCCGTGTTGAGCTCTTTGCCTTCAGTGGTGCTCAATTAGGTATCATCCTGGCTGCGAACCGGATTATTAGATTAGTCTCAAATTTCTGGGCAGCTGATTTGTATAAAAAATGGGGAAGAAAGATACCTTTTAATATTGCAGTTATTTTAAGTATTTTTATTACTTTTTCTTATGGTTACTTCGAACTCTTTTGGCAGTTTTTAATCCTTAGAATCCTCTGGGGTATTGTCTTTTCCCTGCTTCGCTTAAAAGCCTTACTCATCATCTTTGACTCAAATCTACCTGAAAACAAGCAAGGTAAACTCTCCGGTATCTTCCGTTCTATGTCTAGATCTGGTTATATGCTTGGCATGATTCTGGGAGGTTTTTTAACTGATAAATTCTCGATGGGGGGTAGTGCCTATATCCTGGCTGGATTAACTTCTCTGGCTTTGATTTTTATATTTACGGGCAGTAAAGATGATAATGATAATAGAAATTTTGATGAAGCAGAAAAAGAAGCTTTAAATCCAGAATCTAAAACAAACTTTTTTAAATTAATTACCAGTTTTAAAATGTTTATTCTAATGTTTATGGGCTTTGCTCTTCACTTTACGGGACTAGGTTTAATCAATTCCAGTTATGGGCTTTATCTAAAAAATCTTTTTGGAGAGAGTATCTTGATTTTAGGTTTCACAGTTGGAATTGCTACTTTAAATGGCATCTTATTATCTACTCAATCTCTATTTGTCCTTATTTTAAGCCCCTTTTTAGGCGATACAGCTGATAGATATTCAGTAGAGAGACTCTTACCCTATGCTTTTTATCTACAGGGCCTATTAATGCTTTTACTAGTCCTATTTCAAAATGTATGGGCAGCTGTCTTAACTCCCTTATTTATATTTACCAATACAGCCTTTATGGTAATTTTACTTTATATAGAAGTTGGTAAGTATAACAAATCTACAGTTTCTGATCGAATGGCGGGTTATACTACTGCTGTTGACTTAGGTGCTGCCTTAGGTCCACTTACCTTGATCTTTTTAGATTTTGGTTTAAATGTTTATCTGCTATATTCACTGGCAGCTGGACTGTTAGTTATTGCAGGCTTATTACATAATGTTTATTTTACAAAAGAATAGATTATGATATTAAAAAAGAGCAGACATATAATCTGCTCTTTTTGCTTTCTCTTATTAACTTTCCAGTCTTAATTCGTTTTCAGTTGTCATATTATTTTTAAGGGCCTTGTCTCTTAGTTTGAGGTATAATTCTGCATTGGTCGCATCATAATATGGTTGGACAAATAAGATTCCAATTCCAAAAAGTAATGAGCCTAAGATAAACCAACCTAAAAATGATAAATCTAACACAAATATTTTCAGTTTTTCATCTTGGGTCATCTGTTTACTTAAGTTTATCGCTCTTTTATATCCCATATCTGGGTTGTCAGCCAGGATATAGGGGACCATCCGATAAGCATAGAATTTAATTATACCGGGGATAATGAATAATAAAGTCCACAAGATAAGGTAGATACTTCTAATTAACATAGTTTTAAAGACATTCCAGTAGAATTTTTGTTTAAATACATAACCTAAATAACCTATACTGGACTCACCTTTGGTTAATTCAATAAAATACTTTCTACCTCCAACTTCAAGTAGGTAACCAATGAAAACTCTTAGAATAATAATGACAATAACTCCAACTGCAAATAATAAATAAAACTCCAAACCAATGTTTAAGGCTGTGCCTCCCCCCGATCCTCCTGCACTACTGCCGAATTCAGCGTGGTTATGGCTGCCACCGGTTATGAGGATAATAAAACTAACCAAAAAGGCCGGCCAATAGTTCCCTTTTAAAATTGTTTTTGCACTGGCTTTTAAATCAGCTCTATTCCACATCTTTTTCACCTTCTTTCCTTAGTCTTTTATTACAATTATACAATATTGTCTAATCTCCTTTTTATTTCCTATTAATTTTTTGTTAATTTATGGTTATAGTTCTTTTTTTATGATAATTGTAACTTTTTTCATTCTTTTTGCAATATATAGTTGACATTTTGTCAATTATAAAGTATGATGTATTTAGTTTTATTATTTTTGAAAGGAGCGAAGGTGATGACATGAAAAATTTGAAATTAAAAGCTGCCCGGGCAAAAAAAGATTTAACCCAGGCCGAATTGGCAGATAAAGTTGGTGTAACAAGACAAACCATTGGATTAATTGAAACTGGTAAATATAATCCAACAATCAGCCTTTGTATTGATATTTGTAAAGTGTTAGATAAAACCTTAGATGAACTATTCTGGGAGGATGAGGAAAATGAAAAATAAATTTTTTAAAACAATAAATAAGGATGAAAGAATTAATAGATTAATTTACAAATATGGATTTGAAGCCTTTGCCATTATGTCTCTTATTCTATCAGGTTATATGATTTATCATACTTTAATCGGTGATTTTAGTGTCTCTGACCATAGATTTGAATTCATTTTACTGGCAGTTGGTGGTACATACTTTATTCTACGTAGTGCCCTGGGAGGTTTAATCTCTTTACCCAACCATAAGGATGAACGCAGAGATTTTATTAAATATATCATTATGGGCAATATTCTTTTTGGATTATTATTTGGCACTTATATTTCTATTAGAAACACCATTCTATATTTAAATGGCGATTTTGGTTATTTAAGTTTATCTATTCTTTTAATTACAGCAGTAAGTGCAATGTTTTTAGGCTTTTTTATTATTGGAATCTTTTTATTGATTTCAAACTACAAAGCTAAAAAAGAGCTGACTGATTAAAAAATTTTAGTATGATGAAGATTTTTCGCATAAGAAATGGCCGCTTAAAAGCGGCCATTCTTGTTTTTACATATCTTATTTTTAAGTTGGAAGTTTTATATAAAATGCAGCTCCACCGTTTTCATTGGTGGTCCAAATTTCACCCTCGTGTAGTTCTATAATAAATTTCGAAATTGCAAGTCCGAGACCGAATTCACCATCTGCACCTTTTTGGAACTTTTTAAAGATTTTCTCCTGATTTTCTTCTTTAATCGGAGGTCCATCATTATATATTCTAATTATTATATCATCATCTTCTTGATATAATTGAATTTCTACTTTACTAATAGCATACTTTAACTGGTTATCAAATAGGTTGTCTAAAACTACTTCCAGTTTTTCTCTATCACAGTTACAACTTACTTCATTGATATCTAATTCCCAATCAATATCTACATTACGCCATTCAAATCTGTTTACTTTTTTAAGAACAAGATCGTGCAAATTAACCTCTTCTAGTTTTAAGGACTGATTAGATAGATGATCCATCTTAGTAATATTGAGTAAAGAACGTACTCTTTTTTCCATTTTAAAGGTCTCATCTTCAATATTCTTTAAGGTATCATCCATCTCATCTTTTGGTATAATTCCATCCATGAGTGATTGAATATAACTTCTAATTACCATAATTGGTGTTTTCAGTTCATGCGATGCTTCCTGTAAAAATTCCTGCTGTTTTTGATCACGTTCTATTAACTGCTTACGCATCCAGTCAATCGTCTTTCCTAAACGCCCGATTTCATCATTTCTATTTAAATCAACCGGTACATCCCATTTCTTGTTTGCAATATTTTTAACCTTGCTTTCCAGCCGTTTTAAAGGCCTGGTTAGGTACCTTGCTAAAAGAAGGGAAGCAAGCCAGGTAACAACTGAAATCACGAGTAATAGTTTAAGTATTTGACCAAAGATAACTTCTACGAGATTGTCCCGATAAGTACCAGATATATAGGAAACTAAAAAGTAGGGATAGTCATTTAATTCAATTTTTTTAATTCGATAAAATAATACCCTATCATCTAATTTTTCCTGATAATTACTTGTTTCAGCCGCTTGCTCTAAAGCATCTTCCACAAAAACCTGTCCGAACTGAACAGGTGTCGTACCTCCGATCATCATCCCTTCCTGTGTTATTAAGGTATGTCGTACAATTCTAAAGGAAGGACTGCGAAACTCTTCCCGGTCAGGAAAGGTTGGGAAATATTCAAATAGTTCATCTCTTAAATTACCATAATTTAAAAGATACTCCTGCGCATCTTCCAGACGGGCAAAAGTCTCCCTGGTAAAGGAAGATCTTAAGATTATAGGAATGACAACTGATAATATAATTGCAGTACCACCCAATATTAAGCCAAGGATTATCCAAATTTGAAATGAAAGAGGTTTATCTTTAAATTTAAAGTTAAAATTCATTATCTTTCCACCAGCCTGTAGCCGTGCCCATATATAGTCTCTATTTTTAAATCAGGCAGTTTTTTTCTCAATCTTCTTATTAAGTCATCTACTACTCGGTCTGAACCAAAATAATCTCTACCCCAGACATTATTTAAAATTTGTTCTCTTGTTAGGGCTTGGGAAATATTACTGAGAAAAAAGACTAATAAATCAAATTCACGTGAGGTCAAGTCAATTACTTCCTTATCTTCGTTTACTCTTACTACTCGGCTCTGTAAATCTATTGTATAATCTCCGTAATGAATAGTTTCTTTATGAGCATGTTCTCCATATATTCTTTTAAATATCTTTTTAATTCTAATAACTAACTCCCTGGGAGAAAAAGGTTTAGCAATATAGTCATCACTACCTTTTTCCAGACCTGTTATTCGATCTAAGTCTTCATCCCGGGCTGAGATAAAGATAACCGGTATATCAGGATCTTCGGCTTTGATTTTATCAATTAATTCAAATCCATCTATATCGGGCAGCATAATATCTAATACCCAAATATCAGGTTCTTCTTTAATCACTTCCGCTGCTGGAAGTCCTTTTAGAAAAGATTTTACATTCCAACCTTCATTTTCTAAATAGGAAGTCAGTATTGAATTTAGACTTTTATCATCTTCTACAAGATAAACATCATAGGACATATTATTCACCTTCTAAATTTAATTCTACAATAATTTACTCGTAACTTAAAGCATCGACCGGATCTAATTTAGAAGCCCGATAAGCTGGGTAAATTCCAAAGAACATCCCTACAGCCAATGAAAAGGAAAAAGCAAGTGCTATTATTCCAGGTGACATGATAAACGGCCAGCCGCCGAGCTGAGCTATAAAGTAGGCTGCTGTGCCCCCGAATAGGATACCAATTATTCCACCGATACTGCTTAAAGTTAAAGATTCAATGATAAATTGAAATAGAATATCTCTTTTTTTAGCACCAAGAGCTTTACGAATCCCTATTTCTTTGGTTCTTTCTGTTACTGAAACCAACATGATATTCATAATACCAATTCCACCGACTAATAGAGAGATACCTGCAATACCGCTTAACATTAATCTCATCGTATTAGTAACATCATTTATAGTATTTAGTAATTGGTCCTGGCTGAATATATTATAGCTTTCATCTTCTGCTATATAATTATCTAAAAAGTACTCAATCTCCTGTAAAGCCTGGTCAGCAAATTGACTAGCTTCTGCTTGAGCAACAAAATTACCGACATAATGGCTGTTACTTATCTTATTCATGAAGGTAGTTATCGGGATATAGGCCTGTCCGTTTAAATCTCCCGAAAAACCACGTCCTTTTTCTTCCATGACTCCAATTACTTTAAAGATTTGGGTTTGATTATTGATATTAAATTTAAGGTTCTGACCGACCGGATTTGATTCAGGAAATAATTCACTGACCAGATCAGATCCTAATACAATCACATTAGTGCTATTTTCAAGATCATATTCAGAAAAAAACATACCAGTTTTAGGATAGTACTTATTTATTACCTGATAATATTCTTCGGTTCCAACGAGATTGGCCCGATAGTTATTATCACCTTTAATAAAAAGTCCACCCCGGGTATCGTTGGGAATGACTCTTTTAACATGTGGACTGTTATTTTCAATTCTCTCTCCTAGTTCTCTAGTAAATAGTTCAGTAGAAGAACGACTAATACCACTCGGTCCTCCTCGGCGGATACCGGGACTAATATTAATCAAATTCGAACCAAGTGCTGAAATATTAGAAGTAATCTGAGCCTGAGAACCAGAAGCAATTGAAACAACAGCGATAACTGCTCCTACACCTATGATAATACCAAGCATAGAAAGTAAGGTTCTTAATTTATTGGAAAAAAGGCTTTGAATTGCGATTTTAATAGTTTCAAAGATCATGAGGCTCTCACATCCTCTTTGACCTTGCCATCTACTAAATTGATAGTTCTTCTAGCATAAGATGCTATATTAGGTTCATGAGTAACTAAAATTATAGTATGGCCCTGGTTATTTAATCTCTGCAGTAGATCCATAATCTCTTCACCGGTAGTTGTATCCAGATTACCAGTTGGTTCATCGGCTAAGATTATAGAAGGGTTATTAGCTAGAGCTCTTGCTAATGCAACCCTCTGTTTTTGACCACCAGAAATTTCATTTGGGTAGTGTTTTAACCTATGGCCAAGTCCTACTTTTTCAAGCAGATCTTTCGCCCTATCAATTCTATCTTTTTTGCCTTCCCCTTTATAAATCAAGGGAACTTCCACATTGTGTAATACAGAATGTTTGGGCAGTAGGTTAAACTGCTGAAAGACAAATCCAATTTCTTTATTTCTGATTCGAGCTAATTCATTTTCACTCGCTTTAGATATATCTTGACCATTTAAGCTGTAAAAGCCGGATGTAGCTTTGTGCAAACAGCCGATAATGTGCATCAAGGTTGACTTACCAGAGCCCGATGGTCCCATGATAGCAACCATCTCACCTGCGTCTATTTCAAATGAGACATTACTTAAGGCTTGTACTTCAACTTTACCATTTTTATATATCTTAGTAACATCTTCTAGTTTAATCATTTTTAATTACCTCCACCTGCAGGCGGACCTCCCCTGAACATGTTGGAGCCAGACTGTCCGCTGCCGGATTGGGCCATGGCTGCACTATTTATTAATATCTTGTCACCGGGTTCTAAACCTGATTCAATTACTACCTGAAGTCCATCGGTTAAACCTGTTGTAACTTCAGTTTCTTCAGTTTCTTGCCCGACAACTTTTTGAACATATTTTGTTCCCTGTTTATCTAAAATTGCAGTAACAGGTACAATTAGTTTGTCAGTAACCTGTCCCACTATGATATCCATGTCGGCAGATAGCCCGGGTTTAAAGGAGTCATGAACTGAATCAATCAAAACTGTTATTGGTATTGTTACAACACCACTGGTACTCTCAGCTTTAGATCCAATTTCTGTTAACTGACCTGTTAGATTTAACCCGGGTAATGCCTCCATACTAATTTCAACATTTTGGCCAACTTCTAAACTAGCTAATTCACTCTCATCAATGTTGGCCTTTACTTCATACTGAGAATTGTCAATTAAAGTTGCCACTTCTTGACCGCTATTTATATAATCTCCCTTTTGCACTAACAGTTCAGTTATCACACCTGCATAGGGGGCTTGTAGCTTGGTATCTTCTAAATTTTCTCTCGCAATTTCATAATCCAATTTAGCTTCTTTTACTGCATTGGGAGAACCATTAATTTGGGCATTTTTATACTGGTTCTCTGCTCTGACAAACTGTAGTTGAGCCTGGTTATTTTTCAATTGAATTAAGACCTTGCCTTCGTTTACATCATCGCCTTCTTCTATATTCACACTTTCTACTGTTCCATCAGTAGAAAAGGTTAGGTTTTGTTCCTCAATCGGAAAAATGTTACCACTAGCAGAAATTGTCTTTTTCATACTGCCAGGTTGAACTTCCATCGTATTTCTGTCGGTAATCTGAGGTTGTTGAGGTTGAGTATTGTTTTGAGCATAAAATCTGGTATAGCCAAAGTAACCTCCTGCTGCCAAGATTAAAATGACCGCTATTACAATGAAAGTTTTTTTCATTATTTGGTTACCTCCTCCACGATATCATCGGGTCGAGTGAGTGTTAAAAGGTCTAATTTATTTAAAAAGACATCGTCTTCATTTTGTTTTAAACTAATTAATACATTTTGTTCATTTAGCTGATTGGATTTTAAAACATCTGCCTCAACTGCTCCAGCTTCAATCTGCTGTTGAATTATCTCGGTATCACGAACTGCTTTATCATATTTTAATTGACTATTTTCTTTTTCTAGTTGGGCTAATTCTACCTGATCGATTAAGTTTTCAATATTGTTTTCGGTCTGTTGATAAAGTTGAGTTAAGGAAAGTTCACTGTTTTCAATTTCCTGTTTTTTGTTTTCAACAGTCATTTCCTGTACCCCACTGTCGAAAATATTATAGCTTACATTTACAGAAGCAGTGAAATCACTTTCACTGTCATAACTTCCCTGTAAAGAAACCTGAGGGGCATCATCTTTTTTAAGCCACTCTAACTCTTTTTTAAGATATTCCTTGTTATTGATGATACGTGCAAACTGACTGCTGGTTTTTACAACATTTTCAACCATCTTATCTTTATCCAATTCATCTATATTAAGATCTTCAGTTAAATCTTGCAATCTATTAATTATATCATTATTTTCACTTAAAATAATTTGATTATTTTTATTGATCTGAAGCTCAGACAGCAATTGACTTTTAAGTCTCTTGAAATTCTGCCTGCTTTGTTTTAAGTTAAATTTTGCATCATTTAAATCTATTTCAGCCTGCAGTAAGTCCTGCTGACCTGCTTCATTAATTTCCACCTGATCCTGAACCTCTTGATAGTCATCCTGTGCTAAGGCAAGTCTTTCTTCTAACACCTTGATATTTTCATCAAGTCTTAAAAGATCCAGGTATTGTTTTATCCAACTTTTTGCTAATTCAGCCTGTTTGTTAAAAAGTTCTTTCTGCTTTTGGTTTAATTGATTGTTTAAATTTATTAAGTTTTGCAAGCTTTCAGAAGGTACACCGGGATAAAGGTCTAAGTTCATATTTACTCCATAAATTACCTCTGAACCGTCAAAATCATAATATGCATTGGGGCTTACTGTAAATTTATCCTTAGCAAAGTTCTTATTTAAGGATACACTAACTTCTTCATTACCATTTCTGTTCACTACTATCGAATCATCTTCAATTAATTCTTTATCTAAACTTAGATTAGCCTGCCAGTCACTACGAGCTCTATTAAGCTTAATATTTCTCTGTATTGTTGTCAGCTCATTTTTTAACTGTTGAATCTCTATATTTTTTTCAAAACCGGTTTGGATAAGTTCTTCTAAACTATATTCAGCTGCCCGTATTGTAACTGAGGAGAAGAGCAAGATAAATATACTTAAAATCAAAATTAGTTTGTAGTTTTTAGTTGGCATCTTCTAACACCCCAGCTTCAGGTTCCATAAATTTTTCTACATTGAGTTTCTGGATATAGTAGCTCATATATGCATTATAGAGCTGGTATTCAGACTGTAAAACTGAAATTTCTCCCTCATGGAGATCATTTTGGGTGATTAAACCTGACTTATACTGTTCCTGTAAAATGTCATAGGTTTCATTGGCTTTTCTGATTCTATCTTTTGATATATTTATATTACTTTTAATATTACCAAGCTGATTATTAAGTTCACGGGCTTGGTTTCTAATATCTTGTTTTTGTTTCTCTAACTGGAGCTTAGCCATTTCTACATCATTGTTGGCAATTTCTTTATCCATATCAGAGGAAGAAACGACCTCTTTTTTTCTCTGATCTATTTCTGCTAGTTCCAGATTCAGCTTATTCATTTTCATATCCCAGCTGTTTTCTAAAGCCCGGTTATATATTTCTTCTTCACTTAAGTTAAGATATTCAGGTTCAGATAATTCCACAACTGTAATCTCTGTTGCACGCTCAATACCAAGTTGTACTTTAAATTCTGTTTTTAGCTGTTCATATTCATTTTTAAGCTGTTCTCTCTCCTGAATAAGATCATTAAGTTCAATCTGTTGGTCTAAAATATCAAGCTGACTTTTTTCACCAACTTCATACTGGGCCTTAACTTCACTGAGTAGGTTTTCATTTAACTTGATTTGTTTATCTAATGTTTCAATATTTTTTTGTTTCAATATAATTTCAGTATACTGCTGTAAAGTCTGTTTCAATAGATTATTGGCAGTGTCTACATAACTCTTTTGAGCTGCTATAAGGTTATATTCGGCCTGCACTTCACTAAAATTGGACTGGTTTAGTAAGTTCTGGGCTTTACTTTTTTCATATTGAATCCGTTTGTTTTCTAACTCCTTTTGGGCTATTTTCAAAGAAGTATTATCATCTAAAGTTAATTGATAAGCCTTCTCTAAATTAATCTCCATACTTTCAGCAGAAACTGCTGCTGAAAATAGTAATACTGTGATTAGTACTAAGGAAATAATAGTAAATCTCTTTTTCATTTTAAATAAACCTCCCACCTATTCTCTTAAATTTTATAGTACTTTAAAAATATCAAATAATTATCACATGATTATGTGAAATTATGTGATGATTGTATATATTTATTTTATAAAGCAAAAATTTAATAAACCTTACTAAAGTATTAAGATTATATTAACTTTTTAATCTATAATTAAACCCCAAACTTTTAAGGTTTGGGGGGGTTTTTAAAGCCAATCTTTCCTTTTGAAAAAATATACCATGTATAAAGCTATTATGACCATAACGACTAAGACTACAAAATATCCGTTTCTTAAGCTTAATTCCGGCATGTATTCAAAGTTCATCCCGTAGATACCTGCAATAAAGGTCAGTGGAATAAAAATGGTTGCGATGATGGTTAACACTTTCATGACCTCATTCATCCTGTTACTTACACTGGAAAGATATATATCAAGCATCCCACCTAACATGTCTCTGATAGTTTCTACGGTTTCAATGACCTGAATGGTGTGGTCATAAACATCTCTTAAATAAAGTTTCACAGATGAATTCATGAAATGAGAATCACTTTTTTGTAGTCCATTGATTACCTCTCTTAACGGCCAGACCGATTTGCGCAGATAAATCATTTCATTTTTAAATTTATAGATTTGTTCTAAAGTTTCTTCACTTGGTTGATTGACCAGTTCTTCTTCAATAATCTCTATTCTATCTCCCACTTTTTCTAAGATAATAAAATAGTTGTCTACAATAACATCAATTAAGGTATAGGCTAAATAATCTGCAGGTTGGTTTCTAATTCGCCCCTTTTTATTTTTTAATCTATCTCTAATTGGATCAAAAACATCACCTGCCCGTTCCTGAAAAGTAATCACATAATTATCCCCCACTACAATACTTACCTGTTCGGAATCTATTTCATGTAATTCATTATTATAATTTAACATTTTTAAAACAATATATAGTGACTGTTCGTGTTCTTCTATTTTAGGTCTTTGGTGTACATGTATTATATCTTCTTGAATTAAGGGATGTATATTAAATAGATTACATAATTTAGAAATTTTATCTAAATCAGTGAGTCCAATGACATTAATCCAGGTTACTGTATTGCTCTCTTTGATTTCTTCAAGTTCAGATATGTCTTTAACTTCTTTTTCTTGATAATTGTTTTCATTGTAGTCAATGTAATTTATTTTAATTTCTTCTCTAGCTTGTTCTTCCGGATAATGGAGAGTCCCGGGCGGTTGTCCGGCCCTGCCGGCCCGTTTGGCGGCAAGCTTTCTAATCTTTTTCATCTTTACCTCCCTTTTTGATATCTTCTTCTGATATCTTTTCATTTTCTTTGAGTTCAGCTTCTCTCTTAATATCACTATAGATTTCTAAAATCTCTTCACGATACTCTTCTTCTGATTCAATATGTCCCCATCCCATATGAAATTGAAAAACCCCATCATATCCGGGTACATGATAGGACTGGATGATGTGGGGTATTTCTCTTTCTTTTAAGATGTCTTCCATGATATTTGCCTCAATCTCATTATCTAAAACTACAATTTGCTTATAATCAGACACAGCAATTTCCTCCTTCCAACTGTTAGATATCATAGAGATTTTGTAAAATATGTCTGTATCTAACATGGATAAATTTTTCATCAAAAGGTATAATTTTATTATTTTTAAGAACCCATTTGCCATCAATCATTACATTTTCAATGAGTTCTGAATTAGTGTGCATTAAAAGGTTGTGTAAAATATTTGAAAAGCCATCTTTATTTAAAAGAGGCCATATTATGGTCTTGTTTTTATTAATAAACTGTAAATCTGCCTTGTGATCAATAGCAATTTTACCGATTTTCATCTCAGGGGCTAGTACTTTTTGGGGATTCACTGTGACCATTTTAAAGACATCTTCAGCAGTATACTTATCAGGTTCGGTGTTATTTTTAAGATAATAATAGGTGTTTCTCATAACCTCCCAAAGATCGCTTAATAGAAAATCAGTTCCTAATAGAACATTGATATCTTTTTGTAAAAAATGCTCTAAGGGTGCATAACCAGCTCCACTCCAGTAATTTGAAACCGGACAATAGACGATTGAAGCTCTGCGATCGGCAATTAGATCAATATCATCATTATTAACATGTGTACAGTGAAATAGTAAGGTGTTTTGATCAATTAGATCAAATTCATCATATAATTCAACGGTTGTTTTATGGTATTTGTGCTCTACGATTTCTTTTCTGGCCTGTGTTTCCAGACAGTGTGTCATCCGTAAAGAAGGATATTCTTCTTTTACGGATTTTAGTTCAAAAAGAATGTTATCTTCAATAAACTCTTCTTCCGGTAGATGTGTACAGTATTTTATAAATTCGTCATCGTTATTATAATAATTATCTATGCTGTCATAAACATCTATTACACCTCTTAAATTAGATGTCCTTAAAACATCTTTGGTCCATTCTATGACATCTTCTATATCAGACTGGCCTGTTTCAACCACAGCTGTAATACCTTGTCTAATATACTCCGCATATGCATTTAGTAATAGAACGTGGAATTCTTCTTTTTTAACTTCTTCATCTAGGTAGGTAAAGCTCTTACTCTGCAGTTCCCCCTGGAAACTATTGTCCATCCATTCATTAAGGGGCTTATCTTTAAACAAGCCTCTGTAAAGGGTAGATGGATTATGGGTATGACCATTCACAAAACCTGGCAGGATTATAAAATCACTACAGTCGGTCCTGCTTTCTAGTTCTTTATTTTCTTTATTTATTTCTTCTTTTATATCTATTATGATACCATCTTCAATCAGGATATCCCCTGATTTAATATTAAAATTTTGATTAAGGTAAGTACAGTTTTTTAATAAATGAATTGTCCTCGCCTCCGATATTCTTTTTTATTGTATTTTAATTTTTATTGTTGAGCTGCCCATTTTGCCGCCTTTCTATCTATTTCTTGAATAAAGTCATTTTTTCCTTCAATATATTTATCAATATTATAATAATATTTGGCAGCGAGCACTTCTTTTAACTGTGAATACTGTCTTGCTTCCTTCGGATGGGCTCTCAGATAGTCACGGAAGTTTAGATGTTTTTTTACTTCGGGATCTCCTTTAGGGAAAACATGAACATGGTGGCTTCTTTCATTTTCTCCTTTTGGGAAAAAACGACGGTTTTCGATTCCGAACTCCCCTTTGGGGGTATAGCCTAATTCAATCATGTCCTCATTATATTCATCTACTTTATTTATATCTTCTACTACTACCATGATATCTATAATTGGTTTGGCTTTGATCTTTGGAATAGCTGTACTACCTATATGGTGAATATCGACAACTATATCCGAAAAAATCCCAACCAGTTTCTCTTTTTCTTTTTCATATTCTTGTTTCCACTGTGGATCATATTCTTTGATTTCTACTTTTCTTTTAACCACAGTCAACACATCCTTTTTTAGAATCTTTTTTGATCTAAGTCTTTTAAAGAATCGGTGATTAAAATGAGATACTTGTCATTAATTACATCATCTGAAATGATTTCAAAATAGAGGCTTTTTAGAATGTTTTTTAGGTTAAAAAGTAATGTATCATATTTATTGCGGTCGTTTATTCTTTTAAAATTTGTAATATCTCTAAACCACTTATTAATTGATTCATCATCAAGATTGATATTCTTCATGGTATTTTTAACTGCTTTTGCCATTCTTTCGTCTTCAGCATTATAATATATCTGGTCTGCAACCTGGGATTTATCAATAATCGCCTGCAGCAGTTTCATAAGCTGTCTTTTTTGGGCCTTCTTACTTTTACCAATCTCAGCTAAAATATCAGCTCCATGGGCAGCTGAGTGAGCCCAGCCTTTGCCTTCAACATAACCTCTTAAGTCTTTTTCCTCAGAATAATAGTTAAAAACTTTACTGGCTGCATCCTGAAATTCCTGGGTATTTAAAAAATCATCTTCATTATCTTTATGGAAAAGGACCGCTACTATTAAAGCAGAAAAAGTCCTGGTAAAAACTGTGTCATCTTCTTTGGCTCCTAATTGATAATAGAGATGATCTTCATCTAAACAAATATTTAAAATTTGTTTAAGTTCATCTTTATTGTATTGATCATCCATGATCCAGTTTGCTAAAACCATATAGATTAATTCATCTCTTAAAACAGGGTCAACTACTCCAATATTATCTAACATTTCATTGGTTAGTTGTTCATAATCCCGTTCATTAGGAACTTCATATTCATTATCAACAATTTCCTGTAAGACTTCTTTTAAAGCACTCTCCATCATAGTTTTTTCCTCCAATTAATATTTTATATTATTTTTTAATCGAATAGATTCCTGCTTCACCTTTTTGATAGATTAAATTAAAATCTTTAAAACCAGCTTTTTGAAATAGTTCTTTTTGTGTTTTCAATGAAAAAGGAATATCAATATGATATTTACCCATATCAGCATCAGTTAAATTAGCAGTTTGCTCTTCATATTTTTGCAGTAACTTTTTTTCTTTACTAGGTGAAACAATATAATCTCCTTCAATATATTTACCGCCTATTGAGAGGGCATTGTATATATTTTTATATAATTGTAATTTGTTTGCATATTTAAGGTGGTGGACAGTCATCACTGATAGGATATAGTCGAATGGATTTTTAGGAAAGTTATAACTTAAGTAAGAATCAATTACTGTATTTATTTGCTCTCTTTTATCCTCATACTTATCTATTAATTTATTTAACATCTCAGTTGAAAGGTCTAGGCAGGTTATTTCAGCTTTAGGAACTTTCTGAAAAACATACTCTAGTTCTATCCCGGTTCCACAACCAATATCAAGAATTTTTACAACCTGGTCAGTGTTTTGAATATCTTCTGCTATCTTTGGATAAAACTCATTATAATTACTGACATTTTCCTGCATATGGTTATCATAACCGGCTGCTCTTTTATTAAAAAAATCATCCATTCTTTCTATTTTACCTGGCAATTAAATACCACCTTCCGGTCTGTATTTATAATATTCTCATAATTTTAAACGCAAATATTCACATATTTGCTTTTCTTTTATTTAAAGCACTTCGTCGATCACAACATTTAAGTTTTGTAAGAGGTCTAGTTCTTCTATTTGTTCATTACCTTCTGCATCTTCAATGACTCTCAGCACAGGGCGGGTTGGATAACTGCCATTTTGTTCTTTGACGATTGCTTTCCGGCCATCACTTAATTTAACCATAGTCCCATTGGGATAGATAGCTAAATTTCTGATAAATTTGTCTACAAAATAGTTATCAAATTTATCATCAGAATTACTCATTATATAGCTGATTGCTTCATGAACAGGCCACCTTTTCCGGTAAGTACGGTCACTTGTTAAGGCATCATAAACATCTGTGACAGCTACTATTTTAGCAAAGTCGTGGATATCTTCATCTTTTAGATTACGAGGATAGCCAGAACCATCCAACCTTTCATGGTGAGATAAGATAGCCGTTTTTGAAACAGGGCTAATTTCACGAATTTCTTTTATATAGTCATAACCTAATTCAGAGTGATCTTTTACTATTTCATATTCGTCCTGGTTTAATCTAGCTTCTTTAAAAAGAATTTCGGGTGGAATCAGAATCTTTCCTACATCATGCATGATAGCTCCTACACCTAGTTTGTTTAATTCATTCACACTATAATTTAAAGATTTTCCCAAAATTATGGAATAAACTGCAACATTGACAGAGTGTTCAAAGGTATAGTCATCAAAATTTTTAATATCCAGCATATTAACGATGATATTATCAGAGTTATTGAGAATATCATCTACTATATCAGAAACTGTATCTTTAATCTGGCTGACATTAATTGATTTATTAAACTTAATGTCATCCATAAATTCTCTGATTCTCTGCTGGCCTGTTTCTCTTAACTCATCTTTAATCACATAGTCCACCTTAATATCAGTGGAATACTTATCTTCAATATAGACATAATTAATGCCTATACTTTTTAATTTAGCTTTATATTTGTGTAAGTTCTTAACTCCGGTACTTAATAATACATTATTCTTATGATGAATTGATCTTGCCAGTTCCATCTCGGGTTTAATGTCTTCTACAGGCACTAATCTCATTTTTTATAATCACCTTTCCAGCAATTATTGATAAGACGTAAAATTAATATCTTCTTTGAGATTTTATAATATAGAAAAAGATATTAAATATTTAGTATAGTAATCTTATAATTTGCCTTATCATTTACTATTAACGAAATGTTTTTAAAAAAGTTAAATGTTTTAATATAATAATTTGCAATTTTCTTGTTAAAAAGAGTTTTTAATTTATTCAATTGTATATAGATAATATATTTTGAAATTTAAGTAGAAGTCAATACTAAAACCCATTATATAATATTGTTGGAAATAATAAAAGAATTTAATCTATATTGTGTTCTGTTACTTCACCTTTTAAAATTTCTATGCCGTGTGGAATAACCTCTTTGGCAGCTTCTAAGCATTCTCTAACTGCCTTAGGGCTGCCCGGTAGATTTATGATCAAAGTGTCATTTCTAATTACAGAAACCGCTCTGGACAATGCTGCCTTTTTCGTAATATTAATGGTTTCCATTCGAATCAATTCGGCAATACCAGGTGCATCTTTTCTTTCTGAACTGTAGCTCACCAAAAGGTAGCTTCATTGTCTTAAACTCTG
>CAZXRH010000014.1:0-24571 GCA_964642575.1 uncultured Halanaerobiales bacterium
AGATCCTGAAATATTGTGATAATAATTTAGAGGCGGATAAAACCGTCTCTTTTTTATCTTAAATAGTTTTATATAATTGAGGCTAAAATGCAGCTACATTTTATTATTAATTATTAACAAAATGAGTGAATTTTTAACTATGTTATTATATAATTGAAATAAACAGATAAGAGAGGAAAGGCTTATGGACAAAAATTTACTTAAAGATTATTATTTTAAACGAGGATATAGTAATGAAGAAATAAACATTGCTGTAAGAGTTGTAAAAAATTTGGAAATCTATTTAAAGAAAATTGGTAAATCATTGCAAGATGCAAATGTATTTGATATTAAAAAATATGTGCAGGATTTAATAAAGGAAAGAGAAAATGACGAAGAAAGCCTATTGGCTATAGCTAGATACTTTTATCTAATAAATTCTAAAGATATCTATATTTATTTCACTTCGATTTTTGGCAGCAAAGGTGTTATGGATAATATCAAATCAAGAGCATCTCAGATGGGCGGAGAGGATATTACAAATAAAATTTTTGATCAGCTTCCTATTCCATCCCTGGGGACTTCCGGTACAGAATTATATTATTATACAAATAAAATCATGAACCGAATGGAAAAAAGTCTTAATCCTGAACTCTATCGTAAAATATTGGCTGGAAATAATCATAACATTCCAAAGGAAAATTTTTTAAAAGAAAAAGATTTTTATGAAAAGGCGGAAAACTTAGATACATATCTTAAAGATAAACATCAGAGAAAAGTAGCAGAGTTACAAAAATATTGTGACGACTCTAAGATTTGGTTTGAACAGAAAATCACGCAAGAAGTTGTTGATTATGTGAATTCAAATCAGGAGATTTTATCAGCAGTAAGAAAAGAAGATGAACTTTATATTACTAAGATACCCTATGATTTATTGAACTTTTTAAATACTGACGAACTAAGAATGAAATATTATTATACATGCCACTGTCCATTTATAAGAGAATCTTTTTTGTCAAAGCAAGAACAAATTAATGCTAATTGGTGTTATTGTAGTGCGGGTTTTGTAAAATTTCCTTTTGAAGTAATATTTGATACAGAGTTGGAAGTTGAACTATTAGAATCTCCTCTGATGGGAGATGAACTCTGTAGGTTTAGAATACATTTACCCAAAAAGTTTAATATCCTTTAGAAAAAAATTGAAGTTCAATATTTTAGGAGGGTTTTATTATTAAAACTATTAACTTTAGAAAATATCTAGATAAATATAAAGAGACTAGCGGTTTATATCCTAAAGACTTACAAGAAATTGGTAAAAAATATCATCAGAAAACTTTTCTTACTAAAAATGAGCTATATGATTTGGCCCACTTAAATTCTACAAGGAGTTCATATCATGTGAAGAAGAACTCACCTGAGAGAGTTGAAAAAGTTACTCAAATTGCCTATCAAATTGACCATGAGTTTTCTCAATTAGTCTTATATTCTAGCCTAAAAGGAATTGGGGTACCGACAGCTTCAGCTATATTGACTTGTTTGGATGAAAAGCGACACTGTGTGATTGATACAAGAGTCTGGGCTACACTATATCGCCTTGATTATTTTGAAGAAGAAAAAGAGAGTTTTAAAGCTGATGATTATTTGAAGATAATTAAAATTGTACGTAAAATGGCAGAAGAGACCGACTATAATACAGCTGAGATAGGTTATGCTTTATTTGCTTATGATGTAGTCCATCGGGAGGGTAATTTACATTAAATCTTTTTTTAAAAATATATTTAAGTTTTTAATGTTCTTCTTTACAATTCGAAAATAGGAGATGTTAATTTTGAAAGTTACTGCATTTGTGGGAAGTGCCCGGAAAAAGCATACATATCATGCAGCAAAACAGTTTTTAGTAGAATTACAATCTTACGGCAATGTAGAATATGAAATTGTCCGCTTAAATGATTATGATTTAAAAATATGTAAAGGCTGTAAACTATGTCTGGACCGAGAAGAGAACCTCTGTCCACTTGCTGATGACCGAGATAAATTAATTAAAAAAATGATGAATTCTGATGGTATTGTGTTTGCATCTCCTAATTATTCTTTTCAAGTCTCTGGTTATATGAAAGTGTTTTTAGATCGCTTAGCGTTTTTCCTACATAGGCCACAATTTTTTGGCAAAACATATACCAGTATAGTTACTCAAGGAATATTTGGCGGCAATAAAATCTTAAAATACTTAAATCAAATTGGAGAGGGTATGGGATTTAATACAGTCAAAGGCATTTGTATAAAGACTTTAGAACCAATACCAGAAAAGCAGCAAAGGAAAAATAATGAGAAAATAAATAAACTCAGCAAAAAGTTTTATTCACAACTAATTAAAAATGATTATCCAAATCCTTCTTTGTTTAAACTTATTTTATTCAGAATGTCTCGCACTAGTATAAATAAAAGCCTTAATGAAGAGTATAAAGATTATGCTTATTATAAAGAAAAAGGTTGGTTTGATTCAGATTATTATTATCCAGCATATTTAAATCCTTTTAAAAAAATGGTCGGTAAATTGTTTGATATTATAGCGGTTAGAATGTCAAAAAGCAATTAAATAAGAGAAATCATTTTGATTCCAGTTTTTTTAAAAAACGGGGATCTTTTTTTATTTGAGAATTATATTACTTCCTCATTATTAGGCAAAAAAATTATTTTCCTTGCCAGGTTGTACATTTTTAAATTATCACACTATACATTTCTTGATTACCCTAAGCAGCATTTAAGAATTAAATTGTGATAAAATTATAATATTAAAAAGGAACAAAGCCTTTTTTGAATAATTATAATAATATATATTAAAAATAATCTATAAAGTTCCATGTCTATTTATAAAATGACTGTTTTATGTTTTTTATGACTGTTATTATAGGATATTAAGTCAAAAAGCTAATTTGAATTATTTTTGCTCATTATTTTTAGATGAATAAATTAGTACATTATTAACATTTTTAAATTCTTATTAGACCTGTAGGAATAGACATTAGACCTCAGTAATTTATTGGATTGGACCCGTTGTAGTTGTTTTTCTTCGGCATATTTTATTAAAAAATCTAATCTGGGGGAATGAAAAATGGGTAAAAATTGTATGATTGGCCAGGCGGGTGGACCCACAGCTGTAATTAATGCTAGCTTAAAAGGAGTTATTGATACTGCACAACAGAGTAAAGAGATAGACAACATCTATGGAATGAGATATGGAATATTGGGTGCTTTAAATGGTCAGATACTTGATTTGACTAATAAAAGCAGTAAAGAGTTAAGTTTATTAAGAGATACACCTTCCTCTATTCTTGGTACTTCACGTTATAAGATTGTTGACTATAATGAAGATGAAGAAGATTATATTAAATTATTTGAACTGTTTAAAGAACTAAATATTGGATATTTGTTCTATATAGGTGGTAATGATTCTATGGATACAGTAGATAAGTTAAATAAATATGCTATTGAAAAAGGACATGACATTAATATTATTGGGATTCCCAAAACTGTTGATAATGATATAGTGGAAATTGATCATACACCAGGTTATGGAAGTGCTTCAAAATATATTGCCACAACAGTTATGGAAATTGCTCGTGACAGTCGTGTTTATGATTTAAAAAATGTACACATTGTAGAAGTAATGGGGCGTTCTACTGGTTGGTTGGCTGCAGCAAGTATGCTGGCAAATACTGAGCAGTTAAATACTCCTGACTTCATTTATGTACCGGAAATAGAATTTAGTATAAATAAGTTTGTAGAAGATGTTGAAAAGAAGATGCAAGAACAAAAAGCAGTGGTAGTAGTGGTTTCAGAAGGAATCAAAGATAAAAATGGTAACTATATTGCAGCTGAAAAAAGTACACGCCATGATTATTTTGGCCATAAAAAGTTAGGGGGAGCAGCAGCTGTTCTTGCTTCATTTATAAAAGGTAATCTTTGTGATCGGGTTAAGAACATCAAACTTGATGTTATGCAGCGGGCAGCTGCTCATTGTGGTTCAAAAGTTGATGTTGAAGAAGCCTATACTCTGGGCAAAAAAGCAGCAGAAGCAGGCTTAGCAGGTAAATCCGGTTTAATGCCTTTACTAAAAAGAGTCTCTAGTTCTCCCTATCAAGTTGAATACTCAGAAATAAGGGTAGAAGAAGTTGCCAATAAAGTAAAATTACTACCCGAGAAATGGATTAATGAAGAGGAAAATCATATCAATGATGGGTTTAAAGATTATGTACTCCCACTCATTCAGGGACATATTGATCTATCTTACAAAGATGGTTTACCTGAATATGCTTCTATTGACTGTTTAAACAAAAATATTTTAATTAAGAAATAAAAATAATTTTAAATAATTGAATAAGATTGCTTCTATTGGTCTGCAGCATTAGGACATAAATATATTGGAGGTATAAAATGAACAAAAAAAAGGGAGAGGCTTATCAGAAACTTAAAAAGAAAAGATGGATTGTTTTATTGGGTGGCTTTTTACTTTCCCTCATGGGAGGGATGAGTTATGCCTGGGGTTCTTTTGTATTACCACTGGTTAATAATTGGGGATGGAGTACGGCTGAAGCCAATCTACCCTTTACAGTGATGATTATTGTTTTTTCATTGGCCATGATTCCAGCTGGCTGGTTACAAGATAGGTATGGCCCCCGAAAGATTGCTGCTATTGGGGCGGGCATGTTTTTAGTAGGTTATGGTTTGGCTTCTTTTATGCGTTATTTTGCTTCCCCCCTCTGGCTGACTTTAACTTATGGTGGAGGAGTAGGTATAGCCTGTGGATTGACTTATTCTACAATTGCCCCAACAGCCCGTAAATGGTTTGCGGATAGGCCGGGTTTTGCAGTTTCGGTTGCCGTTATGGGCTTTGGACTGGCAGCTGTAGTATTTGCTCCTTTAAAAAAGGGCATGATTCAAATGTGGGGAGTAGATGGAACCCTACTTTTTATTGGTATTTTTGTTACAATTGTTGCTTTTATTGGAGCAAGATTAGTAAGGAATCCTCCTGAGGAATGGAATCCCAAGGAAGTTAAAAATAAGAATAATCCAAAAAAAAATCCGAATAATACTAAAGAAAAAATCAATGTTCCACCGCGTGAATTTGTAAAAACTCCACGTTTTTATATGCTGTGGTTAGCTCTAGCAGCAGTAATTGGGGGAGGTTTAACAGCAATTGGTCTTTTAACAGCCTATGGAGAAATTGAAATCCAGTTAGCTCCTGCCATTGCAGCTTTAGCCGTATCCTTTTATTCTTTGGCCAATGGATTAGGGCGTCCTGTGATGGGTTGGCTAGCAGATCGCTGGGGGACAATAAAAGTAATGATTGGTGTTTATACCATTCAGGCTGTTGTATTTTTAATTTTCCCCTGGGCAGCTACTACTCCAATAACACTTTTTATCTGTTCTTTGTTGTTGGGACTTGGTTATGCAAGTACTTTTGCTCTCTTTCCGGTTTTGGTCGCTGCAGTTTCTGGGACCAAACACTTAGGACTTAATTATGGATTAGTATTTAGTGCTTTTGGTTTGGGGGCTATAACTAGTTTAATAGGATCCTGGCTGCTTGATATTACTGGTTCTTTTAATTCTGCTTTTATACTAGCTGGTTTAGCAACTGTTTTCGGACTATTTCTATTGATAATGTTGAACCGAAAATTTTCAGTAGCTTAATTTAAATAACTAAAAAATAATATTTATAATACAAAGAGCTCCTGTTTTATGTAGGAGCTTTTTTGTTTACTTTAATATATAAAAACAAGATAATAGTTAGTAAACCCTATTATAACAGGAAAGAAACTGATACTTGATAAAATTAATTAGGTTTTAAAAAAGGGAGAGGGCCAATTCACCTTTAATTATATTAATACGAGGTGATCATAATGGATAAAGTTTTAGTTGCCGTTGACGGTTCAGACCGATCTATTGAAGCGGCCCATAGAGCAGCCAATATACTAGAAGAAAAAGATATAGAAATTACAGTTATTACTGTTATGCAACAAGCTACGGGCACAGTCTATGATATTCCTCATGGAACTACTTCTGCGATGACTACCGAAACTATGGAAAATTTAAGGGAAGAACAGGAAGAAATGGCTAAAGAAAAAGGAGAGAGAATAGTTAAAAAGGCAGCAACTTTCTATAGGGAACTAGGAATGGATGTAAAAGAAGTTATCCGTTTTGGAAGTCCAGCTGATATAATTTGTGACTATGCAGAAGCTAATGATATGGATATGATTGTACTTGCTGATAAAGGACATGGGGGAGTAAAGAGATATCTTTTAGGCAGTATAAGTGATAAAGTTGTCCGCCATGCAAACACCTCGGTACTTGTTATTAAATAAAAAATTATATAAATTGTTGTATTAGCTGGAGCCGGGTTATTGGGCTCCAGCTAAAATATTTGTACAGAAATGTCTATAAGTTTATTTGAATAATAGCTTTAAATAGATGTGCTTTAGGGGTGAGATTTGTGAATAATTATAAAACTAGAATCATTAATTGTTAATACTAAAAAAGGGCTAGTTGTGATAACGGGATGTGCTCATCCAGGAGTGGTGAAAATAGTTTAAAATTTTTTTCTTTTGTTAGGAGATTTTATTTGGAAAGTAAAAAAAGTAATGGTTAATGAGTTAAAAAAATTAGGAGTGAAAAAGTTGGCTCCCTGTCACAGTAGTGGTGGACAGGCCAGTAAAATGTTTTCAGAAACTTTTCGAGATGATTTTATTCTAACGGGAGTAGGTAAAAAAATAATAATTAAAGATTCGTTTTAAATTTTAAAGTAAACAAGTTTGAGGATTTTATATGGAATGTTAAAATTCAATATCTTTTTGACTAATATTATGATTTTTAAGTAGCTGGTTAAAGTATGTATTTGTGGGACTTATTTCTTGATTTAATAATTTAATTAAGGCCATAACGTCAGCCTCAGAACGGTGTGCCTGCTTAGTGTTAATATTATGTTCTTGTAATAAGTTTTGTAGTCCTTTAGAATTAAAGCCTCTTTTTCTCCAGCTTATACCGTTCATACTACAAAGCCAAACTTTATCTTTTAAATCTTTAAATTCTTTTAAAATAAAACGCCTGTCAAAAGAAGCGTTGTGAGCAACTAAGAAATCTGCTTCGTCAAATAAGGTATATAACCTTTGATAGTCTATCTCTTTATCTTTAATCATTTTAAAATTTATATTATGTACTTCTTGAGCTTTGGGATTAATATCTACATTTGGTTCTCTCAAACCGGTATAAAGGTCAATAACATTTAATTTTCCTTGTGGGTCAAATTCTACTAAGGCGGCCGTGATTTCAATAAATTCATCAATATTAGTTAAACCAGTTGTTTCAGTATCTATAATTATTGCTTTGTTATTATATTTATGATTGTTATTATCTTTTTGTTTTGATATTTTTTGTGTGTTTGAATATTCTTTTGATTTTACTTTAGAAGTAGTATTAATATGTCGGCTAAAAAGGAAGTAGGTTAGCAAAATGATTAAAAATAAGATAATTAAAAAATACATAATGCCTCTCCTTTCTATAAAGAGAAGAAGTTGTAAACAATCTTATTATCATAATTATCCAAAAACTTACAAATTCCTTTTATAACAGGATATTGTTAACATAAGTTTATTTAAAATATTATAGATGTAAAAAGAACTTTATTTTAAAATTGTGTTTTATTGAATATGCTCACTCTTCAAAGAACTGGATGTTCTTTTTAAATATTTTTTTAATCCCCTTTTCAAAATAAGATGGTAAGCCTTTTTTTAAATAGATGTAACTAATTATTGCCGCCATACCACTTCCGATACAATCAACTATTAAATCCCACATAGTATCCACAAGACCACTTTTTTGCATATTTAGCCCAAAAATGATATCCATACTGAATTCAAATATTTCCCATAAAGTTCCCAGACAAACTGCAAAAGCAAAAGTAAAGATTGCAATAAAGGTGGGACTTAAAATGAGGTCAATATGTTTATTTTTATTAATAAAATATAGTGAGAAGAATCCTATAAAGCCTAAATTTAAGCCGGCAGCAGTATGTAACATTAGATCCCACCACCAAAAACGGTAATAAAAGGATCTTAAAGAGCCCAGATATAGAGAAGCAAAAATAAATACAATTATCATCAATTTTATGTCAGACGGAATAATTAAAATATTTCTTTCTGACAATATATCTGGAATAAATGTAGATAAAAGTGCTATTACAGCCACAAATAAGTTAAGCCAATTATGGTAATAGACAATATTTGCAATAATAATAGTAAATAATAAAATTCTAAAAATCAGGACAAATAATATTCCGAATTTATAATTTTTTAAAAAACTCATTTTAACTCAACTCCAAATCAATTATTTAGCGATTAAATAAAATAAGTATATATATTTATATCATATCAAAGACCTATTTCTTTGCCAATTTTAAATTACCTTTTTTTACATACATCTATTTCTTTAAACATTTATTGGATTTTGATGTTTTTATATTTGTTAAAATAATTTGAATAATTTTAAAATTAAAAGGAGGATATTACATTTTTGTCTTGTATAAAATAATTAAGAAGGAAAAATCATTTTTTTATGAGCTTTATTTTAATAAACATTAAATTAAATTAATAATAGTTAAAATAATGAAATGGAGGTGTATATTTACATACAGTAAATATTCTAAATATTTTGATTAAAGTTACTATTAAAAAGGGGAGGAATATTAAAAAATGAAAAAATTAACTTTATTATTGGTTGTATCATTAGTTTTTTTACTCTCATTTAATGTAATGGCAGAGACAGTTACAGTTGAATATTGGAATCTTTTTGGTGGTGGAGATGCTGAATTTATGGATAAGATTGTAAAAGAATTCAATGCAACACATGAAAACATAGAAGTTGATTCTACAAGATTAGAATGGGCAGAATACTATACTAAACTAAAAACTGCTACAGCTAGTGGCAATGGTCCAGATGTCGCTATTTGTCATGTTACAAGATTACCTGAAATGATCAATGAAGGTTTGGCTGTTCCAGTAGATAGTGCGGCAGAAAAGGTAGGAATTAGCTGGAATGAATTTAATCAAAATATTTTACAGGGAACAGAAAAGAATGGTAAACACTATGCGGTACCATTAGACACACATCCTTTAGTACTTTATTATAATAAGGATATGTTATCTGAAGCGGGCTTGTTAGATGAGAATGGTAAACCTGAAATTGATGACTATATGAGTTTTCTCAAAACTTTAAAAGAAGATTCATCAGCAGAGTACTCTATGACTAATTGGACAAAACTAACAGCAGAAGGACATTATAGATTCTGGTGGAGTCTATATAACCAGTTAGGTGGAAAACCTTTCTTAACTGATGGTGAAATTACGCTTGAAAAGGATAAAGCAATACAAGCAATAAATTACATGAAAGAAATATATGACAATGATTATTCCCCATTACACTCTGAGTATATGGAAAATGTCAATCTATTTAGAAATGAAAAAGCAGCCACTTTATTAACAGGGGTATGGATTACTGGTACCTTGGAAAGCACAGAAGGCTTGAATTTTGGTGTAATTCCAATGCCGACTATGTTAGATGAACGTGCTTCCTGGGCTGATTCACATACTTTAATGCTCCCTTATTCACCTAATCAGAGTCCCGAAACTCAGCAAGCAGCTTTAACATTTGCTAAGTGGGTTACAGATAATGGTTCTCTATGGGCTAAAGCAGGACATATTCCAAGCAAAAATACTATAAAAGAAGATGAAGAATTTCAGAATATGCCTTATAGAATGGATTATGTTGAGGCTGCTGACTATGCAAAATTTGATAAAGCTGGCTCACATACCTGGGGTATTAGATCTAAAATGACAACCGCCTTAAGTAAAGTATGGAAGGACGAAATAACTCCAGAAGAAGCTGTTGATATGGCAATTGAAAATATTGATAGGTTAATAAGCAGATAAAAATAACTAAGTACAAATAAAATGAAAAAGTGGGTATATGTTTTTATATACCCACCCCCTTTTTCTTTTTATTAAGGAGTTGAAAAGGAGGTATATCTTTGGATGCTTATAAAAAGCTTGTGAAAAAATATAATTTTTTAAAAGCCTTGCCTTTTATCTTGCCATTTACTATTGTATATTTAATATTTTTAATCTTTCCGATTTTTCGGGGATTTTGGATTAGTTTACATCGTTGGACAATGGTTAGAAAACTTGATTTTGTAGGGCTGGATAATTATTTTTATATGTTAAAAGACCCTGCTTTTTGGGAATCATTGGGCAATACACTTTTATTTGTTGTTTTATCCACTCCTGCTATTGTCATTACAGGATTGGTATTTGCACTAATTTGTAATCAAAAAATTAAGGGGCAATTATTTTTAAAGATTTCTTTTTTCTTACCTTATGTATTATCAGTGGCAGTAGTATCTTCTATCATGGTTTATCTCTTTCAACCACACAGTGGATTATTAAATAGCGTATTACATAGTATGGGTGTAGAACAAACTATATATTGGTTAGGCCAGGATGCCTTAGCCTGGTTTGTCATAGTCTTTGCCACACTTTGGTGGACAGTTGGGTTTAATATGATATTATATCTAGCTGCATTACAGGATATTCCCAAATCATTTTATGAAGCGGCTAAGGTTGATGGAGCAACTAAATTTCAAGAACTTTGGCATATTACTCTTCCGCTTTTAAAACCGATTACCTGGGTTGTAACATTACTTCAAATTATATTTTCTTTTAAAATATTTGCTCAGGTCTGGTTAATTACTGGAGGTGGGCCTGGTACAGCAACAAGACCGATTGTGCAGTATATCTATGAAACCAGTTTTAAAGAAAACAGTTTGGGGTATGGTGCTTCTATGGCATTTACCTTCTTTATTGTTCTTGTAGCTGTTTCTGTATTCCAAATATATTTCCGTCGAAGAAAGGAAGGGTAATATGGAAAACAATAATTCTCCTACCAGAAAAGTAATCAGATATTCATTTTCTTATTTATTGGCTGTATTATTTATCTTTCCCATTATTTGGATGCTTTTTGCCTCATTAAAACCTTCTGGGTTTCATGTGGCTAATATCATTGAATGGTTTTTACCACCCTATTCATTTGTGAACTACTTTGATGTTATTGATAGAGCTCCTGTAATAAGATGGATGTTTAACAGCTTAGTTGTCGCTACTAGTGTGACATTTTTAATAATAATATTTGATTCATTGGCAGCCTTTGCTTTATCGGTTATTGATTTTAAATATAAAAATGTAGTTTTTGTATTATTTACAGTAGGATTAATGGTTCCTACTGAGGCTAATGTGGTAGCTCTATTTGATATTGTAAATAAACTGGGTTTATTAAATTCTTACCCGGGCTTAATTTTTCCGCGGGTGGCAATACCCTTAGGTATAATTATTTTAAAGGAATTTTTTGATGCCATCCCCAGGGATCTTATTGATAGTGCAAGAATTGATGGTTGTGGATTGTTTAGAATCTATTTTTCAATTTTTATGCCTCTATCTAAAGCTGCTATTGCTTCGATTGGTATTTTTACTTTTATTCAGGCCTGGAATAGTTTTCTCTGGCCTTTTATTGCTATCATGTCTGAAGAAATGTTTACACTACCAGTAGGTGTACCAACCTTTACAGACGCTTATACCCCTGATTATTCAATACCAATGACAGTAAATATGATTGCATCTACCCCTGCAATTATTGCATTCCTTTTATTCCAAAAACAGATTATAAAAGGAATCAAAATGACAGGTATAAAAGGTTAAAGATACTAAGGAGGGAACTTTAATATGACAAACAATATACCAAGACCTGAATACCCCAGACCACAGTTCAAAAGAGATAAATGGAAAAATTTAAATGGGAATTGGAACTTTAATTTTGATGATCAAAATATTGGTGAAAAAAACAGTTGGTTTAAAAAAGAAAAATTTACTCAAGAAATTAAAGTTCCTTTTACTTATGAAAGTAAAAAAAGCGGTATTAATGATAGGTCGCCTCATGAATATATTTGGTATCAGAGAAAATTTGAAATTTCGGATAATAAGAAAGATAACAAAGTAATATTACATTTTGCCGCTTCTGATTATATTACTAAAGTCTGGATAAATGGTAATTATATAGGGAAACATCAAGGGGGATATACTTCCTTTTCTTTTGATATTACAAATGAAATAGACTATAAAAACAAAAACAATATTGTAGTAAAAATAGAAGATCAGATGAATAAGACTCAACCTCGTGGTAAACAGAGCTGGAAAGAAAAAAACTTTGAATGCTGGTATACTAGAACAACTGGGATCTGGCAGACAGTCTGGCTTGAATTTGTTAGTAGAGAAATTTTCTTAAAAGATATAAAAATGACTCCTGATATTGATAGAAAAGAAATGGAATTAGATTATCATTTTTCTGAACAATTACTTAAAAAAGAATATAAAATACAAACAGAAATTTTATATAATGGACAATTGATAAATAAATTTAGTTATGAAATTAAAAATCAACAGCATAAAAGAATAATTAATATTGAAAATGAAAATTCTAAGATGAAGTTATGGAGCCCAAATGAACCTAATCTGTATGATATAAAATTTAAAATAATAGATGAGAAGAAGGAAATTATAGATGAAGTAAAAAGCTATTTTGGCATGAGGAAAATATCAATCGAAGATGGTACAATATTATTAAATAACCAACCATATTATCAAAAGTTAATTTTAGATCAAGGTTACTGGCCGGACTCAATAACAACACCACCTTCAGATCAAGCCATTAAAAAAGACTTAAAGCTTGCAAAAGAGATGGGATTTAATGGAGTCAGAAAACATCAAAAAATTGAAGATGAAAGATTTTATTATTGGGCAGATAAACTCGGTTTATTAGTCTGGGCCGAGATTGGTTCAACTTATGAATTTAACCAAACAGCAGTAATAAATTTAAAAAACGAGTGGTCAGATGTAGTAACACAGTTATATAATCACCCTTCAATTATAACCTGGGTACCGTTTAATGAGTCCTGGGGTATTGATGAAGTAAAAAGTTCTGAAAATCAACAAAACTTTACTGAACGGATTTACAATTTAACTAAAACACTTGATCCGATGAGACCTGTAATTACCAATGATGGTTGGGAACATACTATTTCAGATATAATAACACTACATGATTATGAAGAAAAACCCAAAAATATAAAAGAAAGATATCAAGATAAAAATGCCATAATCAATAATAAAACTTCTTTTAATAAGCAAAAATATGCATTTGCTGAAGGTTATAGTTTTCAAGGACAACCTATTTTGATGAGTGAGTTTGGCGGTATGGCATTAAAAGAAGGTAATGGCTGGGGCTATGGACAAGCATTAGAAACAGCTGAAGAACTACTGAATAGAGTAGAAGAAATGATTTCAATTATAGAAGATATAGAATTTTTCCAGGGTTATTGTTATACACAGTTGACTGATGTAGAACAGGAAAAAAATGGACTTTTGACCGAGCAAAGAGAATTAAAGGTTCCGCTAGAGAGTATAAAAAAGATCATAAGATAAAAATGAGCTGCTTATATCAAAATATAAGCAGCTTCATTATATTTATAATAAAATTTTTATGTATTGTATTTATAGCGATATCTAAGCACAATATCCTGCTTATAGTTACCAAACTTACGCCCAAATAGATTTATTCCCCCTACATTACGGGCATCTTCTTTGATTCCAATTCTTAACTTTATTGATTCATTTTCTGAAATGGAAAGATCAGATATAGTAACATCCGAAATTTTCATTCCATCAATATAGGCACCGGTTTCATCAACCTTCCATACTTTTAATAGTCCATGTTGGGTTTGACCGAAATACCACCAGTCCGGATTTAGCAGACCTCTTTGTTCACCAAAATCACCGGGTGAAGTCCAAGTTCCTACCTCTACGTTATTAATCCAAATAGTAATATCTGAGGGCCAGTCTTCGTCATAATCCGATGTTTCTGAACAAATTTCTAAACTCAATTCAAGTTTTTTAGCTTCGGTATCGTTTGGAAGCTTATTGGGGAAAACATAATCTACATAACCATTGCCAAACCATAAAATTTGTGCATTAGTATGGTCAGGATTTAGAAATGATTTTTCATCATCTAAGATACCAATTACTCCTTTTTCTGAGGCCAGTCCACAGGTGGGTTCTACTTCAAAGTCTTTATAGTTACCGATTGGCATCGTGGTTTCGATTAAATTTTTGTCTTTTAATTCTCTAGACCCTGGCAGCATTATTAAAACCTTATCATAATTTAAGCTGCAAATTTTTTGAGAACCATGGTTACCGGGCTTATATTCAGTTTCAATTAAGCCAGCTTTTTCTAATTTTTTAACATTGACAGTTACCGAAGGTGCCGGCATATCCAATACTTCTGAAATTTGGTTTAAGTTCATATCTTCATTTTGAAGTACTTCTAAAATCTTCATCCGCGATTCAGATGCTACTGCTTTAGAAAAATCTATAATCTTTTTTTCATTTTTTAATTCATAAACTCTTCCCTTCATTAAAATCACCTCATAAAAGATATATCCTAGTTTTATTTTAACAATCATTAAACTAAAATGCAATGTTTAAAATAATTATTTAGATAAAATTCATATTATTTTCATAATTAAATATTAAAATATAAGTGCGAAGAAAATTTTTTCTATTTTTTTCATTATTATAAATTTGTGATAAAATATAGTTACTTGAAGTGCATTTAAATTATGAGATATAAAATGATTATTGATTCGGGGTGTAAGTAATGGTTGAGAAAATACTTGTAGTTGATGATGAATATAAAATTAGAAAGATAATAAAAGGTTATTTAGATCAAGAAGGTTATAAAACAATTACTGCAGAAGATGGGAAAGAAGCTATAGAGCATTTTGAGAATAAAAATCTAGATCTAATAATATTAGATTTAATGTTACCTGAGATCAGTGGTGAAGAGGTTTGTAAAAGAATCAGACATTCTTCGGATATACCTATTATCATGTTAACAGCAAAAAGTCAGGAAGATGATAGAATTGAGGGTTTAGATATTGGTGCAGACGATTATGTAGTCAAACCATTTAGTCCAAGAGAATTGATGGCCAGAGTAAGAGCGCTTCTTCGGAGAAGTGATTACCAAAAACCAAAAGCAGAGTATATGAGCTATCTAAAAGGAAACTTAAAAATATTTCCCAACAAGATGGAAGTGACTTATCAGGATGAAGAAATTGAATTTACCTCCACTGAGTTTGATATTTTGATTTATATGGCACGTCATTCTGGGCAGGTCTTATCAAGAGATCAAATTGTGGAACAGGTATTAGGTTTAGAATTTAAAGGTTTTGATAGAACCATAGATGCTCATATTAAAAATATTCGTAAAAAATTAAGTGTAACCGGTAGTAAATTTATTGAAACAGTATATGGTGCTGGTTATAAGTTTGTGGGTGAATAAAAGATGAGTAAACTGGGTCTAAAAATATTTGTTGTTTTTATAATAATCTCACTGGCAGGTTTGATATTAACCTCTCTTTTTATCAACTACCGCTTTGATTTCTATTTTGAGAACTATATAAGAAACATTCGTAAAAACAGGGTAGAAAACTTAAAAAATCTATTAGAAGAAAGTTATGGAGAATTACAAAGCTGGTCAGAAGCACAGGATATTGTGGGTAATTTTGCCAGTCTAAATGATTTTAGGGTAGTTCTTAGAGATAATCAGGGGGAGGTTATTGCCCTTAGTACTCAAAATATGTTTGGGAGAATGAATCGCAGTAGTATGGGCAGAATGATGGATCATATGAATAATTTTCCTCCAATTAATACCCAAAATTATGACAGCCTAGACTTAAAAAATGATGGTAATAAAATTGGGGAGATTCTCTGGCAGAGATCTAGGTTAGAAGAGATCTTTTCTAATACAGAAGATTTATTTATGCGCCAGATTAATCGAGCTATTTTTATTGCTGCTTTAATAACTGCTCTCTTAGTAATTGGAGCCACCTATTTTATTAGTAAATATTTAACGAGCTCAATTAATAAGATGAACAAGGTAGTTAAAGAAGTAGCAAATGGTAATTTAGACCATGAGATAAAGATAAAAGGGAATGATGAAGTAGCAGAACTGGGGACTTCTTTTAATCAGATGGTAAGGAAGTTAAAGTATTTAGAAAAAATAAGGAGAGAATCCGCATCCGATTTAGCCCATGAGTTACGGACACCACTAAGTAATATAAAAAATTATATGGAAGCAGTTGAAGATGGAGTTATCAACTGGAATCATCAAACTGCTGATGAAATTAATGAAGAGTTAAATAGATTAATAAAGTTAGTTGATAGATTAAATGAACTAAATGAAGCTGAAGCCAAGCTGTTAAATGTCAAAAAAGAATACCTTAATTTAAAAGTTACTATTCAAAAAATAATAAAGAACTTTAATGTAAAAAGCCAAAAGAAAAACATTAGATTTAACCTGGAATTTAAAAGTGATGAAACATTATATGCAGATCAAGGCACTATTCAGCAAATTATCAATAATATAATTTCTAATGCAGTTAAGTATAGCTATGAAGATACCAAAATCAATATTGAAATAGATGAAAATAAAAATAATAAAGTAATAAAGATTTCTAATCGGGGACCAACAATTAATAAAGAAGATTTACCTTATCTTTTTGAACGATTTTACCAGGCAGATAAATCTAGGTCACAACAAAGTGAAGGGATAGGGATTGGCCTTGCTATTACAAGAAATTTAGTTGAAGCTAATGGAGGTAATATTGAAGTTAAAAGCAGTAATGAAATAACTACTTTTATTATCAATATACCTAAAGAAAAAAATAATTTTTAGAAAAGAAAACAATTTAAATAAAATATATTTTTTACGGGTAATTATGAAACTTAATTACCCGTTTTTGTTTTTGATGGTATTTAATATTTGCAATTCAACTAAGCAATATTATTGTTAAACATAACCTTCTAAAGATATTGTTATGACAAGGCTTATTGCAATTAAAAAGTCATCTAATTTTACTGGATAAATAGTACAAAAAAAGATTGACAATTTGAGGAAACGGGAGTATAATGAAGATGGATTCATTTAAAGAGAGAAGGTCTGAAAATGCCTAAGACTATTAAGAATGTAAATCAAAAAATAATTGAATCCGCAGTTAAGTTATTTTCAAAAAAAGGCTATAATAAAGTTAGAATGGTAGATATAGCGGTGCATTCCAATATAGCTGTTGGTACTCTTTATAATTATTATAAAAATAAACGGGAACTTTTTTGGGCAGTTATTGAAAGACAGTTTAGTAGTCTATATGCCAAGTTGTCAGAAATTATATCAGAACAAGGCAATCATAATATAATGGAATTTATAACTGTGCTATATGATGAGGTTGTTGAAATCAATGGTTTGAGTGGTGAACTTTTAAATTCACCCAAAGAAGAAGAGAAGTTAATAAAATCATTGAAAAAAGACTTATTAAACTTCATTGATCAAATCATTGTAAAGAAAAACAAAGAGAATAATGTTGTAGCTTTTGATAGTGATCGGGATAGGATTTTAAGGATTATTCTTTTATCAGTAATTAATTTGGGGAGATATTATCCAAATGAAAGAGAAGTAAATATACTTTTTATCAGTAATTTAGTAGATAAGATTACGAAATAAATATTTGTTATTGATTAGCAAGTTTATCTAAGGGTTTTAATAAATGGGGGGCTATAATAAAGGGGGTTGTTTGAATGTATATGTATTTACTTTCCTTTATAGTGGTATCATTAGTAGTTGCCTATATTTTACAAATTTCATTTAAAAAAATGGAAGTACGTTGGGGGTTCTGGAATAGATTATTAGGTGCTGCCATAGGTGCAATTGCTGGCGATTTAGCTCTAGGAGATTGGGGTTTTATGTTCGGTGGTTATAATGTTATTGCCGGGATCATTGGTGCAGCAATAATTGGCTGGTTGTATATCTATATCATGAGTAGAACAAGTTTTGGCGGACACCGCCCTGTTAAGTCAAGTTAAGTAGATAATGGGTTAGCCCCCCATTTATCAATAAGATATTTAAATATTTGTAAATAGTTCGATATCCAGCACTCGGAGAGTTATAATATCTCCTGGTGCTGGATATTGTTATTTTATTAAAGTATTTCTGATCAGCCAAAATTATAGAAACTTTCTTATTGGCGAGCTAAATTTTCGAAATAATAGTAAAAATGTTTTGACAATTTATAAATATGGGTATATAGTATAAATATAAAACTGTTATAACATTAATATATTACTGTTATAACACCTCAATTTATGGAAGGGAGTGAACTTTAAACTATAAGGAGGAGGGATTAAAATTAGCGACATTGACAGAGAATATGAAGAGTATAAGGAAGAAGGAAGGATCTGGGGTCTAGTTCCCAAAGACAAGTTTACTAAAATCAAATTTCCTAGAATTGAAAAAGAAATAGTACAGGAGTTTTTAAAAATTAAAGATGTAGTTTCTATAACATCTGATGTACTTGATTCACTGGGCATTATGTCTGTAGTACCTGCTTCTTATTTAAAACCTGTTATTCCCGGTAAAACAATAGCTGGTACAGCAGTTACATTACGAAATATTCCTGAAAAGAAAAATCCCTTAAAAGGATATATTGACAAAGACTTTATTAGAATGGCCACCAGAGATATTTATTATATTTCAGAACCCGGTGATATAGTAGTAAGTGATTTTGGAGGTAATCTTGATGTCTCTAACATGGGTGGACAGTCCTGTACTGTCGCTAAATCTTGTGGTTTAGTAGGGGCAATAGTTAATGGTGCAGTTCGGGATGTTCCCACAATTAAAGAACAGGATTACCCAGTTTGGAGTTGTGGTAGAACACCTAAAACTGGTAAATTCAGAATTGAAGCTATTGAAATCAATGGTCCTGTTTCTGTACATGATATAGTGGTAAGACCTGGAGATTTAATTTTGGCTGATGATTCTGGAGTATGTGCCATACCCCCTGAATATGTTGAAGAGGTTTTAGAGAAAATCAAAGCAATTGATGAGTCGGAAGAAGAGATGCGTAAATTAATTGAAAATGGTGCAACGATAGAAGAGTTAAGACCTTTATATAGGAACAGATATAAAGAGTGATTAAATATACTATAACAATATGATAAGAGATTGAAGTTCAATAAAAGGGAGGAGAAAAATGAAGAGATTTATTGGTAGTATTTTGTTAGTCCTAATGATTAGTACTCTGTTTGTGGGAATTGCTGTAGCTCAAGACTATCCAAATGATACTATTCAAGTGGTAGTTCCCTGGGGTGCTGGCGGTGGAACTGATAAATGGACAAGAGCTTTATCTACAGTAGCAATTCAGCATTATGGTCAACCCTGGAATATAGTTAACATTCCTGGTTCTTCTGGCATGGTGGGTTGGAAAGAAATGTTAGACCGACCTGCTGATGGTTATACAATTATGTCAACTGGGATGTCCAATATTATCGCACCAATAATGGATTCCAGTGCCGCACCTTATTCTCCTGAAGATGTAAGACCAATAGCAATATATAACTTTCAAAATCCAGTATTAGTGGCTTTACCTGATAAAGAATGGAGTACCTGGGAAGGTTTACAAGCATATTTAACTGAAAATCCCGGTAGATTAACTATTGGTTCAGCCCTCGGGGTTTCAATAGGTACTACTTCTGTCTTAGAACAAGCTGGTTTAGAGGCTAATCTAGTTATCTATGATTCAACTGGAGAAGCTATAACTGATCTTTTGGGCGGGCATATTGATTTAGCAATTCCACCACCGTCAGTAGCATCCCCCCTCATGGAAAGCGGTGATGTGGTAGCTGTCTTAAATACAGGAATTAGAGATATTGACCTACCAAAATTTGAAAATGTTCCTTCTGCTGAAGACCTGGGATATACTGGTTTTTCTACTATCAGATGGATGGGCATGCATCCTGACACTCCAGATGAAATAGCGGAATATGCAAATAAAGCAATAGGGGAAATGGTAAATGATACTTCATTCCAAAGCATGATGGAAAGTATGGGGGAAAATCCTGTTTGGGTTCCCCTGGCAGAAGTTGAAGAAATTTATGATCGTCAGGCTAGAGAATTAAGCAGAATATTACAGAACATAGAATTATAATTGCACCCGCTCAATTGCATGTTTGGCAGACTAGTTCTGCCAGACATGCTTTAATATTTCAATTAAGGTAAAGGAGGTTATTAAAATAGAATTTTATGAACTGATACCCGAAATTATGAATATAATATTTTCCTTAGAAGTCCTCTGGTGGCTTTTTGTGGGTGTATTTGTAGGTGTGACTGTAGGAGCACTGCCCGGTTTAGCTATCAGCACAGGGATGGCTTTAATGCTGCCTCTAACATATTATATGAATACTGGTCCAGCTTTAGCTTTACTGATTGGAGTATATAAAGGGGCTACTTTTGGTGGTTCAATTTCAGCTATTACATTTTCCACTCCTGGTATTCCAGCAGCAGCCGCTACTGTATATGATGGATATAAAATGATGAAACAGGGAAAAGGAAGAAAAGCTTTACAGATGGCACTTTATGCCTCTATTACCGGTGATACTCTCAGTGATATCGTGACAATTGTTTTATCTACAACCTTAGCTATAATAGCCTTACAGTTTGGTCCAACAGAAAGATTTCTTATTATGTTTATGGCCTTTATTTTGATTGGTACTCTAAGTGGCAAAAATATTTTTAAAGGTCTAATTAGCGGTAGTATAGGAGTATTATTGGCCTTAGTTGGATCTGATCCAGTATCTTTAGTACCTCGCCTAACCTTTAATATCTGGTGGTTAAGAGATGGAATTCCAATAATTCCTATGATCATAGGATTATTTGCTGTAAGCAAGATGGTAGAAGAACTTTATAAAATAATCATGCGCAAAAGAGATGATATAGTTAGAAATAAAGAAGATGAAAGTATTATTAAAGCTCTTTTTAGTAAAACTTCTGAAAAATTAACCCTGCAGGAATACTTAAGCTGCTGGCGAGAAATGTTGATGGGGACTGTTGTCGGAAGTATAGCAGGTATGTTACCGGGGGTAGGTTCTTCTGGAGGAGCTTTTTTATCTTATGGAGTTGCCAAACAGTTTTCAAAAAATAAAGAGAATATTGGAGAAGGAGCTTTAGAAGGTATTGCCGCAGCTGAATCAGGTAACAATGCGACTATGGGTCCTACCTTAATTCCGTTGTTAGTTTTTGGAATTCCCGGTAGTATTGGAGCTGCTTTAATTGGTAGTGCCCTGACTTTTCAAGGAGCAACTCCTTCACCTCGTATGTTTGAATTGCACCCTACTATTATTTATGCTTTGTTTGTTTTATTGATTGTAGCTAATTTAGTCAATTTGTTGGTTGGTAATGTAATGATTCGTTTTTATTCCCGGATGGGTCAACTACCCAAGTATATTTTGGCTCCATTTATTATAATGTTAGCAATTATTGGTACCTATGTAGTATCAAATAATCGTTATGATGTAATAATTATGCTAGTGATTGCTTTATTAGGATTTTTATTAAATCTGGCTAAATTTCCTACTGCTCCTTTGGTAATAGCATTTATATTAACTCCTCTCATAGAGAGAACTTTTAGAATAGCTTTACAGACTTCCTATTTTGACTACCGGATCATGTTTGAAAGCACTTTGTCGAAAGCATTAGTAGTAATTACAATTTTATTATTAATAGGTGTAGTTAAATTAAAAAATCAAAGAAGAAAATTATCAGGAGATTTTGATGATTAATAAAAAAAGGGGGTTAAGGTATGTCTGCAAAATGGTTTAAAAATATTGAATTTAATAATAGAACGATTAGTATTATTTTATTAATCTTATTTACCCTACTGCTTATATATACATATAATACAGAATGGAGCACTAAAGTAGCCCGAGATGATATTTCAGCTGGATTTTTTCCAAAAGCTATCTTGATTTTAGCTATAATATTTTGTCTTGGAATGGCGTTAAATAAACAAAGCAGGGAAATACCTAATAAATTAGCTGATTTTAAATTTAAAAATTTAATTTTTGTTGTTTTAAGTCTCTTGGTTAGTTGGATATACTTTATAATCCTGTTAGAAGTGGGTTTTATTATTTCGTCTTCTTTGTTTTTATTCTTAACCACCTATTTTCTCGGACCCCGTTCTTTTAAGATATCTATAGTGACAACTATAATTATGATTGTTTTTGTATATTCATTTTTTACAATCATTCAGGTTCCCACAAATATTTTTTAGTAAATTTTTAATGAATATTATTTATATTCTATCAACATTGATGTAAGAATAAAGGACAATATTATTTTAAGGTGGAATATAAATGGAGAAAAATATATTTAAAATTAAATACCAACAAAATTATAAAATGCTTATCCTAATAACTATTATGTGTCTAATAGCAGGTATTTATAGGAATGGGATAATGACATTATTTCCATTTTTACAGGATGAGTTTAATTTAAATAGAACTCAGGTAGGTCTTTATTCCACTTTTTTATATATTAGCTCTACTAGTGTTACAATATTTACCGGTAGAGTTGCTGATTTTTGGGGTGTAAAAAAAAGTATGCTTTGGGGCTTATTATTTACCGGTTTATTCATTTTTTTACATTCGGTTTCTTTTAATTTCATCTCATTATTAATTTTTGCATCTATAACAGGAATCGGTTTTAGTATTATTATGCCGACCAGCAGTAAAGGTATTGCTGAATGGTTTATTGACAGTAACAAATCAACTGCAATGGGGATAATGACCTTAGGATATCCAATTGGCGGTATTTTAGGTTCTTTGTTTTTACCCTACATAGGTGAAAATTTTAGTTGGCGAATAGATGTAATTATCATTGGTTTATTGTTTTTGATAGGAGGATTAATTTTTAATAAATTTTATAAAAGTAAAGATGTCAATTTAATGTCAAAAAAAGAAGAAGGCTCATTACTATCTAATGTAGGTGTTTTTTTAAAAAACAAGTATTTACGGATGCTTTGTATCATTGGGGTGATGTTTGGGATTGCTTCTAGTATTGTAGTAACTCATTTTACACTTTTTTTATACACAGATTTAAAATTTTCTGCTGTAATAGCAGGAATTGGTTTTATGTTTATTCAAATAGGTAGTATGATTGGCAGACCATTTTGGGGATATTTAGTTGATAAACATTTTGGAGATGTAAAAAGATACGGATTTTTAATTGTGGGCTTATTATTAAGTATTACTTCTGCTTCTTTCTTTTTATTAAATAATCTTAAGGTCTCTATTTATTTAATATTTTTCTTAGCCTTTTTATTAGGTTCTTCAGGCAGAGGCTGGCAGGGTTTATACTTTGCAGCTGTATCAGATCAGGTTGGTAATAGTGTGACGGGATTGGGAATAGGGCTTTCCTTAGTATTTGTAAGATTGGGAATTATTATAGGCCCCCCGACCTTTGGTTATATTGCAGACAGATATAATTCATATTACTTAAGTTGGTTATTTTTGGGTATAGTATTTTTTATATTTATAATAATAAGTTACTTTTATTTAGGCAAGTATAATAAATCTAAACGGAAAATTATGTGATGGCTAATATTGGTAAACAATATAGATATTTAAAAATAAAGAATATAAAGCGGCATTTTAACAGGGGGGATTGCCATGAAAGAAGAAAAATTGCTTAGAAAACAGGCCTATAAACAAATTAAAGAAATTATAATAAATAGAGAACCTGAATCTCATATTAGTTTAAGAAAAACTGCCAAAAAACTAGGGATGAGTATTACACCGGTGAGAGAAGCGTTCCAAAGTCTGGAAAAGGAAGGTTTAATCAAAAGTATTCCTAACATTGGTTATTTTATTCCTAACTACAGCAGAAGTGATATTATTGAGATTTTCCAAACCAGGGAATGTTTAGAAATGTTTGTCCTTGAGAAGACCTATAACAAACTCACTGACCAGGATATCAAAAATTTAGAACAGTACCTAAAAGAACAAGAGAAATATCATGAAGAAGGCGAAATTTTTAAACATTATGAGATGGATGAAAAATTCCATATGATATTTTTTGATTTATATGGAAATGAATATTTAAAAAAATTAATTGAGAAAGTAAGAGAACAGTATTCTATAATTATTATTAAAAGTATTAAACAACATGTAATGATTAAAAATAATGCTAAAGTTATTAAAGAACATTATAAAATACTTAATGCCATAAAAGAGAAGAATAAAGAGGCTACCATGAGTAATATGCTCAATCATATTACTAAAGCAAAGCAGCGGGCCTTAAATGTAATTGATGGTAATGTATAATAGCTGGTTGACTATTAAATATTGGTATTATTTGATTATTATAATTTATTAAAAGCAGTTCCTTAAAAAGGGACTCTTTTTTTTATGGACAAAAAAAGATAAATTTGTCGAAATAAAGCAAAATGAGGTTACTACTGTAAGTTTTGACCTAATAAAGAAATTTGGCGACCTCATCTTGGAAAGTAATTCGCAATCATTACGACTTGATTTAAATAATTCAAATAAAGTTTTCA
>CAZXRH010000015.1:0-22716 GCA_964642575.1 uncultured Halanaerobiales bacterium
AGGGACAAAGACCGCAAAGTTGGGAGACTATTGAAGAACCAATAGAAGTTAGTAAAGTGATGAAAGATATAGAAGATAAAAAAACTGTGTTAATGGATTGTTTAACTCTTTTTATTTCTAATAAAATATTACAAAATAACAAGTTGGAAGATGAGGGAAGTAACTTACAAGAAAAGTTTAATATAGAAAAAAATATAATTAAAGAGATTGAAAATATTATCAATATAGCCCATAAGAAGGAAATTAATTTAATTATTGTTTCCAATGAAGTGGGGCAGGGAATTGTACCCAATAATGAATTGAGCCGACTATTTAGGGATATCGCAGGGCGCGCTAATCAGTATACAGCTGATCAAGCTGATCGTGTTTTTTTGACAATAGCTGGTTATCCTCTAGATTTAAAAGAGGTTAGTTTAAATAAGCAAGAGAATTTCATAAAAAACTTAAAGGAAGATTAAGATGGAAAAATCTATCATGTTTCAGGGTACTGCTTCCAATGTTGGGAAAAGTTTAATGGCAGCCGCCCTTTTAAGAATATTATATCAGGAAGGTTATCAAATAGCACCATTTAAAGCCTGGAATATGGCCTTGAACTCCTATGTAACTAAAACCGGGGGAGAAGTAGGCAGAGCGCAAGCCTTGCAAGCTGAGGCTTGTAATGTTGATATAGAAGTAGATATGCAGCCCTTTTTAGTTAAACCAAAAGGGGATGGAGTAGCCCAGGTAATTAAAAGGGGTCAACCACTGGGAGATTTTCAGGGTGAATATAAAGATAAAGATTATGTTAAAAATGCTTTAAACACAATCGAAAATTCAATTGACTATCTTTATCAAAAATATGACATTTTAGTAATGGAAGGAGCTGGCAGCCCAGCCGAAGTAAATATTCAAGATAGAGACCTGGCCAATATGAAAGTAGCTTCCTTAAAAAATACACCTGTAATCCTGGTCGCAGATATTGATAAAGGTGGTGTATTTGCTTCACTGGTAGGAACCCTGGAACTTTTAGGCGAAAACCGTAAATTTGTAAAAGGTATTATCATAAATAAGTTTAGAGGTAAGAAAAGTTCCTTAAAATCTGGTTTAGATTTTTTAGAAAACAAGACCGGAGTACCTGTCCTGGGAGTTATGCCTTATTTAGATCAAATTTCATTACCAGAAGAAGATTCAGTCACAGTTAAAGAATTTATTAAAAAAGAAGCGGCAGTTAAGATAGGTGTTATTAACTTACCTCATCTATCTAACTTTACCGATTTTGATATTTTGGGTATGGAACCAGCAGTTCAGCTGGAATATATAAATAATCAAAAAAGAAATCTTAAAGATTATGATGTGATAATCATCCCTGGCACTAAAAACACAACTGAAGATTTAAGGTATCTTAAAAAACAGGGCTTAGATCAAAAGATTATCCAAGCAGCACAAGAGGGAAAAGAAGTTGTTGGAATCTGTGGTGGTTACCAAATGCTGGGTAACAAGTTAATAGACCCTGACTTAACAGAAGGTAAAGAAGCTGTTATAGAAGGGCTTTCTCTTTTAGATATTACAACTACTTTTAGTGCTGGTAAAGATACTTATCAAATAGAGGCTAAATTAAAAAATGAAAATAATAGTTTTATAAAAAGACTGGAAGGTAAAGTTGAAGGCTATGAAATACATATGGGTCAGACCACGTTAGGCTCCAAAGCCAGCCCTATATTTGAAATAATGCAAAGGTCTAATCAAGATTGTCAAATCAATGATGGTGCTGTTTCACAAGAACTAAAAGTTTGGGGGACTTATATTCATGGTATTTTTGATAATGATAATTTCAGGTCCGCTTTTATTAAAAAAATATTAAAAGAAAAAGAAAGAGATCTTGATTATGATCATATTGATTTTAAAGAAAAGCGTCAAAAAGCACTGGATGAATTAGCAGATCAATTTAGGAAAAATATTGATATGGAAAAACTTTATAAGATTATGAACCTAAACCAGGAGCAAGACTAATGTATATATTATTAGCAGCCGTTATATTAGACTTACTGGTTGGTGATCCCCGGTTTTATCCTCATCCGGTTGTATTGGTAGGCCATATTATATCTTATGGGGAAGGTATTTTAAGGAAAAGTGAAGATAACGTTAAACTGCAAAAGTTAAAAGGAGTAATTTTAGTTATATTAACTTTAAGTATTACCTTTGCAGTTGCTTATATATTATTAAGTTTAATGTCATATATAAACTATTATTTAGGATTAACATTCAAGATATTACTCTTATCTACCACAATTGCTATTCGGGGTTTACATCAAGCAGCCTGGCAGATATTTAAACAGTTAAAAGAAGGTAAGCTCAAGTCAGCCCGACAAAGCCTGGACATGATTGTAGGAAGAGAAACTTCTCAATTAAACATTTCTGAAATTATTAGGGCGACTGTAGAAACAGTTGCAGAAAATACTAGTGATGGAATTATAGCTCCCCTCTTTTATTTTCTGATCGGTGGTCCTATTTTAGCCCTTTTATATAAAGCGGTTAATACCATGGACTCCATGTTAGGTTATAAAAATGATAAGTATCAGTATTTTGGTTGGGCAGCCGCCAAATTAGATGATCTTGTTAACTATCTGCCAGCCCGGCTGACTGCTCTATTTATTATTCTAATAGCTTTTTTGCTAAACAAAGATTATAAAAAGGCCTGGCAGATTGTAAAAAGGGATGCGGGGAAACACGATAGTCCCAATGCTGGTTACCCAGAGGCAGCCGTAGCCGGAGCTTTACAAATAAGGTTAGGTGGGGTCAATCAATACTTAGGCTATGAGAGCAAAAAGGCTTATCTGGGTGATAAATTCAATGATTTTAAGGTTGGCCACATCAAAGAGGCTGTTATTTTAATGCATGGAGCTACCTATCTTTTCATAGTTGTTTCAATTATTATTAAATACTTAATTGGTTAGGAGTGGTAAATATCAAACTATTAAAAGAAACCATTAGTGAGATTGGAGAATTAGACCAGGAAGTAATGGAAAAGGCTAAAGCAAGGTTAGATAACTTGACAAAACCACCGGGCAGTCTCGGCTATTTAGAAGATCTAGCTATTCAGCTTGCAGGTATTGCGGGGGACATTTTTCCTGATGTTAGTAAAAAGGAACATATTATCATGGTGGGTGACCATGGTGTGGTTAAGGAAGGAGTAAGTGCCTTTCCTCAATCTATAACTCAGGCAATGGTGAAAAACTTTTTGAATGGTGGGGCAGCAGTTAATGTATTGGCCAGACAACATGAAATAAATATCTCAATAGTTGATATTGGTATGGTAGATAGAATAGAAGATGAAAAAGTAGTTCAAGCTAATGTGAAAAGAGGTACCAATAACCTTTTAACAGGGCCTGCTATGAGCAGAGAGCAAGCAGTTAAGAGTATTGAAGTAGGGATTGAAATAACTAATGAATTAATTGCCCAGGGGGCTGAACTGATTGGTACCGGTGAAATGGGTATTGGTAACACCACTCCTAGTAGTGCAATTATTAAGGCTGCTACTGATTTAAGCCTTGATCAAGTTGTTGGATTTGGTACTGGCCTAGATGAAGAAGGCCTGGCCAATAAAAAGAAAGTAGTTAAAAAAGCCCTGGATGTTAACCAACCTGATAGTCAGGATGGACTTGATATCTTAAGTAAAGTGGGGGGACTTGAAATTGGAGGTATGGCTGGAATCATGTTAGCTGGTGCCCGAGCTCGTAGACCAGTGCTAATTGATGGTCTAATTTCAGCAGCGGCCGCTTTAATTGCCTATTTAATTGAACCAAAGGTAGTTAACTTTTTAATTCCTTCTCACAAATCAGTTGAACCAGGTCATGCCAGTCTTTATAATTTCTTAGACATGGAACCGATGTTTGATCTATCAATGCGCTTAGGTGAAGGAACTGGAGCTGTCTTGGGAATGAGTATTGTGGAATCATCGAATAGAATTATAAAAGAGATGGCCACCTTTGATACCCTGGACATCTAAAGGAGGAGTGAGATGAACTCATTTTTAATAGCGCTGCAGTTTATTACAATCATTCCTGTTAAAAAAGATCTTAACTACAGTGAAAAAAATATTGCCAAATCTATGCTTTATTATCCTTTAATTGGAACCATCATTGGCTTAATCTTGGTTTTAGTAAATATGGTTGGTTCTCTTTTATTACCAGACTTAGTCAGAGACAGTCTACTTTTAATCTTTTTTGTCTTATTAAGTGGAGGGATCCACTTTGATGGACTGGCCGATAGTTTTGATGGACTTTTTGGGGGTAATAATAAAAAGCAGATCTTAGAGATAATGGGAGATAGCAGTATAGGTGTTTATGGAATCCTGGCTGTAGTTTTAATTTTGATATTGAAGTTCACCTTACTGACCGAATTACCGATGGGACTTAAGAATATTGTTTTAATTATTGTACCTACCATCAGCCGTTGTGCAATGGTCTGGGCAGTTTATCTATTTCCCTATGCTAAAAAAGAAGGTTTTGGTAAGGCATTTAAACTTTATTTAAGTAAAAAAGAAGCCTGGGCAGCCGCTCTCTATACAATCATTATCACCTTAACTTTGATGTTTTTACAAGGCATTGTTCTTTTAGTGATAGCTTTTGTTGTACTCTGGCTATTTGGTAGTTTCCTTGTAAAAAAAATAGACGGATTAACAGGTGATAATTACGGAGCATTAAATGAAATAATGGAAGTGTTAGTATTGTTGGTCATAATATTAATGAACTAAGGAGCTAAATTATGGGATATACAGTCAAAGTACCGGGTAGCTGTGGAGAGCTTATCCAGGGATATCTTAATGGTAGTAACTTTTTAATAAGTTGTCCTATTAATGTTTACAGTACAGTTACTGTTCATAAACAAAATAAAAAACAGATTGAGATAGCTGATAATAAGGATAAAACAAAAAGAGCATTAGAAAGCTTTTTAGATTACTATCAAATCCAAAATACTGGTTTGAAAGTAGAAATTAATTCTAATTTACCTGTTTTAAAGGGAATGGGTAGTTCAACAGCTGATATGAGTGCAGCTTTAATTGCAGCTGCCAAAGAATTAAATATCAATTTAGATCTTTCCTTACTTCAAAAAATATTAGTGGAAATAGAACCTTCAGATGCAACCTTTTTAAAAGGTATTAATCTATTTGACCATGTTCAAGGTCAAAAATGCCAGTATTTAGGTGATATCAATCCTATTCATCTTTTAGTATATGATTATGGAGGTAAGGTTGATACACTTGCCTTTAATCAAAGAGAAGATCTCATCAAGCTAAATCGAGACAAAGAAAAAGAGATTGAAAAAGCTTATAAATATATTATAAAAGGTATTAAACAAGATAATTTGGAACTGATTGGGAAGGGTGCCACAATCAGCAGTCTAGCTAACCAGGCTATCCTGCCCAAAAGAGGGCTAAAAGAACTGATCCAGATTTTAGAAAAAAAGCCTGGTTTTATAGGTATTAATACTGCCCATAGTGGAACTGTTATTGGTATTATGGTCAAAGAAAAAAGAATGTTTTCGAATATAATTGAATTACTTAATGAAAAAACACCTAAACTCAAACTATTATTTCAAACCAAAATCATAAATGGTGGTTATAAATTAATAAAAGAAGAGGGATAAAACATGGCTCAAAACCACGGTGGCAACATCAGGGAAGTCTCAGATAAATTTAATATAAATTATGACAGTATTGTAGATTTTAGTGCTAATATAAATTTCATCGGCCCACCACCTGATATCTACAGTAAAATTAGACAAGAAATTGAAGATATTACACGTTATCCGGAGCCTGACTCTAGTAATTTAAAGAAAGCGTTAGCTGACAAACATACAGTAAAGCAAGATAATCTAATCATGGGTAATGGGGCAGTTGAACTAATATATATATTAAGCAGGGTATTAGATTTAAAAAAGGGGCTTGTTTTAGCTCCAACCTTTTCCGAGTATGAAAAAGCACTGAAAGCCGAAGGCACCCAAGTCAATTATCATTACTTAAAAAGAAGGAACAAGTTTGAAATTAGATGGGATGAATTAAAAAAAGATTTAACTGATGATTTAGATATTTTTTTCTTGTGTAATCCTAATAATCCAACAGGCAAATTTATTACAAAAGATAAGATCAAAAAGATTCTTGTACACAATAAACAGCACAATATTTTTACTGTTATCGATGAAGCCTTTGTAGATTTCTTAGAACAAAATATTTCAGCTCTAAGCCTACTTAAGGATTTTCAAAACCTATTTATCTTAAGATCCTTAACCAAGTTTTATGCTGTACCAGGTTTAAGGTTGGGATATGGAATTGGTCGACCGGAAATCATAAAAAAATTAAGAAATGCCAAAGATCCCTGGAATGTTAATATCTTAGCCCAAAAAGCAGGACAGATAATATTAAATTCAAATCAGTATGTTAAGTTAACAAAAAAAGCTATTTACAAGGAGAAGATTTATTTATATAAAAAGTTAAAAGAAATATCCAGCCTAGATGTTTACTATCCTAATGCAAATTATATTTTTATAGATATAACTAATGCCAAATACAGCAGTAGTGAACTTTATGAAAAACTAGCTAAGAAAGCCCTTTTAATTAGAAACTGTAGTAATTATGAAGGTTTAGATGAAAACTATATTAGAATTGCCGTTAAAAGTAGGAAAGATAATAATAAGCTTTTAGAAGCTTTAAATAAGATATTAGATCAATCAAAGGAGGAATAAAATGCATTTTAAAAAAAGTTTCAATTTAATTACAATATTTTTAGTTTTAAGTTTAGTATTTATTAGTGGTGGTATTTTTGCCCAGGAATTTCCTGTAAAGATTACAGATGGACTAGGTGAAGAGGTTGTTATAGAAGAAAAACCCGAAAAAATAATTTCTCTTTCACCACAAACCACAGAAAATCTTTTTGCTTTGGGGGCAGGAGAAAATGTAATCGGGGTAACATCCTATGCTGATTATCCAGCCAAAGCAACTGAAGTAGAGAAAATCGGTACAATTACTGAACCTAATATTGAGAAGATAATTACAATGGAACCTGACCTAGTGATTGCAGCATCAGTTAATAAAATGGAATCCATTGAACGATTAAAAGAACTTAATATAAAAGTAGCAGGTTTTTCAGCTAATAATGTAAATGATGCAATTGAGAATATGAAAAAGATTGGTCAAATTACTGGTAATGCAGAACAGTCAGAAGAAATAGTTACAGAGTTATATATAAAAATAGCTGAAATAAAAAACTTAGTTGATGAGAAGCTTGCTAATAATGACCGTCCTAAGGTTTTTTATGAATTATGGAGTGATCCTCTCTATACCGCTGGTGTAGATAACTTTATTGACAACATGATTCATATCGCAGGTGGATATAATATAGGTAGGTTAGCTGGAACTCAATGGCCACAGTTTAGCTTAGAAAAGCTATTAGTAGAAGATCCTGATGTATATATATCTACTCCTCATAGTGCAGAAATGCAGGTATCTGTAGAAAGTATTAAAAAGAGAGACAGGTTCCAGGAGATTTCAGCAATTAAAAATGATAGAGTCTATATGATAGATCAAAACATTTTAAATAGAGCTACACCCCGGATGATTAAGGCCTTAGGTCAGCTTACAAAAGCATTATGGCCTGATTTAAGTGAAGAAGTAGATGAAATAGTTAGTAGATAAAAACAAAAGGAAAACTTATTAAAAGTTCAATGTTGATGTAATACCTCCAAGATAGAAAGTCGAGTCAAGTAACAAGACTATCTATTTTGGAGGTTTTTTATTTAATAACAATTAGTTATGATTTCAAATTTAACAACTTAAATAGTTGTTATTATGATTCTTACTCGATATAATACATACGATAGGAGAGGAGGTAATATTTTGCAGGTGAAGTTTTTCGGGGCAAGTTTTAATGAGAAAAAGTTAGAAAAAAAAGTGAACAAGTTTTTAAAAGAAAAGAAAGGTCAGATTGAAGTTGTTGATATTAAATGGAAATGGTTTTTAGAACATTTTGTACTTTTAGTTTACAAAGAAAAGGAATAACTGTTCGTAATTTTTTTAACTAAAAATCTAAACATTAACTAGTTTCAGCTCTCTTCGGAGAGCTGTTTAAATTTTTATCAAGAAAGCGGCTTAGAATAATAAGATAAATACATATAATCAGTCTACTTTATTGATATAGTATCTATTTTCAATTATAATAATAAAAGAATACAAGAATAAGAAGGTGTAAATATGCCAACTCAAGTAGTGTTGGTTCGTCATGGTGAAACTGATTGGAATAAAAACTCACGCTATCAGGGAGTTATGGATATTGAGTTAAATGAGAAAGGTCAAACTCAGGCTAAAAAACTTTATAAACGCTTAAAAGATGAAGAATTTGACCGTATATACAGCAGTACACTTAAAAGAGCCTATGAGACCGTATCTGAGATAGCAGATTATCAAAATAAAGAGGTTATTACTATTGCTGATCTAATGGAAATAGATTTTGGTCAGTGGGAAGGTTTGACCTTTTCTGAAATAGAAGAAAAATATCCAGATTTAGCCAAAAAATGGGCTAAAGACCCTACTTGTTGTAAACCGCCCGAAGGAGAACACATTAAAGAAGTGGAAACAAGGGTAGGGAAAACTATTGATAAGATTGTAGATGAAAATGATGGTAATAAGATATTAATAGCAACTCATGGTGGTATAGTAAGAATTATGATGGCTTATTTGTTAGACTTACCACTCAGTAGAATCTTTAGTATAGAAGTGGATAATGTTTCGGTTTCCCGTATCAAATTTTATAAACACTATCCTGTTGTTAAGTTATTTAACAGCACTTATCATTTAAATAATGAGGGATGATTTTTGTGATTGATGTAATCCTTACCACTAATAGTCCCGGTGAAGTATCAGCCTGGGTTAAACCAGTGGTTAAGAAATTAAATGAATTAAATATAGAAAAAAGAATATATGTTTTCACTCCGCCCTGTGTTTTTTCTAGTGGTAAGGAAGGTGATGTTTTAACCAATTTAGATGGGGTTACTGCCACATTTAACAGTAGACAGTATTTAAAATATATTCTATTCAATATTAAACCAGATGGATTTGATCCTTCTCCTAACGGTTTTGTTTTATTTTTAGGGGGAGACTTTATGCATGCTGTTTTTTTAGGAAAACGACTAAATTATCCCATTTATTCCTATACAGAACGAGACTATGGTTTTACAGGCAGTGTCAGCAGGTTTTATTTGTCTGATAATAGTATATATGATAAATTAAAGAGTGAAGGTGTTAATTCTGATAAATTAAAGGTTGTTGGCAACTTAATGTATGATTCGGTCAATCCGGATCTTAATGAAGTAGAAACACAACATTTTCTAAACAAAAAGGATGATGAATTTTTAATAAATTTACTACCTGGCAGTAGGCCTAAGGAATTTAATTATGTACTGCCATTGTTTCTAAATTTTATAGATAAATATACAAAGTATGATAAAGATATCCGTTTTATAATCAGTAAAGCACCCTTTATTGATAAAAAAGATATTGAAGTTATCTTAAAAGATCCCCGTATTAAGGGGGTAGCTAAGTATCATAAAGCGGAAAATATAATTTCAATTAATGGAATTAAGGTTCAAGTTTATGAACAACACCTCCAGAGTATTATGAGAGATTCTGACTTTGCTCTTACAATTCCGGGAACTAATAATTTAGAACTAGCTGTTTTAAAAACACCAATGCTTGTTATCTTGCCATTAAACAAACCAGAACTTATTCCCCTGCCGGGCTTAATTGGAATTATAGGTGAGATACCATTATTAGGCAAATTAATAAAAAGAACTATAATACCTAAGATGGCAAAGCAAAGAGAGTTTATTTCTTTAGTTAATCTTATCGAAAAAAGGAAGATTGTACCTGAATTAAAGGGAAATATAAATAGTGATTTGCTTGTAAAAGAAGTTAATTCACTACTTGATATCGAAAAACTGCAGAAAATCAAACAAAAATATGGAACTTTACCTATTGAAAAGGGTGCTGTAGATAAGATTGTGGATGATATACTACAGGATATTAAGACAAAAGATATTGAGTTTTAAAGGGGCCATTTTTATGTTAAATTATATATTAATAATTGGGAGTACAGTATTTGCTTTACTTTTTTTAACTACTTTAATTGTATATATCTATTATATGAGAAGGGCAAAGCGGATAGAAGCAAAATTAATTGATACCAAAATACCTAAGAGAACTGAGTATGATGATTTTTCAATTAAAAACCCTTATGATTGTGAAGGTAAGTATTATAAAGCACAGCTCCATGCCCACACCAATCGCAGTGATGGCAAATTAGACCCCGCGGAACTCATTAAATCCTATAAAGAAAAGGGATACAATTATTTGGCAATAACAGATCATGATAAAATAACTATAGATAAATCATTTGATGATGAGAATTTTATTACCATTCCAGGTGAGGAAAAGACGATTATTAATCCTTTTTGGCCATTAGGTAGGCATCTGAATAGAATATTTGTTAAGAACAAGATATCAAATAATAAGTTAAAAGATGTTGACCAGATTTTAGGCAGTGAAGGGATAAGTATCATAAATCATCCTGCTACAATTAGTGGCTTAGGAACACAGCGCTGGGATATAGATTTTTTAATGGGACTTGATAACATAAAATTTATAGAAATTTCCAATCATTTTTCTGAAGAAAAGTCTAATCTTAAATACTGGCATTTACTTTTGAATAAGTATGGTCCTCATAAGCCAATCTGGGCTTTAGCGGTTGATGATGCTCACCAAAAAGGAGACCTGGGTCAAAACTGTTTGATGGTTAAGACCAAAGGAGTTTCCGGGCAGGCTTTAAATCAGTCTTTAGAACAAGGTTGTTTTTATGGTACCCAGGGACCGAAAGCGGAATTTATTGTTAAGGATAATAAAATTAAAGTGGACACTGACCAGGAATATGAGGTCAGATATATCAATTCTTTAAATGAAGTTGTAAAACAAGAAAAAGCTCAAAATTCTTTTTATCAAGTTCAAGGAAACGAAGGATTCATTAGAATAGAAATTATTGATAATAATAAAAAACAAAAACTATGGTCACAGCCCTTTTGGCTGGTTAAAAATACAGATGGGGTGTTGTAATGTTTAGTGTTGAGAACTATAAGAATTGGCAGATACTATTACTGATATTAATTATATTAATACCATTATACACTATAAATCTGGGTGTCAATACGCTCTGGGACTTAGATGAAGGTGTCTATTCCGAGATGTCCCGTGAAATGCTTTTAAGAGATGACTTTATAAATACATATTTTAATTACGCTCCCCGTTTTGACAAGCCGCCTTTAGTTTTGTGGGTAACTGCCTTTTTTTATAGTATTTTGGGAGTAGGTGAGCTTACTACTAGGATCGGACTGGTAATTTTTAGTTTCTTAAATATAACTGTTTTATATTATTTTGCACAACGATTATTTAACCGAAGAACTGCAATTATCGCCAGTATAATTCTAGGAACGAGTTTCCAGTATGTAATTCAATCCCGGATATTGTATATGGATGTACCTTTAACTCTTTTTATAACGTCCAGTCTACTGTTTTTTCACCTGGGTTTTCACAAAAGTAGGAAGTATTATCCTCTGATGGGGATTGCACTTGCTTTGGGAACCCTTGTAAAAGGACCGATTGCGATTGGACTTCCGGGCTTAATTGTCTTATTTTATGTAGGTCCGATAACTTTATTTAAAGAGTTTAAATATGGATGGACCTGGACAGCAGCTTTAGTGTATTTTATTGTTGCTCTTCCCTGGCACATAGTTGTTTATATTAATCACGGCAATCAGTTTTTAGCAGATTATTTTGGTTACCATATGTTAACCCGTTTTTCCACAGCAATCGAAACCCATGGTGGACCTTGGTATTATTATATTTTAATATTATTTTTAGGTTTGTTGCCTTGGAGTGCTTTTATACCATGGCTTTATCCCCTGATTAAAAATAGTTGGAACAAAAATAAGGATAAATATAAGCTTTTGATCAGCTGGATTGCAGTTATTTTTATATTTTTTAGTATTGCAAGTACTAAACTTCCCGGTTATATTTTGCCGACCTATCCAGCTTTTGCTATTTTAATTGGACTTTGGTGGGATAAGCTGCTTACAACCGGTAAAGGAATAAAAAAGTTTTTGGTTTCTAATTCCATTATTTTATTGATTGGAATTGTAATGTTAATTGGATTAAATTACATTCGACCTATGGTAGAAACAGAATTAAGTGAATATATAGAGGTATTAGATATTTTAAGATATTTCCCAATAATCTTTATTGCCGGTGGTTTATTGAGTTTCTCAGTATATTTTTGGAAAGAAAAAAAGCTGAGAGCCTTTTTGACATATACAGCCGTAGCCTATATTGCTTTAATTGTAATTATTACAATGGTTTTACCCTTAGTTGATGAATTTAAACCAGCTAAAACTTTAGCTGAAGCACTACCAGCTCAGTTGGAAAAGGAAGTAAAGGTTGTTAGCTCACTTGAAATGGAGCCGGCTAGTTTGGTATTTTATTCAAAAACAAAGGTGTTATATATTCGAGATGTTATTAAATTAGAAGAATATTTACAGAACAATGAATCGGTTTATGCTTATCTTGACCGAGAAGATTATGATAAGATAAAAGATAGTTTTACTGAATTACAAATTGTTAAAGAATATAAAGATATGCTTGTTATTAAAAACTTTAAAGGAGACCAATAAATATGAGTAAAGAGATTTCTGTGGTTGTTCCCATTTACTTTGAAGAAGAGAATATTTATCCTTTATATGAAAGGATAATCGGAGTTATCTCTGAAGAGATGAACTTAGATTATGAAATTATCTTTGTCAATGATGGAAGTAAAGATGATTCAGTAAATAATATTAAGAAGTTGATCAATAAAGATCAAAATATTAGACTACTCAATTTTTCCCGCAACTTTGGTCATCAAGTGGCTGTTACAGCCGGACTTGAACATACTGAGGGAGAAGTTGTGGTCATAATTGATGCAGATTTACAGGACCCTCCTGAATTAATTAGAGATATGTATGAGAAATATAAAGAGGGATATGATGTAGTATATGCTAAAAGAAAAAGTAGGGCCGGTGAGAGTTTCTTTAAGAAAAAGACAGCCAAACTATTTTATAGAGTATTAGACTTCATGTCTGATGTTGATATTCCCCTTGATACAGGTGATTACAGATTAATGAGCCGGCGGGTAGTAGAACAGTTAAACGACATGCCTGAAAAAAATCGTTTTATCAGAGGTTTAGTCACTTGGGTTGGATATAAGCAGACCTATGTAGAGTATAATCGTGATAAGAGACATGCTGGGGAAACCGGCTATTCATTATCAAAAATGATTAAGTTTTCTCTGGATGGAATAACTTCTTTTTCTACCTTTCCTCTTAAAATAGCAACAATTTTTGGTGTGGGTATTTCCGGGATTAGTTTTGTATATATTTTAAGAATCATCTATTTAAAACTATTTACAGAAAAAACAATTCAGGGTTGGAGTTCTATCATGGTATCTAATCTCTTTTTAGGTGGTATAATACTATTAACTTTAGGTATCTTGGGAGAATATATTGGCCGGATATATACGGAACTAAAAAGCAGGCCACAGTATATTATCAAAGATAAATATGGATTTAGTGAGGAACAACAAGATGGGCAAGAATGATCTAATTAAATTCATTAAATTTTCAATTGTTGGGGTTTCAAACACCTTAGTTTCCCTGCTTTCTTTTTATATTTTCTTTGAAATCTTTGGCATCTATTATATTATTGCTAGTACTTTAGGATATGTAATGGGGCTGGTAAACAGTTATTTCTGGAATCTGCGGTGGACTTTTAAACACCAACATTCCACAGGTGTATTATTTAAGTTTATTATAGTCAATTTGGTTGCTTTAAGTTTGAAGCTCTCTGTTATCTCAGTTCTAGTAGAAGTTTATGCAATACCAGAATTATATTCTGAAGTTTTAGCTATGGGTTTTGCAATTGTAGTTAACTTTGGTGGAAACAGGTTTTGGACCTTTAAAGAAAGCAGTTAAACACTATTTACTTGATAATAGAATTGATTATAAATTGTAGTAAATTATGATGACAGCTTCCTTTTTAAGCTGTCATATTCTTTTTTAAATATAATAATTAACCCAGTCTTTAAGCACTTAATTCTATAATTGATTGAGGTTATGAATGAAATATTATATAATATCTTTTGGAGGTATTTTAAATTGAAAGCATATAAAAAATTATTTAAATATATGAAACCATATATGGGAATGCTGATTGGGGGCTTTATTAGCCTAATTTTAGTAGGTATTTTAGGTCTTTTAGTTCCCTGGCTTTTTAAGTTTTTAATAGACGAAGTCTTAATTGGTGGGAACGAAATCATCTTAAACTACATAGCAGGTGGAGCTATTTTATTATACTTTTTAAAAGGAGTATTTAATTATGGCCAAAAGTACTTAATATCTGGCCTTAGTCAACATGTAATTGTAGATTTAAGAAAGGATCTCTATCAACATTTACAAAAATTATCATTGAGTTTTTTCGAAAGACAGCGGACGGGCGATTTAATGTCCCGTATCACTAATGATGTAAACGTAATTCAGAACAGTTTAACTCAGGGATTAGCCAATCTTGTATTACAACCTTTGATGATAATTGGTATTGTAGGATTTTTACTTTATATAGATTGGAAACTGGCTTTAGTTTCCTTTATTGTCATACCTTTAGTGTCATATGCGATTAGTAAGTTTGGATTTAAGATGCGTTCGGTCAGTACTAAAATTCAAAATGAAATGTCGAATGTAACTAACATTTTGCAGGAGACTCTTTCAGCGGTTAGAATTGTTAAAGCTTTTAATAATGAAGAAAAAGAAATACAGAAATTTTCAAAGGCTAACGACCGTACTTTAGAAGAAAATTTAAAAGGAGTCCAGTTAGAAGCGACCATAACACCAGTTGTTGAGTTAATCATTGCGATGGGGTCAGCCGCTTTCTTATGGTATGGCGGCCATAAAGTATTAAGAGGAGCGATGACTACCGGTGAGTTAATCACCTTTATTGGTTATATTGGACTTCTAATCAGCCCAATAAATATTTTGACTAAAAGCTATAATCTTTTGCAAAAAGGTATTGGGGCCTCTGAAAGGATTTTTAATTTATTAAGTGTAGATGAAAGAGTTGAGGAAAAAGAAGATGCTATTGAAATGCCTCCAATTGAGGGTGAGGTGGTCTTTGATGATGTTAGTTTTAGCTATAAAGAGGATGAAGAGGTATTAAAAGATATTAATTTAAAAGCCAACCCGGGTGAGATGGTCGCTTTTGTCGGCCACAGTGGGGCTGGTAAGACTACTCTTGTTAATTTGATACCTAGATTTTATGATGTTGATGAGGGCGAAATATTAATTGATGGGATACATCTCAAAGATGTTAAGTTAGATTCTTTAAGAAAACAGATTGGTATTGTTCCTCAGGAAACAGTTCTTTTTAAAGGGTCCATAGCAGAAAATATTGCATATGGTGCTGAACATAAAAGCAGAGAGGAAATTGTTGAGGCAGCTAAAAAAGCAAATGCCCATCAGTTTATCAGTGGTTTCAAACATGGATATGATACAGAGGTGGGTGAAAGAGGAGTTTCTCTTTCCGGTGGTCAGAAACAACGGATTTCGATTGCTAGAGCTCTTTTAACTGATCACAAGATATTGATTTTAGATGAGGCAACCTCTTCACTTGATTTACAGTCTGAATCATTGATTCAGGAAGCATTGGAAAGACTTATCAAAGATAGGACAACTTTTGTAATAGCACACCGTTTATCAACGGTTATTAATTCAGATAAAATTATTGTATTAGAAGAAGGTTCAATTGTAGAAGAAGGGACCCATGAAGAATTGATAGATAAAAATGGGTATTATTATAATCTTTACAAATCACAATTTGAACAGGGTTGATTTGAATGAATAAAGAAAAAAACATTTTGGTGGTCAGTAATGGTCATGGAGAAGATATTATTGCCGCCAAATTAATAGAAACTATATTAAAACAGGAGAGTAACCATAGGCTAAACTTTACTGTCATGCCCATTGTTGGGGAAGGTAATCAATTTAACAGCTTGCCTGTTGAAAAGATTGGTCCTGAGGTGAAACTTCCAAGCGGTGGTTTTGCCCGCAATAGTGTCCAAAACTTTTTTAAGGATGTAAAAGCTGGTTTGTTAGGAGATACTTTTCAACAGATTAAGTCATTAATGCAGAGAAGAAAAAAAGATGAGATCTCCATTGTAGTTGGAGATATTTATATTTTGTTGTTAACAGGTCTTTTTAAAGGTGGGAATATTATTTTCTTCCCAACTGCAAAATCAGAGTATATAGAAACTCACTATAAAATTGAGAAATTTATTATGAAAAGATATGCTGATTTAGTTTTACCGCGTGATGAAAAAACCAGACAAGATTTAGCTGATTCCGGTCTTTCAACTGCATTTTATGGCAATCTGATGATGGACTGTTTTGAGATAAATAATATAGATTTTAAACTAGATGATAGTAAAACGAAAATTGGAATACTGCCGGGTAGTCGTGAGGAAGCATATGAGAATATGCTTGATTTTATGCATGTTATAGAAGAGTTAGAAGAACTTACAGAGCAGAATTTTGAATTCTTAACAGCCGTAGCTGGTAACTTTTCATTGCCTAAGTTGAAAGATAAAGTGCAAGCTTCTGGTTGGCAAATAAATGATCTACATGGAGATTATCGTAGATTAGAACTAATAACTCCTTCACACAGAAACCGGATTACTATTATTTATCATGGTTTTGGTGATGTATTGGATCAGGCCGAAATGTTTTTAGGTATGGCAGGAACTGCCAATGAGCAGGCAGCCGGTATGGGCAAACCCGTTATAATCTTTCCTGGAACAGGGGCACAGTTTGATTATGAATTTGCTGCTGACCAAAAAAGATTATTAGGTGAAGGTGTTAAGTTTGTAGAACGAGATTTCAAAAATGCTGCTTATGCCCTTTTAGAATTACTAGAAGATGATAAAGAGTATAATCAAAGGAGCTTAGCTGGCAAAAATAGAATGGGTGACAGAGGAGCAACCGAAAAAACAGCCAAGCGGATACTACAGTATTTAGAGAAAGGGGATTAGATGAAAAAGTTTTCGCAAGTATGGGAAAGAGTCATGGGTCTAACGATGAATATAAATCCGGGCTTTAATTTAATAAATGTAATAATAATATCATCTCTACGTATTAAAAGACTTAAAAATGCCAAATGGAATCGGATAAACTTATATATGTGGGCCGGCTTATTTGTTGCTGGAATAATAAGTATTCTGGGAGCTTATAACTTACCTATTGCCTTTTCCTCATTTTTGATTCCATTTTTATTTATCTGGTTATATATAGTTGGTAAATATTTTATAGATAATCCAATAACTTTTATTAAAGATATGGTTAGGGGTACTACATTTCTGGCCTTTTTAACACTATTGGCCCGGTATTTTTCCTGGAGATTAGTCTACAAGGGATTTGTAATTATTAATGGTAATGGTCGTGCGAATATACTAGGGATCGGTGATAATGGTCTAGGAGTTATTATCCAGGCTGGAATTATTGGCGCTTTGGGACTTTTAATCGTGGTCAAGAAAAAACGAGAAAAGTTTTTTTATTTATTATATTTAATTTTAAATTTAGGGGCTTTAATGATCTCCAGTTCTCGGGGAGCAATGGTTGGAACAGCTGCCGGGAGTTTTGTCTTAACTATTTTGATGTCCTGGGAAGTAATTGTAATTTTAACCTCTCTGGTAGCATTAGCTCTTGCCACCAATGAAAGATTTTATAAAAGGGCGCTTTCAATATTTTCCTTAGAGGACCGTAGTAATTATATGCGTCTTAAAGTATATGAAGGAACCCTGGCTTTGATAAAGGAACATTTCTTTTTTGGAGTAGGTCCGGGTAACTTTCAAACCGTATATCCCAAATATCAGGTGCCAGGTGAAGAAATAAATGCAATTACTCCTCATAATAATTACTTTAATATTATCAGTGGTTGGGGTATTGTCGGTGGATTTTTCTTTTTTGGTTGGATTTTTTATACTATTATAAGAAATGCTTGGGGATTACATAATAAATACAAAAAAATTATCATAGCGGTATTAATCGGTTTCTGGGTTCATGTAATATTTAATGATCTGGCTACTGCTTATTCAGCTGTTTTGATGGGACTTTTAGATAATGAAAATATAGAGAAAGTATCTGAAAAAGATTAAAAAAAGCAATTTAAATTGCTTTTGGTTTATAAGGCTTAAACCTTTTATTAGGGTTTAGGCCTTTTTTTATTCCTCCAATGACGTTTTGAACATATGTAATCATTTAACAGAATATAAAAATAGTTTTTGATAGGATACAAATAATTGAACAAAAGGGGGGAGCAGTTATTAAAATAAAAAACAAGAAAGTATACTTCATATTCCTCTGGCATGGAGCTTTTTTATCCCTAACCATGTCTATGATAGATTTAAATACTGTCCTGCCTTCCTTAATTTCAGAATTGATTGATTCCAAAATTATTTTTGGCCTCCTTTATTCTATGATACTGGGGGTTCCACGCTTATTTAATATTATCTTCAGTCATTTTTTAAGTTATGTTAAATATAAAAAGAAGGTATTGATTACCGGGATTTATCTACGAGCCTTTTCTTTTTTGGGGATGGCTTTCACCACCTATTATTATGGTAAGGATAATCCTGGTCTGGTAATCATTTTCTTTTTTATCTGGATATTTATGTTTTCAATCAGTGGAGGTTTTGCCTCTTTATCATATAATGAAATCATTGGTAAGTTAACAACTAAAGGTCAACGTGAAAAGATCTTTGCCTCCAAACAGTTTGTGGCCTCTATAATGGCCTTTAGTGGAGGGCTAATTGTTAAGTATATCTTTAGTCCTGGTAAATATACTTTTCCTAATAATTACAGTATTTTGCTCGCAATTGGTTTTTTAGGTTTAATAATTGCTGCTTTTTCTTTTTGGATGATAGATGAAAAGCCCTCGGTTGTCAGTGAAGAAAGATTAAAGTTAATTAAATTTTTAAAAAAGGTACCTGAACTTTTAAAAAATGATCCTCAATTTTTGAAATTTGTTTTAATTGAAAATATGTCTAGTTTCAGTATGATGGTTTTACCATTCTATATTGTGTTTGCTAAAGATACTTTTGATCTATCGGCTGAGTATATTGGTATTTTCCTCTTATTTCAAATAGCCGGAATGATAACTTCAAATATCTTTTGGGGTTATATAGGAGATAAAAAAGGTGCTCGTTATGTAGTTAGAGTCTGTATCCTGATTGGCGGTATAATTCCAATTTTAGCACTAATAGCAGGACAGATGAATCCTGATATCTATAAGTATCTTTTCTTTTTGGTTGGTTTTGTCAAAAGTGGGCGTAAGATAGGCTTTTTACCATATCTATTGGACTTAGCTCCTGAAGACAAAAGAACTATATATTTGGGAATCAGAGATAGCCTTAATATTTTAATAATTATCTTACCCTTAATTGGAGGAGTATTGATCAACTTTTTAGGTTATACTCTCACCTTCATTTTGGTCTCAATTATTATGATTACTGCCTTTTTTACTGATAAAAAGGATAATTGTATATTATTGCACTAAACACAGAGTTGTGTTAAGATAGAATTGTGTGAATAATGAGAATGAATATCAATATATATTCAGGAGATGATGTAATAGTGAAAGCTCAAATAGTCTCTCTTTCTAGTTTGAAAGCGGGAGAGAGTGGAATAGTATATGATTTCAAAGGTGGCGAAAACTTACTTAAAAAATTGGATTCCCTTGGTATTAGAAAAGGTAAAAAAATAAAGAAGGTCAGTGACATGGTTTTAAGAGGACCCATAACAATTCAAATCGAAAATAGTTCTCGGATTGCCATTGGGAGAGGTATGGCCGAAAAAATCATGGTCAAGATCGGTAATTAAGATGAAGGCATTATTAATGGGGAATCCAAATGTCGGTAAAAGTGTAATTTTTTCTAGGTTAACGGGGACCAGTGTTACTTCGTCTAATTATGCAGGCACCACTGTTGAATATAAAAAGGGACTATTTAAACATGATGGTAAAAATGTTGAACTTATCGATGTCCCAGGTACTTATACTTTAGATCCTACTAATAAAGCAGAAGAAGTAGCAGTTGAGATGTTAAGAGAAGGGGATCTAGTCTTTAATGTAGTAGATGCCACTAATTTAGAAAGAAATTTAAATCTAACTTTACAGCTTTTAGAACAAAATATCCCGGTTGTAATACTTTTAAATATGTGGGATGAAACTCATCATCAAGGAATTAATATAGATTTAGATAAGCTGAGAGAAGAACTGCAAGTTCCAGTTATCCCAACCGTAGCAACTACTGGAAATGGTTTAAAAAAAGCTTTGGAATATCTGGATTATCGAGAAATTAAAGAGTTTAAGCAAAGAACTTCAGAAGAACGTTGGGTAGAAATTGGCCATATTATCAATGATGTACAGCAGATTGAACCAAAACACCACTCCACAAAAGAAATTATGGAAGAGTATACTTTAAAACCCTGGACTGGTATTCCGATTGCAGCTGTGGTTCTTTATCTTACTTTTATGGTTATTAGGTTCATTGGGGAAGGGATAATTAACTACATAGCTAATCCTTTCTTTACGGGACCTTACCAAAGGCTTTTAATGAGATTTAGTCAATTTTTAACAGAAGGATCATTTTTACATGATCTTTTAATTGGACAATTGGTTAACGGCCAAATCGATTTTGAACAGTCTTTTGGACTGTTAACAACAGGTATTTTTATTCCTTTTGCAGCGGTTTTACCATATATTATTTCATTTTATTTTGTATTAAGTCTTTTAGAAGATTCCGGTTATCTACCTAGACTAGCAGTTTTAGTAGATAATGTGATGCATAAGGTAGGGCTGCATGGCTTTTCTATAATACCTATGATTTTAGGTTTTGGATGTAATGTACCAGCCGCTTTGGCTGCCCGTAACTTAGACAGTAAAAGAGAACAGTTTATTGCCAGTACTTTAATGTCTATTTCAATACCCTGTATGGCCCAAACCGCTATGATCATCGGACTGGTAGGAGCCTTCGGAGGTATCTATGTTTTCTTTGTTTTCGCAGCTCTTTTTATTGTCTGGATTATAGTGGGACTGTTATTAAATTACTTTTTACCTGGTTACAGTAGTGATCTTTTAATTGAAATTCCGACCTTACGTTTACCTTTGCTAGATATAGTATTTAAAAAGCTTTGGATGAGAATTACTAATTTTTTAAAGGAAGCAATCCCCTTTGTTTTATTAGGAGTTCTAGCAGTTAATGCCTTATATGCCCTTGGTTTTTTCAACTTTTTAACACGAATGATTGGACCACTTTTTTCCGTACTTTTTGGATTACCTAAAGATGTTATTTCAGCCCTTTTAATGGGTTTTTTAAGAAAAGACCTAGCGATGGGGATGTTAGCACCTTTAGATTTAACCTTAAAACAGCTGATTATTGCCAGTACAATCTTAACAGTCTATTTTCCTTGTGTAGCAACCTTTATCATCCTATTTAGAGAACTTGGTTTGAAAAACATGGTAAAATCAGCTTCAATCATGGTCGTAACTGCAGTATCGGTCGGAACCATTTTAAATTTAGGGTTTAACTCAATATTTACGGCTGTTATTACAATGTCCTTAATATTTATTGTTATCTATATCTTATATAGATTAACGAGTGCAAAATATAAAAGAATCATGGAATAAAAGGAGGATTTAAAAATGTATACTGTTAGTGAGGGAAAGATCAAATTAGAACACGGCTCAATTAACGACGGCTTGATTGCAATTGCAAGTGGTAAAGGTGGAGTTGGTAAATCAACTGTTACTGCTAACCTGGCCGTTGCCTTACAAAAAGAAGGCAAAAATGTAGGTATTATAGATGCTGATGTACACGGGTTTAGTATTCCCCGTATCATTGGACTGGAAGAAGAAGTAAAAGTTGAACAGGAATCTGAATTAATCCATCCCGCTGAAAAGATGGGAGTTAAAGTTATTTCAATGGGTTCTTTTGTTCATGAAAAAAATCCGGTGATTTGGAGAAGCCCACTGCTTTTAGGTGCTTTACAGCAGTTTTTTAAGGATGTTCTCTGGGGTGAATTAGACTATCTTCTACTTGACCTTCCCCCAGGAACTGGTGATATGAGCCTTAATATCATGCAGAAGCTACCTCATGCCCGTACTTTAATTGTAACTACCCCACAGATTACAGCTACTAATGTAGCTGGACGTGTTGGTCATATGGCTGAGAAGATGGATTCGGAAATCCTCGGTATAATTGAAAATATGGCCTATTATGAATGTTCTGAATGTGGAAACAAAGAATATATCTTTGGTGAAGGTGGAGGCGAAGAGCTGGCTGAATTACTAGAAGTTGATCTACTAGGACAGCTACCTTTAATGAAACATGTTAGAGAAGGTGGAGATACCGGTGATCCCGTAGTTGATGAAAACAGTAATGATGATATCAGTCAAGAGTTTTTAAAGATCGCCCGTGAAGTGATCAAGCGCAAAAAAGAGTTTGATCCCAGCTTGAAACCGATGGAATTAGAAGGCGGCCCCGGCAGCCAATAAAAGTAATAAATAAT
>CAZXRH010000015.1:22816-24467 GCA_964642575.1 uncultured Halanaerobiales bacterium
AGGGCAGCAGATTTTTTACAAGGGGATTTAAAAAAGATAGTTGTTGAAATGGATGGGTATGTATATAAAAATGGAATGCGAACCGGTATTCCCGGTACTAACAGATATGGCGGTAATAGACTGGCAGCAGCCCTCGGATATTTTATAGAGGACTCGGCAGATAAGAAACTCACATTATTAAATGGTTTAAAAGAAGAAACTTTAAACAAGGCAGATTCTATAATAGATTTAGTAGAATTAAGAGTTATTAAAGGGCAAAAAGATCTGTTAATTAAAGCTACCTTAGAAGGAGATAATTTAGTTAAAAGTAGGATTGAACATGACCATACTAACTTAACAGAGATAACTGTAGATGGAGATCCGATCTTTAAAAAGATAGACCAGGAAGATGAAAAAAACATAAAGTTCGGTGTGAAAAATGAAATAGAAAAGATGAATGTAAGAGAGATAATTGACCTAGTAGAAAATCAGTATGACTCGGCTATGGAAAAATATCTTAAACAGGGCCTAAAGATAAATCAAAAACTGGCTGCAGCCGGCCTAGATGAGGAAGGCTGTGGAGTAGGACGTACTTATAAAGAAGTGGCTGGAGATGATTTTATCAGAAGTTCAGCCGCTGAAGTTGCAGCAGCAGTAGATGCAAGAATGGCAGGTGCTCAATTGCCAGCTTTAACTTCATCGGGCAGTGGTAATCAAGGCATTTTTATTACTTTAGGCAGCTATATTTCAGGCAAAAATATGGAAAAAGAGGAAAGTGAAATTTTCAAAGCGACTTTAATAGCTCATGTTGTAGCTTATTATATAAAAACCCAGCTGGGAAAGCTGTCTTCATTATGTGGTCTTTTTACAGCAGCTGCCCCGGGAGTGTTAGCTGCTTTACTGTATTTAGATGGTAAAGATGAGATGATAGAAGATGGAATCAACAATTTATTCAGCGACTCTGGTGGTATTTTATGTGACGGGGCAAAAACTAGTTGTGCCTTTAAAGCAATTAGTGCTTATGAATTAGCACAGAGGCATTTTAAGTTTTTAGAAAGTGGTATGGACTGTCCATTACCAACAGGTTATGTAAACAGTGATTTAAACAAAACCCTGGAAAACCAGTACTCCTTAGTTAATCCAGGCGGAGTTTCAGTCAATGACACATTAATTGAAACTATTAAGGAAAACTTTGCAAAAAAAGGAGCTGATAAAAAATGAAAATAGCAGTTATTGGAGGTGTGGCGGCCGGAACGAGTGCAGCAGCAAAGGCCAGTCGTACCAATCAAGATGCTGAAATAGTTGTTTTTGAAAAAGGGGAAGATATTTCTTATGCAGGTTGTGGTTTACCTTATTACATTTCTGAAGTAACTGAATCAAGAGGTAAGGTAGTAATTAACACACCTGCTGAATTTGAAGAAAAATACGGAGTTGAAGTTAAAACCAAGCATGAAGTAACAGATATTGATACAGATAGAAAGGTTTTAAAATACAAAGATTTAACAAAAGATAGTAAAGGTCAGTATGAGTATGATAAGCTTATCATTACAACTGGCGCTAAACCGGTTGTACCACCAATTGATGGAATTGATTTGGACAATATTCACCCTTTAAGAACAGTAAAAGACGCAGATCTGATAAAAGAAGAAGTAAAAGATGCTCAGAAAGTTAC
>CAZXRH010000016.1:0-14346 GCA_964642575.1 uncultured Halanaerobiales bacterium
TTGAAACTTATTAAGAACTGTCAGGGTCTACTGTTTACTTTTCAAGGTTCTTAAAGAATTATAGTTTAACATTATTATTATAACACTGATGAAAAATTTAGTCAAAAAAATTTGATTGTATGTGATATAATTTGTTAGGTTTTTTGGGGCGTTTCCTCATCAGCGACATTAGATATATTATCAGTTTTTGGTATTGATGTCAAGGGCTGATAAGCATTTTTTTAATAAATTTCCTATTTTATTATACCGCCACCAATTACATAATCATTTTTATAAAACACAGCCGATTGTCCAGGGGTGATTGCTCTTTGTTTATCCTTGAATACAACTTTGCATTTATTTTCTTCAGGATAAACTGCTGCTTTTCGAGCTGGAGAATTATATCTAATTTTACAATCAACTATTATAGGTTGATTTAAATTATCATAAAAAATCCAATTTGGATTGATTATATGAAATGAATTTCTAAATACATCTTTGTTTTTTCCAACGATAACTGCATTATTTCCAATATCCAGTTCTACCACATAAAGAGGGTACGGTTTAGAAATACCTAAACCTCTTCTCTGACCAATTGTATAATGATGTAAACCTTCGTGTTCTCCCAATTTATTTCCCTCTAAATCTAGTATGGGACCCGGTTTTCCAATATCAGCTTCCTGTCTTTCTAAATATTCTATATAATTATTATCCTTTATAAAACAAATATCCTGACTATCGGGTTTATCGTGAATCTCTAGATTATACTTTTTCGCCATTTGTCTAATTTGATCTTTTGAAAATTCTCCCATTGGGAATAATGTTTTTTTGAGTTGATCCTGAGACATTCTATACAGCATATAAGATTGATCCTTATTATCATCAACAGCCTTTTTCAATAGGTAACGATAATTTTTGTCATTTTTTTCTATTTTAGCATAATGGCCAGTAGCCATATAATCGGCCTCAAATTCATCAACTTTATTTAATAAAAACTTGAATTTTATTTTTCTATTGCAAATAACACAGGGATTAGGAGTTTTTGCCTTCTTATACTTATTTATAAAATCATTGATTATATTTTCCCTAAACTCTTTTGTGATATTGCTTGTATAATGTTCAATACCTAGTTGATCGGAAACATTTTTTGCATCTTTTACTGCCTCTTTATCTTTATCACTCATCTTTTCGCCTTCGGAAAACATTATAAAGGTTAGACCTATTACATCATATCCTTGTTCTTGTAAGTAAGCAGCAGCTACCGAACTATCCACACCACCACTCATTGCAACGATTACCTTTTTCATAAATAAATCCCTCTAATTTCCTTCAGTTAAATCTATAGCTCGATTTTTTAGATCATCTAATGTAATATTTTTTAGCAAGTCTTCAATTCTTTCTCTCAATTCAATCCATAACTCATGTGTTGCACATTGTTTTGAAAAATCACATAGTGATTCATCAGCAATACAGTCCACAATATTTAAGGGACCTTCTAAAGCTACTATAATCTCCTGCACAGTAATATCTTCTGCAGGTCTATTCAAGAGATAACCACCATTTGCACCTCTTACACTTTTAACTAGTCCTGAATTTCTTAAATTTACAAACAATTGTTCCAAATACTGTTCAGATATGTTTTGTTTTTCTGAAATAATTCTTAAGGGAATTGCACCAGAGTTTTCATTTTTTGCCAATTCGATCATTGCTCTTAAACCATATCTTCCTCGAGTGGAAACTTTCATTTTTTTATACCTCCATTAGATAGATGAGTAAACATATCATTTTTTTATATTTTATCATTTCAAATTCATTATATCAATTCGATATAAGATTCACAAATATATTTTCTTTAAAATTTCAAATTCTACCTTATTACCGGATTCTTCTATAAGCTTTTCTTTTAATTCAGAATACCTATTTGGATGAAGATAAAAAAACACTTCTACCCCATCTGCACTGTATTTAGTATCTTTAATATTACCATTAAAAGCTTCCACTTGACCTAAAATAGTTCCGACAACTTGATAGTTACCTCTTATTTTTAGAAAGTAATAAAGATTTAATTCCTTGATACCAGCTGCCTTAATTACTTTTTTGGCAGTACCTCCATAAGCTCTTATTAAACCACCTATGCCTAACTGAGTGCCGCCAAAATATCGGGTCACTACGATGACTGTATTTACTAATTCTTGTCCTTTAATGGTTTTTAAAACAGGCGGTCCAGATGATTTTGAAGGTTCACCGTCATCATCATAATATTCAATTTGATCTTCTTTTTGCATTAATACAAAAGCACTGACATTGTGGCTTGCATCATAGTACTCATCTTTTATCTTTTTTATAAATTCTTCTGCTTTTTCTCTCGTTTCAACATGCTTTATGTTTCCCCAAAAAATACTATCTTTTACTTTATGCTTAATCTCTACCGTTGAGTCTGGTATTTTTATAGTTAAATCCATCTTATCACCCGGGATCATTATTTTTTAATTTCTTCAAATACTCCTTTAACTTTGCTTCTCGACCTGAATCACTAAACTCAAAAAACTTCTGTTCCTCTATTTCTTCTGGAAAATATCTTTGTTTAACATAATTGTTTTCATAATTATGGGGATATTTATATGATATACCGCTTCCTAAATCTTTAGCCCCTCTATAGTTAGAAGACCTTAAATGAGGGGGAACAGTCCCAGTTGGATTATTTTTGACAAAATCCAAAGCCTTATCAATTGCAGTTACAGCAGTATTACTTTTTGGAGCAGTCGCAATATATATCACAGCTTCTGCCAATGGAATACGGGCCTCAGGTAACCCTACTTTAGTAACAGCATCAAAAGCAGCGTTCGCTACTAAAAGCGCTTGTGTGTCAGCTAGCCCAACATCTTCTGCTGCATGAATAATGACTCTACGTGCTATAAATTTAGGATCTTCACCTGCTTCAATCATTTTAGCAAGCCAAAATAATGCAGCATCCGGGTCAGAACCACGCATACTCTTAATCAAGGCTGATATATTATCATAATGGTTATCGCCTTTTTTATCATAATTTAATGATTTTTTTTGTAATGAATTTCTTATTATATCTTTATCTAAAACTATTTTACCTTCTTTATTAAGAGGAGTAGTTAATACTGCTGCCTCCAATGTATTTAATGCCATTCGTGCATCACCATCAGCTAACTCGGCAATAAACTCAATAGTCTCATTTTCAATCTGAATATTATAATCTTTTAGTCCTCTATTTGATTTTAAAGCATCATTAATGATATTTACAATATCTTCTTTGCTTAACGGTTTTAATTGAAATATTCTTGATCTAGAAAGCAGGGGGGAATTCACTTCAAAATATGGGTTTTCTGTGGTAGCACCGATCATTATTACAATGCCTTTTTCAACAGCAGGTAGTAATGCATCTTGTTGAGCTTTATTAAATCTATGTATTTCATCTATAAACAAAATAGTTCTGGTATTATATAAGTCTTTTTTATCTTTTGCTTTTTTTATTATATCCCTTATATCACCAACACCAGAAGTTACTGCATTTAAAACTTTGAAATCTGAATCTGTATTTTCAGCAATCACAGAAGCAATACTCGTTTTACCTGTCCCAGGAGGACCATAAAAAATAAAAGATTGAATTTGATCAGCTTCTATTGCTCTTCTCAGAATTTTATCTTCTCCCATAATATCTTCTTGACCATATATATCAGATAATTTTTTAGGCCTCATCCTATAAGCCAGTGGTTCTGTATGCTCATTTTCATTTGAGTTGTTTTCAAAAAGATTTGGCAAATTATCACCTCTCAGCTTTGATAATATCTTCTTCAGTAATTATTAAATCAACTGGTAGATCATGATCATCAACTGGTAATTCATTAACTATAAATCTAGAAAATACAATTCCTACTTTTTTTACTTCCGGCTCTGTTTCATTTAAAAACATATCATAGTAACCACCACCATAACCAATCCTATAGCCCTGTTTAGAAAATATAAGTCCAGGTACTACAATTAAATCTAGATAGTTGGCCGAATCATCTTTTTGTAATTCTTCGATAGGTTCTAAAATATCAAAAACCCCAGGGCTCAAATCCTGATGGAAATCTTTAATTTTACTAATTTTCATTTTATCTAAATTATTATCTATATATGGAACAAATATATTTTTGTCTTTATCTTTTAACCACTTCTTTATTAATGGATGAGTGTTAATCTCATTTCTAAAGGAAACAAAAATCATTATATTATTAAATTGCTTTTCTTTAACATATTTATCCAATTTATCAGTTATCAACTTACTTTTTTCTTCAAGATACTCATCAGACAAATTCTGTCTTATATCAAAATACTTTTCTCTTAAATCTTCTTTGATTCCCATTTTACTCACCTCTTTAAAGCTATTATATAATATAATAATCTTAATTCAAATAAAAAAATCCCCAATTAAGGGGATTAAAAAGTCCACTGTGCCGCTGGTATCATTTAATTTTGATCCCTTTCCGCCAAGTGGGTGCCCTCCTATCTGGTTTGTATGTCCTGCTAGAGGCATATACGCTGCAGATAGAGTCCAGGCTCCCTTTCAAAGAGTGTTGGTCAAAATTTTCTATAATCCTGGCGCACACAGTAGATTTCTTTTATTAACTATATACTAACATAATCCTATTTTAATTTCAATCTAAATCAACAAGCTTAATATGTAATTCATCAAGCTGTTCTTGATCTACTTTTGAAGGTGCATCTGTTAAAGGTGAGGTCGCTTTTTGAGTTTTAGGGAAAGCAATTACATTTCTAATTGAATCTGTGTTCCCTAAAATCATTATCAATCTATCCAATCCTAAAGCAATTCCACCATGAGGTGGTGTGCCATATTCAAATGCATCCATTAAGAATCCAAATTTGTTTTGTATTTCTTCTTCAGTAAAGTTCATTTTATCAAATATTTTATGCTGTAATTTTTTATTACTTATTCTAATACTTCCTCCACCTAATTCTTCACCATTAAGCACAATGTCATATGAATTGGCCTTAACTTTACCTAAGTCATCATCTAGCTTATCAATATCTTCTGGTAAAGGTGAGGTGAAGGGGTGGTGTTTTGCAGCATATCTACCTTCTTCCTCCTTATATTCAAATAAGGGGAAATCAATAATCCAAGTGAACTCATATTTATCTTTATCTATTAAGTCTAATTTTTCACCAAGATGCACTCTTAAATGGCCTAAAGCATTAGCCACAACATTAGGCTTATCAGCAACAAATAACATTAAATCTCCATTATCAGCATTCATTTTTTCAACTATATTATTTAATTCTTCTTCAGATAAAAATTTGGCAATCGGGGATTTAATTTCATTATCTTTTTTCATTATCCAAGCTAATCCTTTAGCATCATACAGTTTAACAAAATCCTCTAATTCATCAATTTGACTTCTAGAAAATTTTGCTCCTTCTTTTACGGTTAACCCTTTTACCTGGCCTCCGCTACTAACTGTACCACTAAATATGTTAAAATCACTATTTGCTACTATATCAGAAATATCTTTTAATTTCATTTCAAATCTTAAATCTGGTTTGTCCAACCCATATTGATCAATGGCTTCTTGATATGTCATAACTGGTATTTCTTCAGGTAGTTCAATATCCTGAATAGCAAATACTTCTCTTAAGAGATCCTCAGTAATTTCAAAAATATCATCTCTGGTAACAAAAGACATCTCTATATCAATTTGAGTAAACTCGGGTTGACGATTAGCTCTTAAATCCTCATCCCTAAAACATTTCGCAATCTGGAAATATCTTTCCATACCAGAAACCATTAAAAGCTGTTTGAACAACTGGGGAGATTGAGGCAATGCATAGAATTGTCCTGGGTTTATTCGACTTGGGACAAGGTAATCTCGCGCTCCCTCGGGTGTGCTTTTAGTTAACAAGGGGGTTTCTATTTCCAAAAAGTCATTTTCATCTAGAAAATCCCTGGTTCTTTTAACAACCCGGTGTCTCAATTCCATCATTTCTCTCATCATCGGCCTGCGGAGATCTAAATATCTATATTTTAATCTTAAGTTTTCACCTGGTTTGACATTATCTTCAATTTCAAAGGGTGTAGTTTCTGCTTTATCGAGTATCTTTAGCTGGTGTCCTTCCACTTCAATTCGACCGGTGGGAAGTTCTGTGTTTATATTACCTTCTGGTCTTTTGCGAACCGTACCTTTAACTGCAATTACATATTCTGATCTAAGTTGGTCAGCATTTTGAAAAGCTTCTTTACTTATATCAGGATTAAATACTATTTGAACAAATCCGGATCGATCACGAAGATCAATGAAAATTACTCCACCATGGTCTCTTCTTTTTTGAACCCAGCCCATTATAGTTACCTCATTGTTTTCTTCTTCTAATCTTATTTCACCACAATTATGTGTCCTTGTATATCCATCTAATTTTCCTAACACTAATAATGCCTCCTTTAAATCATCTTCTCAATACTCTCTACTAAATCACTCAATTTAATTTCCTGTTCTTCCCCGTTTTTCATGTTACGAACGGTTGCTTTACCACTATCTAGTTCATTTTCTCCCACAATTACTGTATAGGTAGCATTCATTCTATCAGCAGATTTCATCTGCCCACCTACACTTCTGTCTTGATAATCTATTTCAGCTTTTATACCATTTTTTCTAAATTTATTAAGCAGATCAAAACAAGCTTGTTTGGCCTTTTCACCAATAGTTGTTAGATAAATATCAATACTTTTATCTATAGGAATTTCAATGTTTTGTTTATCTAAAGTTAAAAGCAATCTTTCAATCCCTAATGCAAAACCAATACCGGGAACATCTTTTTTACCGATTTCATCAGCCAGTTTATCATATCTGCCTCCACCAAAGATAGTATCTTGAGCACCTAAACCTTCATATTTAACCTCAAAAGCGGTTTTCGTATAATAATCTAAGCCTCTTACCAGATGGGGGTCAATTTCAAATTCAATATCAATATTCTTTAAATTGGTTTGTAATTTATCAAAATGAACTTCACATTCTTCACAGAGGTGATTTATCAGTTTTGGCGCATCTTCGGTAACTTGTTGACAACTATCATTTTTACAATCTAAAACCCTTAAAGGATTTTTATCAATTCTATGTTTACAATCCTCACAGAGCTCAGCCTTATGTTCTTTAAGATATTTTTTCAATTTCTCTAGATACTGTGGCCTGCATTCAGGACAACCTATAGAATTAATATAAAGAGTTAAATCTTTTAATCCGAGAATCTCCATGTAATGCATACCTACTGCAATTACTTCTGCATCAACCATAGGATCTTTGGTTCCAAAAACCTCAATACCAAGTTGATTAAACTGTCTATAACGACCAGCCTGAGGTCTTTCATATCTGAACATAGGACCAATATAATAATATTTTGTAGGTTGAGCCTGACCATAAATTTTGTTCTCTAAAAAGGACCTCACTACAGAAGCGGTTCCTTCCGGTCTTAAAGTAATACTACGGCCAGATTTATCCTCAAAAGTATACATTTCTTTTTCAACAATATCTGTAACTTCGCCGATTCCTCTTTGGAAAAGTTCGGTGTATTCAAATATAGGTGTCCTTATTTCGTCATAGTTATAAAGATCAAAGATATATTTTGCTTTTTCTTCAATATAATTCCATTTGGCCGACTCAGGCGGCAGTATGTCATTTGTGCCTCGTGGAGCGTTTATCATAATATTTCACCCTTGTTGACTTATTTATTTAACTTTTTAGTTATTATTATCTGGTTTTGTTTGTTCAAGTTCTTCTTCGATGGAAGAAGCATCACTTGGTTGTTCGGTTTCTTGCTGTGGACCTTCCATATTTTGCTGAATTTCGGTGATTTTTTGCATTTCTTGTTCTGCTTCTTTGCTAGCACCTATATTGTTAAAGGCCATAAAGAGCTTATAATGAGCATAGAAGTTTTCTCCTGCTAATTCTGATGCTTGATTGTAATTTTCAATAGCTTTATCCTGCATTTCTCTATCAGCATAATAATTACCAAAGTTCAATCTTAACTCCCAGTTTTCGGGATATTCTTCTAAAGCTGTATTAAATGTTTCTTCTGCCTGCTCATAATTTTCAGCACCAGCATAAGCTTGGGCCAAATATGTATATATACTGGCAGATGTGTTTTCACTATTTGCTAAGTTTTCAAAACTATCGATTGCTACTTGATAATTACCTTGATCAAGTGCATTATAAGCAAATAATACAGGATCATTAATTGTTACATTTGCTTCAGCTTTTTGGTTTTCTAACCAATTTTGATATGCTTTACTCTGTTTACTAGAAAGTAAAGAATCTTTTATATCAGATCTAACTTCCTCAAGTTCAGGTTTGTCTTCACTATCTCCATATCTTTCTTGATAAGCTTGTTGAATTTCTTCATCGCTTACATTTATATTATTATATGTGGTTTGTTTAACTTTATTTATTTTTTCGGAATTTCTCATACTTTCTCTAATATCAGTTTTGAATTGCTCATAAGTATAATCTTGACTTTCTAGATTACTTTCTAATTCTTCTTGAGTTAGATCATTTTGGTTAAGTATTTCATCAATTCTATCTTCCACTTCTTGGTCTGATATTTCAACACTTATATTTTGATTTTCAGCCTCTGATAGAAGAATTTCACGCTCTATCATAGATTTTAATACATTTAATCTAAAGGGAATAACTTCAGTCTGGCTTAAATTATTAGCCTGAGAAGCTGAATTTCTTAATACAGATAAAAATTGTTGGGGTGTTATTCCTTTATCATTTACTTTTGCAATATATTGAGATGATCGATTGGCACCACCGGGATTATTTCGACTCATGTAAGATCCAAAACCCATTAATCCACCGGTAACTACAAATGCAGCTACAACGATATAGACTATAATCTTACTATTATTCCTTAAATTATCAAACATTAATAAGTCACTCCTTAAGATGTATAAAAATATTTAAATTACTAGGTGATATCCTTCATAATTTTATCTTATTGATTTTAAAAAGTCAACAGCAATCGGCCTTTTAAAAATTTAAGAAAGTCTTTCCCAAACTTTTAATTTAAACTTTCCAATGTTAGTTTCCTGACCATGACCTGGATAAACTTTTGTCTCATCAGGTAAATTTAATAATTTGTTTTCTATCGAACTAATTAATTCTTCTTGGGAACAGCCGGGAAAATCAGTTCTGCCTACTCCCATACTAAAAATGGTATCTCCACTTATTAGGACTTGTTTGTCTTTATCATGCAGGCAGATACTACCTGGACTATGGCCAGGTGTATGCAAAACTTTGAATTTATAATCTTCAATTTCAATAGTATCTCCCTCAGCTAAAGTATGGTCAGCTTCTTTTGACTTAACTAAATTTTTTTGTCCTAAATGTGTAGAAAGATTTTTATCGGGATTAACTAAAGCTTCTTTATCTTTTTTATGAATATAAATTTCAGCATTTGTTTTTTCTTTTAATTCACTATTAGCTGATATATGGTCAAAATGACCGTGTGTATTAATGATTTTTTCTACATTTAAATTATTTTTATCAATAAGAGCCATTATCTTCTCTAAATCATCACCAGGATCAATAACAATCGCATTGCCATCTTTTTTTCCAATTAAATAACAGTTGGTAAAGTTCACACCAACTGTTTGTGAAATAATCATATGAAGTCCTCCTGTTAAAATTCTTTCTTACTGTCTATTAATAAAGTGACCGGTCCATCGTTTATTAAATCTACATCCATCATTGCTTGAAACTCACCGGTTTCTATATTTAAATCATAATCATTCATCTTACTTACAAAAACATCATATAAACGTTCTGCCTTATCAGGTGGAGCAGCATCAAAAAAACTGGGTCGTCTACCTTTACGGCAATCTCCATATAAGGTGAACTGGGAAACAATCATAATGTCTTTTTCTAAATCTAAAGCTGAAAGATTCATCTTACCCTCTACATCTTCGAATATTCTTAAGTTAATAATTTTATCAATCAGATAATCGATATCATCCATACTATCTTCATTTCCAATTCCTAAAAATATTAACAGTCCTTCATCTATCGAACCAATTACCTCATCATCTACTTTTACCTGGCTTTCTTTAACTCTCTGTACTACGGCTCGCAAATAGATCACTCCCTAATATTAAGTTGGTTTGGCTCTTTGTACTGATAGTACACCTGAAATTTCTTTTATCTTATTCATAATATCCTTCATGTGTTCAATGCTGCTTAGCTCAACTGAAAGTCTTATATAGGCTTTTCCATACTTATCCGCTCTTGCATTGACAGATAAAAGTTTTATCTGTTCATTTTTAATTAGTCTAGTTATATCATTTAATAAAGCACTCTTGTCAACAGCTTCGATATTTAAATCGACAACATATGATTCTGAGCGTTTTTGGTCCCATTCTACATCTATAATGCGTTCTTCTTCATTTTCCATTAATGATTTAAGATTAGGACATCCTTTGCGGTGTATAGAAATACCTCTTCCCCGGGTTATATAACCAACAATTTTATCTCCTGGTACTGGATTACAGCATTTAGCAGTTCGAACTTTTAAGTTATCTACACCTTTTACTTTAACTCCTTTATCAGAACTCTTAGTAGATGGAGCAGTCTGGAGATCTTCTAGACTGACTTCTTCTTCCTCTTCAATATCTAATTTATTTATGACCTGTTTTACAGAGATATTATTATAGCCAATCGACTCTAAAAGATTCTCCCTATTATTTTCTCCTAGTTCTTCTGCTATTCTCTGTAACTCCTCATCTTTATCTTTTCCAGATAAATCAATATGCTGACGTTCAAATTCTCGATTGAGGAGTTCTTTACCTCTTCTTATAATTTCATCTCTCTGTTGTTTTTTAAACCATCTTTTAATTTTACTTCGGGCAGTAGAAGTTTTCACATATTTAAGCCAATCTCGGCTTGGACCAGTACTCTTTTTAGATGTTATAATATTAACAATATCACCATTGTTTAATTCATATTCTAAAGGTACAATCTTACCATTTACTTTGGCACCAACACAGTTGTGTCCGACTTCAGTGTGAATATGATAAGCAAAATCTATGGGAGTACCACCCCGTGGTAAAGACATGACATCTCCTTTGGGAGTAAAGACAAATACTTCATCCTGAAAGAGGTCGATTTTTAAAGCTTTCATGAACTCTTGGGGTTCCTGTAAGTCTTTTTGCCATTCCAGCAGTTGTCTTAACCAGGATAATTTTTCTTCATAATCATCTTTATCAGTCTTACCTTCTTTATAACGCCAATGAGCAGCAATCCCGTATTCAGCCGTCTTATGCATTTCATGAGTCCTAATCTGAACCTCTAAAGGATCTCCACTAGGTCCAATAACTGTTGTGTGTAAAGATTGATACATATTAGATTTAGGCATTGCTATATAATCTTTGAAACGTCCAGGCATTGGCTTCCAAATTTCATGAACAACTCCTAACACCTGATAACATTCTCTTACACTGTCTACAAGTACCCTTACAGCAGTAAGATCATATATCTCACTGAAATCAACTTCTTTACGTTGCATCTTTTGATAAATACTATATAGATGCTTAGAACGCCCGTATATCTCTGCATCTAATTTTTGGTCCTCTATATTTTCTCTTAAAGTAGTGATCGCATTTTGAATATTTCTATTACGAGAAGATCTATTTTCTTTTAATTTCTTTTTCAATTCTTCATAAACATCTGGCTGTAAGAAGTAAAAGCTTAAATCTTCTAACTCAGACTTCATCCTTGACATCCCTAAACGGTGAGCTAAAGGAGCATAAATTTCGATAGTTTCTTCAGATTTAAATATCTGTTTTTCTCTACCTAAATGTTCTAGAGTTCTCATGTTGTGAAGTCTATCAGCCAGTTTAATTAGTACAACTCGAATATCTTTGGCCATTGCCAAAAACATTTTTCTTAAACTTTCTGCTTGATGTTCTTCTTTTGATTTAAAATCAAGTTTGGTTAATTTAGTCACTCCATCAACCAATAAAGCAACCTCATCACCGAACATTTCTTCGATATCTTCTCTCGTAAATTTGGTATCTTCAACCACATCGTGTAATAAGGCAGCAGAAATAGAGATTATATCTAACCCTAAATCAGCTAGAATATAAGCGACATTGATGGGGTGTTCAACATATGGTTCTCCAGAAACTCTATATTGACCTTCATGAGCTTCATTGGCTATTTCATATGCTTTTTTTACTATATCGAGGTCTGGATCATCCATATCAGATCTAATCTTTTTTAATAAAATCTCTATTTCCATATATATCCCTTCATTTCATAATAAGTTTAGTCTTAAGTTAGTGCTGTAAAAGTGTAAAGATATCATATCCTTCTATTTGTTCTCTTCCATTTAGATCTACTAATTCTAACAAGAAAGCAATACTAACTATATTTCCACCTAATTCTTCAATTAAATCAACTGACGCTTTGGTTGTACCTCCAGTAGCTAAGAGATCATCAACCAATAGAATATTATCTCCTTCTTCTATAGCATCACTGTGTATTTCTAGTTCATTGCTTCCATATTCTAAATCATAACTAGCAGTTAATTTATCATAAGGTAATTTACCTGGTTTCCCAACCGGAATAAAGCCTTTATTCAGCGCATAAGCAATGGGAGTACCAATAATAAAACCACGCGCTTCGATACCAACCACATAATCAATTTCAACATCTTCATATTCTTTTGCCATTTGATCTATAGCAGCTGTAAATGCTTCTTTATCTTTTAGTAGTGGTGTAATATCTTTAAATAATATTCCTTCCTTTGGAAAATCCGGTATATTTCTAATATAGTCATTAAAATTCATTGTTCTCCTCCTCTAATTTTGTAAGGTTATTAATGAAATTAAATAAATTTTTATCCTCTAATTGCTTTCTTAATTTTTTATAGTCTTTCTTTATGTTAATAATATTATTATAATATACTGAATTTGATAAGTCCAATTCAGTATTCTTACCCCACCTGAAAGAAACCTTATTTTCATTAACTTTTATTAACTGAGTTTCACCTAATATTTGCAAAATCTTTTTAGCTTTCTTTTCATTACAATCCAAATCTTGTTTACATAGCTTGAATATTTCGTCTTTATCACAGCTATCCCTATTAAATCTATTTTTTATTTCATTAATTGCTTTTTTGATCAGTTTTTTATCAGGTAAGTTGTGGTTTATTAGAAAAGAATTTAATTTAAGATCATTTTCATTAAATATCAAATGGATGAAAGTTTTGCTATTTCTAAAGTTATTGATTATTTGAATTAATTCACTGAAGGAAAAAGGCACAGAATACATAATTAAATGTGTTTCTTTTTTAAGATCAGTATTAAATACTTTATCAAATAATATCAGATTATTTTTATTTGTTTTAAATTTGTCCCATTGATTAGTTAATACTTGATACCCATCTTTAGCAAGTTTTTCTTTTATTACTTCCTTTTTCTTACTTCCATTCACAAAAACAGCTATATTTTTTTGATAATTCATCAGACCCTTGATATATTTAACCTTTTTTTCTATTCCCCTCTTATCATATACAGTAATTTTATCTTTGGTAAATTTAATTGGGAAATATGAATGGTCAGACCTTATATTGATATCTTCGACTCTGACTTCTATTTCATCTTTACCGCGCCAATTGTTAAGATATATTTTAACTGCTAAATCGAGTTTTTTATTTTTAATTCGACTATTCAATCCCCCTAGGTTAAACCCAATCCCAGAGATACCGTTTTTTAAATTCACCTTTAAATGTTTGTTGTTTTTACCTACTGTATAATGTTTTTTAAGTTTTATATTACTTAATAAAAATTTAGGCCGAGGGTTTCCAATCCCATAGGGTTTAAAAAGTTCCAATTTTTTATAAAATTTTTGATTTATTTTATTAATATCTAAAAGTGAATCGATTTTAATACCAGGAATAAAATCCTTAGGTCTTAATTTTTCATGAATATACTCATAAAGTTTATCACTAAAATCATCAATATTATCTTCCTCGATTGATAATCCAGCAGCCATGGCATGTCCACCATATTTTTCTAAATAATCTTCGGCATACTTTAATCCTTCTGTAATATCAAGGTTACTAATACTCCGAGCAGAGCCATGTCCAATCCCGTCTTCTCCAACTGCAATTAAAACAACTGGTAAATAATACTTTTCGACCAGACGAGAAGCAACAATTCCTATTACACCACGGTGCCAATTTCTTGAAGATAAAACAATTGGTTTTTGCTTTTGAATATCAATAGTTTCAATCATATCTAATGCGTCTTGATAAATATCTTCTTCCTTTTTTTGTCTATCTCGATTT
>CAZXRH010000016.1:14356-23281 GCA_964642575.1 uncultured Halanaerobiales bacterium
CTTTTCTGCTTCTTTTTTATCATTAGTAGTTAATAGCCTAACTCCCTGGTCTGGTTCTTCCATTCTCCCTATCGCATTAATGGGAGGAGCAACTATATAACCAATTTGTCCGGGATTGATTTCTTTGTCCGATAAACTCAAATCAGAAAGAAGTTGAATTAAACCAACTTTTTGAGTATCATTCATTATTTTTAAGCCTTCTTTAACAATAATCCTATTATCATGTTTTAAGGGTACAATATCTGCAACTGTACCTAATGCAACTAAGTCCAAATGATTTTGTATTTTGTTTAAGTCAAGTATTTTGTCTACAGCTTGAAGAAGTTTAAATACAACACCTACACCTGCTAAACCCTTATAATATTCAAAATCTTCTCTTTGGGGATCAACTACCGCATATGCATTTGGAATTGAATCTCCTAATTTATGATGATCTGAAATTATTACATCAATATTCTTTTGATTTAAAAATTCAACTTCCTGATTTGCAGTTATTCCACAGTCTACAGTTATTAAGAGATCAATATTTTCGAGTTCAATATTTTCTAAGCTATCGATTCTTAATCCATAACCTTCACTTAAGCGATTAGGAATATAATAATCAAAGTACTCATAATTTATATCTTGAAAAAAACGGATAAAAAGAGAGGTTGAGGTCACACCATCTACATCATAATCACCATAGATTAAAATGTTTTGATTATTTTTTACTGCTTCTATCAATCGCTGAGATGCTTTTTTTAAATCGGTAAGCAAATAAGGGTCTTTTAGCTTGTTATAATCAGCTTCTATAAAGTTGTTAACCTTTTCAACTGTATCTAAGCCCCTATTTAATAATACCTGATTTAATATATTATCTTCGTGTACTTTATTATCTTTTTCTTCTAAATACCAAATATTATTCAAAATTATCACCTTTTATCATTTTAAATACAAAACCCCCTATTTTATAAGGGGGTAGCATAATCCTTTAAGGTCTTACTGATTTTCTTTATCTTTATTCGACTCTTCTGTTTCTTCTGAATCATCTTCTTGAAGATTATAAGCTATATCTTGGTCTTCTTGTTCAGACTTTTCATTCTTGTCTTCAGTTTTAGTTGTTTGCTCTTTCTCTTTTGGTTTGTCTTTACTATCTTTTTTTCCAAAACCAAAAAAGCCTCTTTTTTCTTTCTTATCTTCCGTTTTTTCTGGGCTATCTTCTTTTTTTACAGAGCTTTCTTCCATATTGCTTTTTGGATTATACATTTCTAATTTTCTCTTTTCTTCCTTTAGTTTATCTCTTTCTTCTTTTAAAGATTGTATTTCAAGTTTAAGGTTCTTGTTTCTCCGTTTTAGTTGAAACTGCTTGAAGTAACTAAAGATACCAATAACAAGGGCTCCAAAAATTATCGAGCCAAGTACAACAACGGCCAGTGATATCTCAAACTCCCACATAAGTATATTTAAAGCAACTATGGAAGCGTTTTGGATTGCAAATATTGCAATTAGAATTGCAAATATCAATCCAAAAATTATGGTTCCCTGCATATTAAAACCCCTTTCTATTTTTTATTTGTAATCCTGTGTGTCCAGGTTACAAGGAGGGGACTGGCTACAAATATAGAAGAATATGTACCAGCAAACATACCGATAAATAATGCAAGCATGAATACTTTAATGGAAGCCCCACCGAATAAATATATAGCTAATATTGTGATTAATGTTGTTAAAGAAGTATTTATTGATCTAGGCAATGTATCTACAACAGCCTGATTAGCCAATTCTTTAAAGGGTGTTTTGTGCATCATTTTCATGTTTTCTCTTATTCTATCAAAAATAACTATCGTATCATTTATAGAATAACCAATGATTGTTAGTAAAGCAGCCACAAAGGGCGTATTTACCTCACTACCCAGCATAGCAAAAATACCAAGAGTAATTAAAACATCATGCATCAAGGTTATTATTGAAACTATTGCAAATCTGAATTCAAATCGAATACTTATATATAAAACAATAGCTACAGAAGCTATAAGTAAAGCTAATAGAGCTTTCGTTCTTAACTCCTGTCCAATAACTGCTCCGACCGACTCTGATCTCAACATATCAGTGGAAGAATATTCGTTTCTCAACCCTTCTTCGATATCAGTGATTTGTCTAGGTGATAACTTTTGGGCTCTAATGAGAACCCCTTTTATACCCTGAGTATCAGACTGCTGGATCTTAGCATCAGGAGCAATATTTATCTTTTCTAATACATTTCTTACTTCTTGATTGGAAACTTCTTGATCAAATCTAAATTCTAATAAAGAACCACCTTGAAAATCAATACCAAAGTTAAGCCCATTTATAGCTAAAAATAATAGTCCAACTGCTAGTATAACTATGGAAACAGTGTACCAAATTCTTCTTTTTCCCAGTATATCCATCTTCTTTACCTCCTCTTTGCACCAAATGCAGCATCGCTTTGTAGTAGATTAGAATGTGTGAATAAGTCTATAACATTTCTGGTTATGAAGAAAGCTGTAAACATACTCACTAATACACCTATTCCCAATGTTACTGCAAATCCTCTTACTGTACCACTTGTATAATAAGCAAGGATTAAGGCAGTAATTAAGGTGGTAACATTAGCATCAATAATTGTCTTATATGCTCTCTTGAAACCAGCATCTATAGAAGCTCTCAGGGTTTTACCAGACTTCCGTTCGTCTTTAATTCTTTCAAATATAATTATGTTGGCATCTACAGCCATACCTATTGATAATATCAAACCTGCAATACCAGGTAATGTTAAAGTAGCCTGAAGCCCTGCTAAGGTACCCATTAAGAGTACTCCGTAAATAATCAATACAGCGGCTGCAAGTACACCAGGAAATCTATAATAAAACATCATATATACAGCAACTAATGCTAGTCCTACTAAACCAGCTATTAAACTTCTTCTAATAGATATTTCACCTAAAGCTGGTCCAACTGTTCTACTTTGAACAACTTCAACCGGTACAGGTAATGAACCCTCTCTAATTAAAATTGCATCTTTTTCAGCAGCTTCAACAGATTCATAACCGCTAATTAAACCTTTCTCAGAAATAACACTTTGTACAGTTGGATTTGTTAATAATTCATCATCTAAATATATGCCTATTTTTTGACCTATATACTGTCTGGTTATATTTTCGAACTGCTTTGCACCTTCATTTGTCATTTGAAAAGAAACAACTGGTCTACCATATTCATCATAATCAGCAGTAGCATCCTTAACATTTTCACCGGTTAATAAAACTTGCCCAGCAGGATTTCTAAATGTTAATACAGCTGTTCTACCAATAGTATTAATTGCTTCATTTGGATTATCAACGGCAGGCAGTTCGACAATTATCCTATCATCTCCCTCACGCTGAATCACCGGTTCTGATAAACCTAATTGGTTTACACGTCTTTCAATAACCTGCTGTATACCCGACATAACTTCATTATTTATACTTCTTTCCTCAGTGGGTTGAGCCTGTAATACAATATGCGATCCTCCCCTGAGGTCAAGCCCAAGATTAATACTATTATTAAAGTATAAAAATACCGCTAAGGCAACTATGGCTATGATAAAAATAAGTTTTAAAAGTCTTTTTTGTTTATATCTCATACCACTTTTTCCTCCCGTTTCTCAACAATTATAATATTTATATGTTTTCATATTTTACCTGATCTATTACACGCATATCAGTAATAGGCCAATAGACCCAAAATGCTAAGCCCGATATACTATCATAAGGAACATATCCTACATAACCTGGGTATCTACTGTCAGCACTATTATTTCGATTATCACCCATTACAAATACCGAATTATCAGGAACTTGATAAGGTCCGAAATCACCTTTCATTTCTTCTTTTATATAGTCTTCTTCCAAAGGTTGACCATTAACATAAGTCACACCATCTTTTATGTAGACAGTATCACCCGGTATACCTATCACACGTTTAATGTACTTTTTATTAGGAGCACCACGGGGAGTAAATACAACTACTTCTCCTCTTTGAGGTTCCCTGAAACGGTAAATAAACTTATTTACAAATAATCTCTCACCATCATGTAAATTAGGTTCCATAGATTTACCGTCTACAACAAAGGATTGCGCCACAAAAGTAATAATTAAAAATGCTAAAATACCTGCAATAACAACAGATTGCAGGATTTCTTTTACATCACCGCTATCCAATTTTAGTCACTCCCACTATCGAACTTTATTTTTTTCTCGGTTTCAAAGGTATTTATATTCAAAAAACAATTAATCTAACATTTTATCTTCATGTTCAGGCTCTTCTGCTTCTTCTTCAGAAGTATCTAAACGAGCAATGGCCTTCTGAACAACATCTATATCAACATTAGAAGAAATTCTTAATCTAATATTGTCATCTTTCAGTTTGATTATCTTACCTTTTATTCCACCTATGGTAACTATCTTATCTCCAACCTCTAAATTATTTAACATATCTTCGTGCTCTTTTTGCTGTTTTCTCTGGGGTCTAATTAAGAAAAACCAAAACACTCCAAATATTAAGACCCATGGTAATATTGCGTAAACATATTGCATTTTTTATAACCTCCTTATTTTTTTACTCTCTAATAATTTCAATACCAGATTAAATTATCCTTCAATTTTTTTAAATTTTAATGATTATCTGGTATCAATTTATTTATATTTTTGATAAAATTTCTTTCTAAATGATAAGAAATTTTCATTACTAATCGCCTTTTTGATTTTGTTCATTAAATCAATAAAGAAATATAAATTATGGTAAGTCGTTAATCTTACTCCCAATATTTCATTTCTCTTCAATAAATGTCTTATATATGCCCTAGTGTAGTTTTGGCAGACATAACAGTTACAGTCTGGATCTGGGGCAGTAAAGTCCTCTTTATAGGTAGCATTCCTAATAGTAATCCTACCTTCTGATGTAAAGATAGAACCATGCCTGGCAATACGAGTAGGCATTACACAGTCAAACATATCAATTCCTCTCATCACACCTTCTATTAGATCTTCCGGGGTCCCTACTCCCATCAAATATCTTGGTTTATTTTCAGGCATTAAAGGAACAGTAAAATCAAGTGTATCTAACATATCCTCTTTTGCTTCTCCAACACTTAAGCCTCCTACTGCATAACCTGGAAAACCAATATCAGTCATTTTTTTGACACTTTCTTCTCTTAAATCTTTGAAAATACCGCCCTGGATAATTCCAAATAAGCTTTGCTTATCATTATCCATCGCTTCTTTAGAACGTTCAGCCCAGCGGACAGTTCTCTCAAGAGAATTTTTTACATAATCATAATTAGAGGGTTCAGGTGGACATTCATCAAAAGCCATTACTATATCAGAACCCAATGCATTCTGGATTTCAATAGATTTTTCTGGAGATATGAAATGTCGTGAACCATCAATATGAGATTGAAAATACACCCCTTCTTCTTTTATTTCTCTCAAATCAGATAAACTGAAAACTTGAAAACCACCACTGTCTGTCAAAATTGGCTTATCCCAGTTCATAAATTCATGCAACCCACCGGCTCTTTTAATAAGCTCATGACCAGGTCTTAAATATAGATGATAAGTATTACCTAAAATAATTTCAGCCTGAATTTCCTTTAGTTCTTCAGGAGACATCGCTTTGACCGTGGCCTGAGTTCCCACCGGCATAAAAATTGGTGTATTTATTTTTCCATGAGGAGTACTAACTACACCCCTTCTGGCTTTAGTATCAGTATCACTTTTAATCAGTTCAAAATCCAAACTCATTATTTACTTCCTTTCTAGTAGATAAACATAGCATCTCCTAAACTATAAAATCTGTATTCTTCTTCCACAGCTTTTTCATAGGCTTTAAATATCTTATCTTTCCCGGCTAAAGCAGAAATCATCATTAGTAAAGTAGATTTAGGTAGATGAAAATTAGTAATTAAAGCATCAATCACATTAAATTTAAAGCCCGGATAGATAAATATATCTGTCCAACCTTTAAATTCTTCTAATTCGCCAGACTGACCAGCTGTTTCTAAGGCACGTGTTACTGTAGTTCCAACTGAAATTACACGCCCTTTTCCATCTTTTCTTTTATTTATTTTATCAACAACTTCTTTATCAACTTCAATATATTCAGAATGCATATCATGTTCTTCTACTTCATCGGTTCTAACCGGCCTGAATGTACCTAGTCCAACATGTAAAGTTATATACTCAACCTCAACACCCTTCTTTTTAATTTTATCTAGTAACTCTGGTGTAAAATGTAGACCAGCAGTCGGAGCTGCCACAGAACCTCGTTTTTCAGCATAAACTGTTTGATATCGTTCAGGTTCATCGAGGTCTTCTTTGATATATGGTGGAAGTGGCATTTTACCTAGTTTATTCAATATTTCATCAAAATTACCATCATATTCAAATTCCATGATACGACCGCCAAATTCAGTATATTCAACCGCTTTACCTACCAGTTCTCCATTACCAAAACTAACTTTAACTCCTTTTTTAACTCTTTTTCCCGGTTTTACTAAGACTTCCCAACGACCCTCTTTTAATTGAGTTAATAAAAGAACTTCTATATCGGTTCCTGTAGGTACTTTTTCGCCATATAACCGGGCGGGAATAACTTTACTATTGTTTAAAATTAGAATATCATCTTCAGTTAATAAATCTACAATTTCATAAAATATCTTTCCATCAATTTCCCCTGTGTCTTTATCTAAAAGCATCAAGCGTGATTCGTCTCTATTTTCTATAGGTTGTTGAGCAATTAACCTTTCTGGTAAATCATAATCAAATTCATCTACTCGCATAGGTCTTCCTCCTATATCAATCGTTACCTTCAAACAAATTATCTTGTTTATCTTTATTTATTCCAAGATGTCTATAGGCAGATGAAGTTGCAACTCTACCCCGCGGTGTTCTTTCTATAAAACCCATCTGAAGTAAATACGGTTCATAAACATCTTCGATAGTTTCAGTTTCTTCACTAATGGCAGCAGCGAGAGTATTTAAACCTACAGGTCCACCATCAAATTTCTTGATAATAATTTCTAACAATTTGTGGTCAATACTGTCTAAACCTTTTTCGTCTATTTCTAACAATTTCAAAGCTTTGTTAACAACTTCGGCTGAAATAACTCCTTCCGCTTTTACTTCAGCGAAATCTCTAACTCTTTTCAATAATCTATTACTAATTCTTGGTGTCCCTCTCGATCTTTTAGCAATCTCTACAGCACCATCTTCATGTATTTCAATATCTAATATTCTAGCTGATCTTTTTACTATTTTGGTCAATTCTTCTTCATCATAAAACTCCAGCCTATTAATTACACCAAATCTATCTCTTAAAGGAGAACTAATTAAACCTGCTCTGGTAGTAGCTCCCACCATCGTAAAAGGACTTAAGTCTAATCGTACTGACCTAGCACTAGGACCTTTACCGATTATGATATCAAGAGAATAGTCTTCTAAGGCGGGATAAAGAACCTCTTCTACCATCATATTTAACCTGTGTATCTCATCAATAAATAAAACATCATTATCCTGTAGATTGGTTAAAATCGAAGCTAAATCCCCCGGCCTTTCAATAGCAGGGCCTGATGTTTTATGAATATTAACATTCAACTCATTAGCGATAATTGTAGCCAAAGTGGTTTTACCCAAACCCGGAGGACCATATAATAAGACATGATCTAACGCTTCTCCCCGTTTTTTGGCAGCCTCAATAAAAATATCTAGCTTTTCTTTAGTTTTGTTTTGTCCGATATAGTATTTTAATTTCTCAGGTCTTAAGTTTTTATCGAACTGATCTTCCTCAAATTTCCTGGTAGGGGATACAATTCTATCATTATCTTCCATTTAATGTTCCCTCCCCAGATAACTTAATACACTTTTTATTTTATCTTCAAGTGCCATATCGGTATCAAGATCAAGGTTATCAACTGCTTCATCAACTTCTTTTTTGCTATAACCCAACTGGGTTAATGCTTCATATAAATCTTCATCATATTTTTTCATTGATTTACCTTTTTCAATTTGAAGTTCAGGTAGCATATCCTCTACTTTGTTTTTCAACTCCAATATCAATCTTTGAGCAGTTTTAGGACCAATACCAGATACTTCTTTTAAAACCGATACATTTTCGGTTAAAATTGCATTAATAAATCTTTCATATGAAAGTGAAGACAAAATATTCATGGCAGCACTGGGTCCAACTCTTGAAACTGATAATAAAGTCTTAAATAACTTTTTTTCTTCAGCAGTTTCAAACCCATATAAATTAAGTGCGTCTTCCCTTACATAAGTATGTATAAAAAGTTCTAACTTTTTATTTATATCTTTTTTTGAATATAATACGGGTACCTCTACTTCATATCCTACTCCATTTACATCCAAAATAACACGACTTTCATTTCTATGTATTAATTTACCCTCTAGGTATCCTATCATAATAGATCGCCCCATTTTTCTTTGCTTGCATAACTATGCCCGTGACAAATGGAAATAGCTAGGGCATCTGCAGCATCATCGGGTTTTGGTATCTTTTCTAAATTTAACAATGCCTTAACCATCTGCTGAACCTGTTGTTTAGAGGCTCTACCATATCCAACTACAGCCTGTTTTACCTGTAGTGGTGTATATTCAGCTACATTAATACTCTGTTGGGCTCCAGCCAATAAAATCACACCTCTGGCCTGCCCTACTCGAATAGCAGTCTTAACATTCTTATTAAAAAATAATTCTTCAACCGCAATGTGTTCAGGGTTATATTTATCTATTAAAGATAGCAATTCTTCATATAATTGAGAAAGTCTATCTACATCTGTTCGGTCTGAACTGGTTGTAATTGTATCATAGTCAATAAGTTTAAAGGAATTACCTTCTTTTTTTACAACACCATATCCAGTTGTAGCTAAAC
>CAZXRH010000017.1:0-22984 GCA_964642575.1 uncultured Halanaerobiales bacterium
CACCCAGGATATCATAATAATCTTTTTTACCTGGCATTAAAAATCACCTCATAAAGTAATACAATCAAAAAAAGGGGAGTTAACCCCTTTTTTTGTATTATAACATAATCATTATTAATTTTCATCATCTACTTCTTCATAATCTACATCGACTGTTTCATCTTCTTCTTCAGTTCCGCTTGCCTTTTGCTGTTGTGCACCGGCCTGTTGTTGAGCTCCTGCTTGTTGGGCACCAGCTTGACCTTGTGCATCTTGTTCTTGGGAATAAAGTTGTGAACTAAGTTCTGTTAACTCTTCATTTAATGCTTCCATTTTTTCTTCAATTAAATCTATATCATCTTCATCAATAGCATCTTGTAATTCATCACGAGCCGATTTTACTTTTTCAATTAAGGATTCGTCAACTTTATCTTCAGCTTTTTCTAATGTTTTCTTGGTAGTGTGCACTAAAGCATCTGCTTCATTTTTGGTCTCAACTTCTTTTCTTTTTTTCTCATCTTCTTCTGCATGTTCTTCTGCTTCTTTAACCATTTCGTCAATTTCTTCTTCTGAAAGATTTGAAGTGGATTTGATGGTAATGTTTTGCTCATTACCTGTTCCTTTATCTTTAGCAGATACATGGACAATACCATTTTCATCTATATCAAATTCAACCTCAATTTGTGGTACTCCGCGTGGTGCGGGTGGGATATCAGTTAACTGAAATCTACCCAGTGTTTTATTATCTTTGGCCATTTCTCTTTCTCCCTGCAGAACGTGGATATCTACAGCAGTTTGATTATCCTGAGCAGTGGAGAATATCTTGCTCTTTGAAGTTGGAATTGTAGTATTTCTGTCAATCAACTTGGTAAATACACCACCTAAGGTTTCAATACCTAAGGATAATGGTGTTACATCTAAGAGGACTATATCATCAACTTCACCTGATAATACACCAGCTTGAATTGCAGCTCCAACTGCAACAACTTCATCAGGGTTAATACCCTTATGAGGATCTTTGCCTATTTTCTCTTTAACTGCTTTTTGTACAGCAGGAATTCTGGTAGAACCACCTACTAAGATTACCTCATCAATATCTGATTGGCCAAATCCAGCATCATCTAATGCTTGTTGGGTGGGTCCCATTGTGTCTTGAATTAGATCATCTACAAGTTCTTCAAATTTAGCTCTTGTAATATCTACATCTAAGTGTTTTGGGCCATCTTCAGTTTGAGTTATAAAGGGTAAATTTACGTTTGTTTGTTTAACACTGGACAATTCAATTTTAGCTTTTTCAGCTGCATCTTTTAAACGCTGTAAAGCCATTCTATCGTCTCTTAGGTCAATACCGGTTTCACTTTTGAATTCATCTGCTAGGTAGTCAATAATTCTTTCATCAAAGTCATCTCCACCTAGTTTATTATTACCATTAGTAGAGATTACTTCAAATACACCGTCTCCTAATTCAAGGATTGAAACATCAAAAGTACCGCCACCTAAGTCAAATACCAATATGGTTTGTTCTGATTCATCGTCTAAGCCATATGCTAATGAAGCAGCAGTTGGCTCATTAATTATTCTTTTAACAGAAAGTCCGGCGATTTTACCGGCATCTTTTGTTGCCTGTCTCTGAGAATCAGAAAAATAGGCGGGTACAGTAATTACTGCTTCTTCTATTTCTTCACCTAAGTATTCTTCAGCATCTTTTTTCATTTTCTGTAAAACCATTGCGGAAATTTGTTCAGGTGTATATTCATCATCACCCATTTTCTTTTTAAGTTCCTGTCCCATTACTCTCTTTATGGAAGCAATGGTATTATCAGGGTTTGTGATTGCCTGTCTTTTTGCATATTCACCAACTAATTTTTCACCTTTTTTGGAATGTGCTACTACAGAGGGTGTTGTTCTTTTACCTTCTTTATTTGGAATTACAGTAGGTTCGCCACCTTCCATAACAGCCATACAAGAATTAGTAGTTCCTAAATCAATTCCTAGTATCTTACTCATTAAAGATTCCTCCTTTTATATTCAATAATTTATTTATAAAGTATACTAGATAGCCACTTTAACCATGGCTGGTCTAACAACTTTATCTTCCATCATGTAACCACGCTGAATCTCTTCAACAATATAACCTGACTCAACATCCTCAGCCTCAACCTGCATTACCGCTTCATGGTAAGCAGGATCAAATTCTTCACCTTCAGTATCAATAAATTCTAAGCCTTCTTTTTTTAATACATCTATTAATTGTTTGTGAATCATTTTGACACCAGATAAAAATTCTGAGTCTTCATCAACGGATCTTAAAGCTCTTTCAAAATTATCAATTACCGGCAAAATGGAATTGATAAATTCCATCTTAGTTTTTGTTTCGATCTGTTGTTTTTCTCTTTTAGCTCTATTTCTGTAATTAACAAAATCTGCTTTCAGTCTTTTTAACTTACTTAAATATTCATCTTTTTCTTCAGTTACCGCAGTTAACTGTTGCTTTATTTCTTCTAGTCTTTCTTCCATTACTTCTTCAGTAATATCTTCTTCTAGATCTACGGTTTCTCTTTTATTTTGATCTATATTCTGTTTTTGACTTTGAACAGTTTCCTGTTCATTTTCAAAGTTTTGTTCTTCTTTAGACGCCATCATTTATTCACCTCTGATATAATTTTACTTAAGATATCTGATACTATATTGACAGTTGATATCACGCGGGGATATTCCATACGGGTAGGTCCTAATACACCTATTTTCCCTACTGCATTATCTCCTATTGAATAATTTGCAATAACTACACTACACCGCTGCATTTCTTCCATTTCATTTTCGTGTCCAATGCGGACTTCTAATTCTTTATTGTTTTGAGCTGTAATCAATTTCTTTAACATATCTTCATGGTCTAAAATATTTAATACTTTCTTTAAATATTCTATATCATTAAATTCTGGTTGGTCGAGTATATACGAGGTTCCCCCGATATATATTTTTACATCTTCTGGTTTGATTAAATCCTTAATTTCATCATTAATAATAGTAAATAATTTTTGTGATAAATTTATCTTCTGGACCAGTTCTTTTTCAATATCTCTAAAGTATTCTCTATCAAGATCAGAAATATTACGATCCTTAATCTTATCTATCAAGAAGTTGTTGATATAACGGATCTTTCTTTTAGATAGTTCTTCTTTGATGTTGATCAATTTATCACTTACAAAACCATTATCAGTAACCATTACAAGCAGCAGTTTATTATTAGTCACTTTCATAAGCTGCAGTTCACTAATTTGTATATTTTTAAATTCTGGTTCAGTAATCATTGTTGCATACTTAGTAAATTCAGATAACATGGTAGTCATACTTGAAACTATTTCATGTAAACCATGTCTATCCTTAGTTATTTCTGAAAGTGTCTTAATCAATTTTTCAGAATTAATACCCTTATTATTCATAAGGATATCCACATAATACCGATATCCCTTGTCAGAAGGGATACGTCCGGCTGAAGTGTGAGGTTGTTCTAAATAACCTAATTCCTCTAAATCTGCCATCTCGTTCCTAATTGTAGCAGAACTAACTCCAAGATCATATTTTTTAGCAATGGTGCGTGAACCAACTGGAGAAGCTGTTATGATATGTTCTTGAATGATGGCATGAAGTATATTGTTTTTGCGTTCATCTAAATTTGCAACCATCATTTTCACCTCTTTTTAGCACTCAACTAATCAGAGTGCTAATAACTATTAATAAAATAACATATCGCTTGGTTTTTGTCAAATACTTTTGACCTCAATTTGGATCATATTTTTGATCATAATAAAAACTCAGCAAAGCTGACATTTCCAAGGTTAAGACCTTTTTTAGTAAGATAAATATTTTCGCTATCTTCTTTTAATAGCTCCTTATCTTTTAAATTGTTTATTACTTCTTTATAAACTTCATGTATTGATATATCAAACCGGTTTTTAAAGTCTTGTTTGTCCACTCCCTTAATTAATCTTAAACCCATAAACATCATTTCAGAAATAAGGTCTTCTTTTTCTAAATCAACTATCTCCTTAATGGGAGTCTTATCATTATTTAATCTATTTATATATTTATTTAAATCATTATAATTATAGTATCGCTTACTACCATTAAAACCATGGGCAGAAGGTCCTAATCCTAAATAAGGTTTATACTTCCAATATATTATATTATGCCTCGATTTATAGCCTTTCTGAGCGAAATTGGATATTTCATAGTGCCGATAGCCTGAACTTTTTAATCTTTCTACGGCTAGATTATACATTTTATAATCAGTTTCTTCATCTATTTCCTTAAATTCTCCCCTATTTAATCTACTATATAGATTAGTTTGGGGCTCAATCTGTAGATTATATAATGATATATGGTTTGGTTCATATTCTAATGCTTTGTTTAAGCTGTATTTAAAATCAGCTAAACTCTGTTCTGGTAAAGCAAACATTAAATCCAAACTAAAATTGTCAAAATGATTTTTTATCTCTTTGATAACTTTTTGAGATCTTTTTGAATCATGTATTCTACCTAAAAAATTAAGTTCACTATCAAGAAAAGATTGAACCCCTAGGCTCAATCTATTTATACCTATCTTTTTATATAACTTTAATTTATCACTTGTTAAAGTTTCTGGATTAGCTTCTATGGAAATTTCTATGTTATTGTTAATATTAAAATATTTATTGAGGGAGGAAAAGATAGTATCTAATTGTTTAGATGATAGAATACTAGGAGTTCCTCCCCCGAAATAGACTGTTTTTACATTTTTATTACTTAAGTTATTAGCATAGATCTCTATTTCCTTTGTAAGAGCTTTAATAAATTTATCAATATCATTTTCACTACTTGTTATGGAATAGAAATCACAATAATTACATTTTTTCTCACAAAAAGGTATATGAATATATAGTCCAAAATGTGAACTATAATCTAATTTATTATTCATCTTCATCCCTTTCCAGGACAGCCATAAATGCTTCCTGTGGTATATCCACTTTCCCAACTTTTTTCATCCGTTTTTTACCTTCTTTTTGTTTTTCAAGTAACTTTCTCTTCCTGCTTACATCTCCACCATAACATTTTTGTAAAACGTCTTTTTTCTTGGCGGGAATATTGACTCTTGCTACAATATTATTGTCAATTGCTGCCTGAACAGGTACTTTAAACATCTGCTTAGGAATTAACTTCTTTAACTTACGTACCAGTTTCTGTCCTTCATAATGGGCATCTTCTTCAAAGACAATTGTAGAAAGAGCATCTACTGGCTCTTTATTAACCAAGATATCTAATTTAACAAGATCAGATTCTTCATAACCAATCATTTCATAATCTAAAGTAGCATAACCTCTAGACTTTGATTTTAACTGATTAAAGAAATCTGTAATGATTTCACTTAATGGCATCTTATATTTTAAAGCTACTCGGTTTTGATCTACATACTGCATATCAATAAAACTACCCCGGTTTTCCTGGCATAATTCCATAATTGAGCCAATATATTCTTCCGGTACATGAACCATAGCTTCTACATAAGGTTCTTTAATTGCATCAATTTTATTTTGTTCAGGAAAATCAGCCGGGTTTTCGATCTCTAAATGTTCACCATTTTCAGTCTCTACTTTGTAGATAACACTGGGAGCGGTTGTAATTAGGTCTAAATCATACTCTCTTTCCAGTCTTTCCTGAATAATTTCCATATGTAAAAGACCTAAAAATCCACATCTAAAACCAAAACCTAAGGCTTCAGATGTTTCCGGTTCAAATAAAAGGGATGCATCATTTAATTGAAGTTTTTCTAACGCATCTTTTAAAAGGTTATAGTCATCATTATCAGAGGGGTATAAACCGCTGTAAACCATCGGCTTAACCTTTTTATAACCTGGCAATGGTTCAGGGGCTTGATTGTCTGATAAGGTCACCGTATCCCCTACTCTACAGTTTCTAACATCTTTAATACCGGCTATGATATAGCCAACTTCTCCAGCTGATAGACTATCTACCGAAGTCATCATAGGGTTAAATACACCTAATTCATCAACTTCATATTTATTGTTATTGGCCATCATTTTGATATGGTCATTAACCTTAACTTCTCCGTCTACTACTCTTACATAAGCAATAACACCCTGATAGGAATCATATACAGAATCAAATACTAATGCCCTTAGTGGTTTGTTTTTATTTTCCTCAGGGGCTGGTATTCTCTCAATAACTGCTTTTAAGACTTCCTCTATATTAGTTCCTTCTTTAGCACTTGTTAAGATTGCTTCATCAGGGTCAATTCCTAACTCCAACAGTTGTTCTTTAACATTTTGGGGATTAGCACTATCTAAATCTATTTTGTTAATCACTGGTATTATTTCTAAGTCATTTTCTAAAGCTAGGTAAATATTAGCTAAGGTCTGTGCTTCAACTCCCTGAGCAGCATCTATAACAAGTAAGGCACCTTCTGCTGCTGCCAAACTTTTAGATACTTCATAGGAAAAATCCACATGCCCCGGAGTATCAATTAAATTTAGTTCATAATCCTTATAATTTATTCTCACTGCTTGAGCTTTTATGGTAATACCTCTTTCACGTTCTAAATCCATATTATCTAGAACTTGTTCTTTCATCTCGCGGTCCGTTATTGTATTTGTAAATTCAAGTAAACGGTCAGCAAGGGTAGATTTGCCGTGATCTATATGTGCTATAATACAAAAATTTCGTATATGCTGACAGTCCATATTATTTCTCCTTTCTTTATATGCATGCGCTCATTATAACATTGAATATTTCATTAATCAAGATTGTAAAAAAGAATCATCAAATTGAAATAATCTATTATAAAGGCTTGCATTTTTATATATCTAATGTTAAAATTGATATGTTGCAAATTTAGGAACAAAATATAAATATACCGTTCACTCACAAGGAGGTGAAAGTTGTGCCTATTATTGAATCTGCAAAGAAAAGAGTTAGACAAAATGAAAAGAAAAAGAAGGTTAACGACCGCTGGAAGAATAAGCTTAAAAATGTTATAAAAGAATTCGAAGCGGCTATTGATGAGGGTAATGTAAAAGAGGCTGAAGAAATGATGCCTGATGTTTATAAAATCATTGACAAATCTGCTTCTCACAACATTATCCATAAAAATAATGCTGCAAGAAAGAAATCTAAAATGAAGAGAATGTTAAACGAATTAAAAAATAATAAATAATTATAACATTGAAAAAGGCTTATTCATTTATGAATAAGCCGTTTATTTTTATATACCTATTAATGTATTTAAAATAGCGTCTTCAGCTTTATCATCCCCGGTTTTTACTTTCACATCAGCTTGCAAAAACATATCAAGCATATTTTCTAGTTCTGCAAAACTATATTTATCTACATATTTATATATTCTTTTGACCGGATAGGGATGTTCTCCTATTTTATTTGCCAGAGGTTCAGGGGACATCCCCTGTTTTTTTAAATCCTTGATAATCAGCATCAGTTTTATCCTACGGCTGATCATAGCAAAAATTATCTGTGGCACTTCTCCACTCGAAACCATATGTTGAAAATAATAGACACTTTTTTGTTTTTCTCTATTACTAATGGCATCCATTAATTCAAATATCTCATTATCTTTTATCCGCCTATCCTTTGATATGATCTTTTTAATATCACTAACTTCTACTCTGTTTTTTTCATTTAAAAAGGTACATATTTTATCTATTTCCGAATCAAGCTGTTGAAGGTTGTTGTTAAACATCTTTTCTAAAATCTTAATTCCTCGATAGTTAATCTTTTTTCCTCTCTGCTTAAACTGTAGTTTAATCCATTTATCAAGATTTTGATATTTAGGAGGAGCTAAATTAATAACTTCCCCATATTTATTTATTATATCTTTCCTTTTGTTTTTCGTTAAATCCTCATTAACTATAATTAATAAAATAGTAGTGTCGGGTATATTTTGAATAAACTTTTTAAAGACATCAAAATCTCCCACATTTTGTTTAAATATGTTACCCGCCTTTACTATAATAAATCTTTTTTCAGACATCATTGGTAGGGTGCTTCCCTGACCCGATATTTTTTGATATAGGTTTTCGGCTTCTTTTATATAATTTAAATTAAAATCTCTAATACCTTCTTCGATAAATTGATCTTTAAATCTCTTTTCAAATTTATCTAATAAATACTCTTCCGTACTAAAGATTAAATATATATTTTTAAGCTGATTAAGTTCCTTTTTAAATACTTGCTCGGCTTTTTTATTCATTTAATAAACACCCTTAAGTCTTATATTTTAAATATCATATTAATTTTAACATATCTTAATTACTTTAATCAATTTATATAGGAATTTATGCTATATTTAGAACCATCACTTCTTATGATAATCGCTCCCCTCTTATCTGTTCTCCAAATTCGGCTCTTATGCTTTTTATATCTTTTAAGTACTTTTTCAGAAGGGTGACCATAGTTATTATAACCCACACTAATTAAAACTTCTTTGGGCTTAACCTTTTTAATAAATCCATCAATGCTGGAAGTGAGGCTGCCGTGATGGGCCGCCTTTAAAATATCGGCTTCCATAAAATAATCCGGGGTATTTTTAATTAAATCTTTTTCTACTTCTTTTTCAATATCACCTGGCAACAGCATTTCAAAATCTTTATAGTGTAATCGAAACACAACCGAGTTATTATTACGGTTATCTCTTTTTTTATCTTGTAAAGGAGCTAAAAACTCTAATTTAGTTTCGCTTAATTGTAATAAATCCTTCTCTTGAACAGTTAAAATTCTGATACCTTTTTCTTTGGCTTTTGTTATTATTTTTTGTGTCTTTTTATACTCACTATCTAAATTTTTAGATAATATCAAATTCTTAACAAAACCATGTTCAATTAAAAAGTCCGCTTTTGAACAGTGGTCACCATCAAAATGTGATATGATTAGATAATCAATTGTTCTTATCCTCTTATTTAATAAAAAGGGAATTATTGTGTTTTGCACTTGACTACCTCCCGGTGTTGCTTTACCTGTATCAATAAGCAGGGTTTTATTTTCAGGAGTTTTAACAAAGATAGAATCACCCTGTCCAACATCTAGACAATATATATTTAATAAGTTATTAGATTTAGGTGGTAATATTAATATAATGATAATAGTTATAAAGATAATGATCGATACATATTTCAATAACTGAAATCTTTTTCTAAACTTTATATTGTCTTTAATTTTTAACAAATAAGCCAATAAAAACAAAAATACATATCCTAAAAATACATTAACTAATGAAGGAGTAAATACCATAACTTCAGCTGCAGGTAAATCAGACATGATGTTGATTCCCTTTTTTAACAGTATAGAAATCATGTAAATCAATTTACCTGTGATGTTACTTATAGACGGTATCAATAAATAAAAAGAAAAGTGAGTCAACACTAAAAATACAATTCCTGATACTAAAGGTATTGCCCATAAATTAGTAAATATACCAGCTGGGGTTATGGTATTAAAATAATAAGCAGTTAATGGTATTGAACCCAATTGGGCTGCAATACTTACTGCTAAAAGTGGATGTAAGTATCTTTGTAATAACTCAGACCAACTTACTATCATAATTAAGACTAAAAAGCTTAATTGTAAACCTATCGAAAAAAGTTGATAAGGATTAACTAATAAAACTAAGAATAATACAATGGATATCAAACCTGAAAACTCTAATTTAAAATTAAGTTGTTTAAAAATTCGATAAGTCATAACTAAAAAAGAGGCACGTAAAACAGAGGCACGTAATCCTGTCATTAAAATATATATCAACAAAAATATTCCCAATAAAATATTCTGTGTTAATTCCCCAATAGAAAATGGTTTCAATAATGTTAGAATAAAAATTGTAATAAACCCGATATGCAGACCTGAAATAGCCAGTAAATGGTTTGCTCCAGCCCGCCTAAAATTTGTTTCCCAATTTGTATTGAGTCCACTTTTCTCTCCTAAAATAAGGGCTTTTATAAATTCATTGACCGGTCCGGGAATTTTATTATTAATGGAACTAAGTAATATACTTTTTAATTTAATTATGATATTTATAAAATTACTACCACTTTGGATTTTATATATCTCAAATATATTACCAACACTATAAACCCTTTGTTTTTTTAAATATTTAAAAAATGAAAAACCCCCCGGATTTCTTTTGTCCTTTGGTCTTTCTAATTTCATTCTGGCAATAATTAAATCCCCATGTGAAATATTATTTTTCATATGCTCTTTCCATAACTGTATTTTACCATATTTAACTCTTTTATTATTTATTAACAACGGTTTTAAATTTACTGAATTACCTTCAAGTGAATCTAACTTATAATTAACTTCACCAATAACTTCAACTACTTTTCCATTATACCTTGCAACAGACTTTTCACTTTTATAACCTGCTTCAAAATAGTTTAGATATAAAAAACCTGACAAAAAAATAAGTATGAAAGCTAACATGTATATTTTTTTAGAATTATCAAGAATCAAAAAACAAAAAATTAAACCTAAAAACAAGATTAGAATCAACCTGAATGTCAAAAAATAATAACCACAAATTAATCCTAATACAAAAAATATTACTGCTTTAATCATTACTGCATTGTTAAGTCTCATTATTTATTTAAATCCTCCATATTTTATATTATCTAGAATGTGGAATTATAATTTGATCTTTATTATATACTTTTTTATTTAAATCAAGCTGATTTAGGTCAGCATCATCTCTTAAGTTCACAACCTCGTTTATTATTGTTTTCAATTTAATTCCAGGACTAACTTCATAAAAACCCGGGTTTTTAACTGCACCACTAATATGAATTTTAATCCTTTCTTTTTTCTTTTTAAACATGGAATCACTATGGTATTCATCATATTTGAATTTCTTTAAAGTTACTGTCTTATAATTTTGTATAAGTTTTCTTTCCTGATAAATATTATATGCTGTCATTATGAGAAATACTATTGCTACGGTTAATACTGAATATACTATTTTTTTATTGATTTTTACCACCTCTATTCTATATATTACTATATTTAACATTATTTTCCTTTAATGATAATAAAAAAATCCCCGTTGCGGGGAAATATTTTAAAGATGTGCTTTTATTTTTTTAATTATTAAATCATTGGCAATATCATTTAAACCACCATGGGGAATTATGATATCAGCAAGATATTTTGTAGGCTCAACATATCTTTCATGCATTGGTTTAACAGTTGCCATATACTGCTTTCGAACTGAATCAAAAGTTCTATCTCGTTTTTTAATATCTCGGTTAATTCTTCTTAATAATCGAATATCTGCATCAGTATCAATATATATCTTGAGGTTAAACAAATCCCTTAATTTAGGGTAATGGAATATTAAAATACCCTCTACAATTATAATAGGAGATGGCTTTAATTTTTTGGTTTCAGGTAATCTTTCATTTGTCTTATATGAATAAACGGGGCGCTCAATAGCTTTCCCTTTTATTAGATCCTTTAAATGATTGATTAAAAGGTCAGTTTCAAAAGAGTCAGGATGATCAAAGTTAATCTCTTCTTCCGGTACCGAAAAGTGACTCTTATCATGATAATAAAAGTCATGTCTTAACATGGTAACTTCATCCTGAAACGCATCTTTTAATATTTTAGCCAGAGTTGTTTTACCGGAGGCAGTTCCTCCTGCTATTCCAATTAGTAGTTGTGACAACTAATTTCATCCTTTCAATATTAATAATCTTCTTTTATAGTATAATAACTATTCGATATCAGGTCAAGGAACTTTCAATAATTATTAAAATTTATATGAAAAAGTCACAGTTTCAACTGTGACTTATCTGTAACCATTTTTATATACTTTTTTAAGTCCATAACCCTGTTCTTGTCTCTTTTTATTATTTTCACTTTTATTTTTCTCTGTATTTACTTTGTTGATATCATTAAACTCTTTATATATTTCATGAATGGCAACAACAGCAGTTTTAGTGGAAATATTTTGGTTGATCACCTTATTGATAATCTCATTTATTACATAACGTGCTTCTTCTGGCAGACCTACAATATCATAAATCAATTCTTCTATATGCTCTTTGATTTCAGCATGATATGTAATATCTTCAGGCGATTTTTGTTCTTTAGCCTGAATCATTTTTCGTAATTCAATTAATTTCAGAAGAGTTTCAGTTCTTGATAACAATCTCAAATCGCCCCCACATTAATAACTGTTTTGCCTGTAATCCTCATCCGGAGAACTTTTAAACTTAAACTGGTATCCCTTTGTCATTTCACTTATCCGAGATGCCAAATAGGTAGCTGCTTTTAGATAATTTGTCTTATAATATGGATTTCTTTCATTATTTTGTGCAAGTTTAAAGAAATCACTATTAGAAGTAAAAATCACCGGTTTATTATAATCATATCTATGGTTTAACCAGGCTGTTAAATTACCAAATACAAAATCAGTATTTCTTTCTCTTAAAAAATCATCTATCACCAGTAATTTTGAATTCATAACTGCATTTTCTATCATATCAATTTCTCTTTTTAAGTCTTCGTTTGAAGAGTTAAACTGTCTTTTTTTCCACAAGTAATTAACTTCACTCATAAAAAAGACTGGACGCCAATTATGATCAGACAATGATACACCTCGCCGAGAGTAAAACTCTGGTTTGTTTTTATAAATTTCCTCAGCAAATACCTTGGCAGCTGTTTTAAGGGCTGCAATTGCCACATGTGTTTTACCACAACCATTAAATTGACTATAGATATAGACAGATTGAGGCCCTTCAATAGCTGTAAGAATGTTCTCTGCATAAGTCTTTATTGCCTTTATTTTTTTTACATTTTCTTTGGGACATGCATTGAATTTAAAAGTGGAAAAGCTAGCATTTGCAAACTTGGGAGGGATGTGACTGTTTTCTATTATCACATCATAAATCTTTTTGATAGCTTTTTCTCTCGGTATATGCTTATCTATATCGGTCTTCGAAGTCTGATTCGAGGGGTTCTTCCTCATCTCTTCTTTCTTTTTTTCGATTAATTTCTTGAAGTCTTTTTTCATACTCTTCCATCCTTTGTTTTTCTTCTTTAAAGTCGTGTATTGTATATATTGATCTATTTAGATAGTCCCTTAACATGGAAATTATATAGTTAGCAGGATTGCCTTTTGCTTTTTGAGAACTGATTTTCATTACTTCGACAATAACATCTTCACTAATACCGTCTTCCATAAAGGAAAGTAATTTCTGTAACAGAGTAGGTGTTAGGTTTAAAGTTCCAAAAAACTCATTCCATTTGCTGGCTATTTTTGAACCAGCCCTTTCATAATTAACCTCTTCTTTTTCTTTAGGTACAATACTTTCAGGTATATTTAAATAAAGTTGGTTGCTTTCTTTTATCAACCAATTCTTTTTCTGTAGAGAATTGATAAGTTCTCTATTAATATCAATTTCTTTTTTCTCAAGCATCCATCTCTGTTTTGTCAATAACTGACTTGGTTCGATTTTAGAAAATATTTTGACTAGATATTTAAACTCATCTAAGTTTAATGTTTCATCTTTAAATAATACTTTAGGGACCTTGAAATACTCTAAATGCTGCATTTAAATCACTCCTGACTTTTGGGCAGCATCATTAATCATAACATAATATTTTTTTTAATTCAATCCAAATATTTTGTTATAATATTTTTATTTATTTAGCGTATCTTTTTAATTCAACAAGAGATTATTTTTCCCTTTTTTAAAATAAAAAAACAGGAGGCGAACTCCTGTTTGTTATACTTTCTTATGACTAATATTTTAGGATTTTGATTCCTTTAAAAAAAATTATTTTTTTCTTTTTTATCTGCAAAGAGCAGATAATATAAACCCAAATTTTTCTAATATAAGTCAATCAATGAATCTATTGATAACATTTAACAGTTCATCAATAATCTCTTCATCTTCATTTTGAAGCGAACTTTGCACACAGCCGTTAATATGTTCTTGTAAAACCTTTAAACCAACTTTTTTTAATGCTCCTCTTGCTGCAACAATTTGAGTTAAGATATCCACACAGTATTTTTCGTTTTCCACCATCTTCTTAACTCCTCTGGTTTGTCCTTCTATACGGTTTAAACGGACTAAAAGATCTTCTTTTACTTCTTTTGATATAGAATTCATATTATCACTTCCTTACTAACTATATATTTTCATTCTTAGAAATAATATTTACAATTTCCGATTGAAACTTTTTATTTTGAGAAATTCTCTTATCTATTCTCTTTGTCAGTAAATATGAAAGATATAAAAAGATAAAAGAAGATATAATTCCAGTAGCTTCACTACTTAAAGCTCCAAATAGAAATGATAAGCGAGCTCCTATAAAATAGCCTACTACAAATAATATAAGTGGAATTAAGTAAATAATAAATGAACCAATTACAAGGGAGCTATCCTTTAGCTCAATATTTACTGTGTCCCCCACTTCTACATCTCTTTTGCTTTTAACTTCTACATACATTTCATCCTGTTCATGGGAATCTTCCATTCCCAATATACAATCCCTATTACATTTACTACAGGCAGAGTGTCTGGTAACCACTACTTTAGCGGTATCTTCATTAACCTCTACCACACAAGCTTTTTCTCTCATTTTTAAACACTCCTAGATTATTATCTAATAAATTTAGCAGGGTCTTTTCTTTCAGGTGCCTCTTTATCCTCTTTAATATAACCCAATGGGGTTATTGTAGCAATATAATGATCTATTGGTATATCTAATTTTCTTTTAATGCTTTCACGGTCCATATCTGCAATCCAACAGGTTCCCAGATTATATAATCTGGCAGCCAGCATAAAATGGTATGCTGCTATATCTGCATCCTGTTTATAGCGGTTCGACTGTTCATTATCAGAACAAATAGCAACTGCAACTGGTGCTTTTTTTATTGGTTCTGATGCGGTTTTTCTAATCGAAGCAAGATCACAAATCAATTCTTCATCTCTAATAAATTTAAAATAATAAGACTGTGAATTCATTGAAGTTGGTGCATATCTGCTTATATCTATAATTTCATTTATAACTTCTTCTGGAATTTCTTTGTCTAAGTATTCACGATGACTTCTTCTTTTAAGTAATAGTTCTTTACCGGTTAGGTAGGGTTTAGTATTATGTAAAAAAGTTTGGAATTCTAAAGTCCTACCTTCTGGATCTTCTGCAAAAAACTGATAAATGTTAAAGTCTTTATTCTCTTGAGGTTCCTCTGTAACCTTAAGTTCCTTATTTTTGTAAAATTCATCAACTTCTTTTTTGGTGTCAAAATAAAATGTTATGATTCCATCATTATCTATAGTATCACCTTCACAAAAACCTAATTGCAGATTTCCTTTTTCAAATATTTTGCATTTTGTTTGATCCTGCCAAAGTTTCATACCTATTTTATTTTGATAAAACTCTGTAATAGTTTCTAAATCTTTTGTTTGCTTAAATACAATACCTGACATCTTTAACACTCCTTAAATTAATTGGTTAAAAAATCAAAAATATTACTGAAAACTCCGCTGTCATTTATTCTATATAATTCAGTATACCCACAATTACTACAACTAACAGCTACAAATTTTTTATTTTGCACATCAAATAATTTTGATAATCTACCACCGGTTGTTCTTAATTCGGTTTTATCATAATTAGTATTTCCACACTTGTCACATTTGAATTCACGTCCCATAACAGAACCTCCAATATTTATTTTCTTTAATTATATCAAAAAACCCCTGTCATTAAAACAGGGGTTTTGTTTAATTAATATATAATTCTCTTATTTTACAACAATATTAACTAATTTCTTTGGTATTACAATTGTTTTGACGATCTCTTTACCTTCTGTATATTTTTTAACTTTTTCCTGGTTGAAGACTTTTTCCTTTAATTTTTCTTCGCTTATATCGGCACTTACATCTATTCTTTCTCTAACTTTACCATTAATTTGAATCACAATTGTAATTTCATCTTTTTTAGCAGCTTCCTTATCAAACTCAGGCCATTTTGAACGATGAATACTATTATTTCTACCTATTTTGTGCCATAGTTCTTCTGTCATGTGTGGAGCAAAGGGTGCTAACATCAGTAGAACTTTTTCAGTAATAAGGGCAAATAGTCCTTTATTAATATCATCACTGTTATCTCCCAAGTAATGATATATTTCATTAACTAATTCCATTATAGCACTGATAGCTGTGTTAAAGTTTAATCTTTCTTCAATATCTTCTGTAACCTTTTGAATAGTTTCATGTAATTTTCGATGTAGTTCTTTTTCTTCTTCATTCAGTGAATCTTGGTTGATATTAACCTTACTTACATCAACACTTCTTATTTCCTCAATATTGTTTGCAATAAATCTCCAAACTCTATTTAAGAAGCGATCTGCTCCTTCAACTCCTTCTTCACTCCACTCTAGGTCCTTTTCTGGTGGGGAAGCAAAAAGAATAAATAGTCGAGCAGTATCTGCCCCATATTCCTCTAAAATACGGCTGGGATCTACTACATTACCTTTTGATTTCGACATTTTATCTCCATCTTTAAGAACCATCCCTTGAGCCAACCATTTAGTAAATGGTTCATCTGCACTTATTAGATCAAGATCTCTAATTACTTTTGTAAAGAACCTGGCATAAAGTAAGTGTAGTATCGCATGTTCAATACCACCAATATATTGATCAACCGGGAACCAGTCTTCTGCTTTTTGATAATCAATTGGTAGCTTATCATTATTGGGATCAATATATCTTAAGAAATACCAAGATGAGTCAACAAAAGTATCCATGGTATCTATTTCTCTTTTTGCTTGACCACCACATTGCGGACAAGTGGTATTTACAAAGTCCTCTGCTTTAGCTAGAGGAGAAAAACCAGTGGCTGAAAATTCAACATCATCAGGTAGTAAAACCGGTAGGTCTTCTTCTGGTACCGGAACTGCCCCACAATCGTCACAGTAAATAATTGGAATGGGAGCTCCCCAATATCTCTGTCTTGAAATCAACCAATCTCTCAAGCGATAGTTAATTTCCCGTTCACCGATACCGGCTTCTTCCATATCATCAGCCATCGCTTCAAATGCTTCATCTACACTCAGTCCATTATATTTGTCAGAATTTATCAGATAACCTTCTTCAGGATAGGCTTCTTCCATTGTGGTTCCATCCAACTTTTCTTCTAAGTCATCTGGTTGAATAACTGCTTTAATTTCCAGATCATATTTTTTTGCAAAATCAAAGTCTCTTTGGTCATGAGCTGGTACTGCCATGATAGCACCTGTACCATATCCCATTAGTACATAATTGGCAATCAGAATTGGAATCTTTTGTCCGGTCATTGGATTTGTTGCATAACTTCCTGTAAAGATTCCTTCCTTTTCTGACTCCGGTGATGTTCTTTCCATTTCTTTTTGTTTTTTTACCTCTTGAATAAAGTTTCTGACATCTTCTTCATTTTCTTTACCAGAGATTAGTTCATCAACATAAGGATGCTCCGGAGCAAGTACCATATAAGTAGCTCCATATATTGTATCAGGACGGGTAGTAAATACCTCTAATTCTTTATCAATTTCTTCAATTGGGAAGTTGATACTCATTCCTTCACTTCGTCCAATCCAGTTTTTTTGCATTGTTTTTACTCTTTCCGGCCAGTCCAACTTATCATGACCTTCAAGAAGTTCATCAGCATATTCGGTGATTTTTAAAAACCATTGTTCTAATTCTTTTTGTTCTACTTCAGTACCACAACGTTCACAACTGTTATTGACAACCTGTTCATTGGCAAGCACGGTATCACAGCTAGGGCACCAGTTAACTGCCTGCTCTTTTCGATAGGCAAGATCGTTCTCAAACATTTTTACAAAAAACCACTGGGTCCATTTATAGTAATCAGGGTCTGCTGTTGCAACCTCCCGGTCCCAATCATAACTTAAACCCATAGCCTTCATCTGTTCTTTCATACTTTCAATATTATCCCAGGTCCACTCACGGGGGTGAATGTTACCATGTTTAATAGCCGCATTTTCAGCCGGTAGACCGAATGCATCCCAACCCATAGGGTGAAGCACATTAAGGCCTTTCATCCTATTAAAACGGGCTATTACATCCCCTATAGAGTATACTCTTACATGCCCCATATGTAGTTTCCCAGAAGGATAAGGAAACATCTCTAATACATAATAATTATCCTTTTCATCCTGGTTTTTAGCTTTATACAGGGACTGCTTTTCCCATTCATTTTGCCATTTAGTTTCAATCTGTTCAAAATCATAATGATTTTCCATTTCAATCTCCTCCCTAAAATTGTCTATTTATTGCTTAAAATAAAAAAACTCCTCCCGGTCAAGGGACGAGTTGTTTACCCGTGGTACCACCCTAATAGATAGTAATATCCACTCAATAAAGTTAACGCCTTTCATACGATAACGTTTACTTTTTATATTCAACGTTATAGGTTCCAGAACGAGTTCGGCTCTTTTTATTACTGCTTTCCAGCCCCAGCAGTTCTCTTGAAATAAAAAGCAGCCTACTACTTTCCTTCATTACCTTATTTAACAATAATTATCTTTGTAAAAATTATATTAATTTATTGAATTAAAGTCAAGAAGTTTCTTCTTTTTTTAGTATTTTCTTAGCATCTGCCCATAAACGATCAAGTTCATAATATTCACGTTCTCTTTTGTGGAATACATGGACAATTACATCTGCATAGTCCATTAAAATCCAACGACCATTATCTTTTCCTGCAATCTGTTTGGGATAGACTCCCTCTTCATCTAACTTTTCTTCAATAGCACGTGCAATAGCCTGAACCTGTTTATCAGTATTACCTGAACATAATACAAAGTAATCTGCAATAATGGTTAATCCTTCCACATTAAGAATTTCTATGTCAAAACCTTTTTTATCATCAGCAGCTTCTGCTGCCAGTTCTGCAATTTTTTTATACTTATCTTCCGACATTAATTTTCTTCCTCCTTCTTTGCTATCTTATTTTGTATGAAATTTTGTCCCAGAATAACCTGGAAGTCTTGGTCAATTTCTTCACTTTTTTTAATTTGTCCACCTAAAATTTCTTTTAAGCCATTAGCAACCTTTTTATTTCCCTCTTGATAATAGATGATAGTATCCTGATAATTAAAGTTATCAGCATTTGCTATCTTTTCAATATTAAACCCATATTTTTCTAATTCTTCTCCAACTTCTCCCGCTACTCCGGATACTCCATTACCATTTAAGATGGTTATATAATACTGATCATTTTGTATATATTCTTTACTTCTAATTAAATTGTTCACCATAATTTGTAAACTTTCTTTTTCGGGAATCCAGTAACTTGCTCCATTAATATATTCCGGACGACCAGGCACCATTTCTGTTTTCATATTACTTAAATCAGCATTTTTAGCTAGTTTAACAAAAGGAGTTATATCTTTAATAGGTATATTGGTATTTAAAGAATCCATAACCTCTTTATAGATGCCTGGCAAGTTAAAGATAACCTGAGAAGAAACAGCCTTTTTCATTACAGCTTGCACAAACTTCTGCTGTCTTTGTACCCTACCAATATCACCTCTGGTCCCTCTGTATCTAACATATTGAAGGGCTTTTTTACCATTTAGATGAACATTGCCGGCTGGTAAATCAATGTATAGACCACCTGCTTTGTCAACATAATGCAGGGGTTTTTCGATATGGATATCAATACCTCCAATTTTATCTATGATTTGTGCAAAACCTTGAAAATCTGTTTCTAAATAGTAATCAAGCTTAATATTTAAAAAGTCTTCTACTGTTTCCTTTAATAAAGAGATCCCACCATAAGCATGTGAGGCATTTATCCTATCATAACCATGGCCATTTACCTGAACTCTCGTATCACGCGGTATAAATAATAAGCCGATACTATTTGTATCTAAATTTACACTTGCCACAATGATGGTATCTGCTCTAGGAGGCCCATTAATTGAGGAATCATAACCGGCTACCAAAATATTAAGTTTGGATTTCCGAAATGGATTTAATCTAACTAAACTAAAATCATCATTCAGTAATATGTAAAGAGATAAACTTATGATAACAATCAACAAGAAAATACCAATTATTTTCCAGTTTATCTTTTTTAATATATCAAACATTTAATTGTCTCCCTTCAAGAGTGAGTTCCTGGTAAAAAGTGTATTGGGATGGATTATACGTCTTCTGTCAATATTATATTTGATTGTAAAATCACAGACTAAAATTACTGCTTCATCGATATTTTTATACATTTTTTCTCTTATCAAATCAACACCTGGAAAATCTCTGCCTGGTTCAACTACATCAGCTACAAAGATTATCTTTTCTAACATACTCATTCCAGGTCTACCAATGGTATGATATCTAATTGCATTTAGAATATCTTGATCTTTAATATTAAATTCTTTTTCAGCTAAATAAGCACCTACCCCAGAATGAAGTAAAGCAGGTACTTTTTTTTCTATTTCATCAACATCTATATTATTTTCTTTTGCTATTTTTTTCAGTTTAGCATTACTAAAATTACGGGCATAATCATGTAGTAAAGAAGCTATTTTTACTTTATTTAAATCAACATTATGATTTTTTGCCATTTTTATAGCTGTTTTTTCAACTGACTCAGTATGTTTTACCCTAAATCCATCAGTCTTTTTAAGTTTTGCTTTAAGTTCATTAATTTCAAACATCAAATTCACCTATATAAATTATTTTTGTTTATATATTCAATCACTTTATCAAGAGTTAAATACCTTATTGATTTATCATCTTTAACAAATTCTCTAATCATGGTAGAAGAAATTTCAATCAAAGAATTATCTAATATATTGATATGTGATTCATATTTTCTAAGTCTTTGGTCTTTCATTATTTTTGGAAAGGAATAACCATTTCTTTTGGCAACAATTAGATTTGTATTTTCCAAAATATATTCCGGCTGATACCAGTTAAAAATTTCTGCCAGTGAATCAGTTCCAATGATAAGATTCACTCTTTCAACATTATATTTTTCTTTAAAATATTTGACTGTACGAGCGGTATATGATTTCTCCTCCTGTTTAATTTCCCAGTCAGATATTTCAAAATGATTATTATTGGCAATAGCTAGTTTTAACATATTGTATCTATGTTCGGCAGAATTAATTACTTCATCTTTATGAGGAGGTTTACCTGCAGGCATAAAAATAACCTTATCCAGATTAAATTCCAGATAGGCTCTTTCTGAACATATTAGATGTCCAAGGTGTACAGGATTAAATGTTCCTCCTATAATTGCAAAATCCATAATCTACTCCTTCCATTTTACTTCTTTAATTATAATAAATAAATTTACTATATTCAAGTAAATTAATTAACTAAGAAGGATTAAAACTCTTTGTGTTGAAATTAAAAAAAGATAAGGAGGTTGAATAGTAATGATTTATGAATTCAAAAATAATAAACCAGAAGTAGATGAAACTTCTTTTATAGCACCGGGTGCAAGGGTTATTGGTAAAGTTAAATTAAAAGAATATACAAGCATTTGGTATAATGCTGTACTTAGATCTGACCTAAATCAAATGGTTTTAGGTAAAGGAACTAATATCCAGGAAAACTCAGCTCTCCATGTAGATACTGATAAACCACTTCATATTGGAGATTATGTGACTGTTGGTCACAGTGCAACTATCCACGGCTGTACTATAAAAGATAACTGCTTAATTGGTATGGGATCTGTAATTTTAAATAATGCTGTTATAAATGAAAATTCAATGGTGGCTGCCGGTAGTCTTGTTACTGAAAACAAAGAATTTCCTCCCAATAGTCTTATTATGGGGTCTCCGGCTAAGGTAGTAAGAGGGTTAAATAAAAAAGAAATTGCCAGTATCAAAGAATCCGCTGAACATTATATGGAATTAGCTAAAGAACACAAAAATAGTCTTGAATAATTAATAAGTATTATAAAAATAGGTAAAAAAAAGGCCCTGCCTCTAAGCAGGGTCTTTGTATTCTTAAAATAATGGTTCAAATCTCTGTTCAGACCACCAATCATCTTTTAACATTTCATATTGTTCCTCAAAATAATTTAAATGCTGATATTCCCACTCAATAATTCTTTCATAAAGATCTTTTGCTGCTTCTGACTCCGTATTTTCTGCAGCATCTTTATAATAATCAATAGCCTCTTTTTCCATCTTAACACCTATACTAAATACAGAAAGTGCAAATGATAAGTTCTCTTTATCTATCTTTTCCATTTTAAAGAGACGCTCTTTATCAGGAGCAGATATTTCTTCTATTGAAAATTCTACTTCTTTAGTTCCTTCTATGCTTTTATATAGATCTTTTAACCAATCAATGTGTTTTAACTCTTCATCTGCTAATTTTTCAAAAGATTTGCTGATCTCTTCATCTTTGATTTTTTCAGCGGCCATAGAATAAACTTGATAACCCTCATTTTCATTTAAAATAGCTTCCTTTATCACTTCTAATTCCTTGTTTTCCATTAATGATTCCCCCTTTATAATTTTTCAAATAACTACTGCCAATTTGGCATTAATCTCTTGATTTAGATTTATCTGGAGATCTTTAAGGGTACATTTTTAGTATTAGTAAAAGAAAAACATTACTTAATTTAATCATTTGTTGTTATATACTATTCAAAAATAATAGTTTTATTCCTATTACATCTTAGGTCAAATATATCAGATAAAGGGGCCATTTTCAAGTAAATATGAACAAGGTTAATTGACATAAATTTGCAAATAAAATATAATGAAAGTAAATATAAGTAGGAGGCTTAAAAAATGGAGCAAAGCCTTATAATTGCCAAAGCAGCTTTAAGATTATCTATTTCCGACCGTGAAGAAGAAAATAAACTAAAAAAAGAGTATCGTGATAATAAGGGGATCAAAACTGCAGCTATCCAGCATTTAATGGATTTATTTGATAGAACATCAAATTATCCGGTTACTATGGTC
>CAZXRH010000018.1:0-22979 GCA_964642575.1 uncultured Halanaerobiales bacterium
CATTACTCCTGTTTCTCCATCAAAACGATGAGTGTATAATATATAATCGGGTCTATTACTCTCACTATCAATTGGGGTTAAATATAAATTATACTGAGTCGAGGGCAATTTTTCACCATGTTGAAACTGCCAGACTATTCTATCATAAAGATAATTTGATCTGGGCACTATATACTCATTAAGTCCGATAGAAACAAAGCTCATAATAAGTCCTAAGATTAAAGCCGGAATTACCAGCTTATAGATACTTACTCCACCTGCCCGAAAGGCAGTAATCTCACTATCATTGGACAGTCTACTATAGGCCATGATAGTAGCTAAAAGCGTTGCCATCGGAAAAGTTAGAACTATAATTGAAGGTAAACTGAGAAAAAACAGTTTAACTAAGGTTATGATGCCTATCCCCCAGTTAGAATAAAAATCAGTTAATCTAAATAGTAGATCTGTTCCTATAAAGATCCCCACAAAGGCTGCTACACCGAAGAAAAATGGGGCTATGAGTTCTTTGGATATGTATTTATAAACTAACTTCAAAAGTTTACCTCCTAACAAACTGTTAAATCTGAAATTCGTCTCCTAGATAAAATTCTCTTGCTAACTCACTGTCCGCAATTTCTTCAGAATTACCGGACATTAAGATATCTCCTTCATACATTATATAGGCTCGATCAGTAATACTTAAGGTTTCTCTTACACTGTGATCAGTTATTAAAACACCTAAACCCTTATTTTTTAGATAAATAATAATCTTTTGAATCTCACTAACAGCAATCGGGTCAATACCTGTAAAAGGTTCATCTAAGAGTATAAAAGAAGGTTCTATAGCAAGTGACCTTGCAATTTCAACCCTTCTCCGTTCTCCACCTGACAGCTGATAACCATAACTATCTCTAATTTTATTTAATCTAAACTCATCAATTAATTCTTCTGCTCTACTTTTCATTTCTGTTTCACTTAAATCCATTAACTGTAAAATCGATTTTATATTATTATAGACCGTCATTTTTCTAAAAACAGATGGTTCCTGGGCTAAATAACCAATACCTTTTTTAGCACGTTGATACATCGGCTGATGGGTTAAATCCTGTTCATCTAAATGAATCTGTCCCTCATCCGGTTTGATCAAGCCCACTATCATATAAAAGGTAGTAGTCTTACCGGCACCATTGGGCCCTAATAAGCCAACAATTTCCCCTTTGTTTACCGTAAGGTCAACTTCATTTACTACCCTTCTTTTATCATATGATTTTACTAATTGTTCGGCTATTATTGTCATTACTTAATTACTCCTCTGGATTAAAGATAAGTTGAGCACTCCCGGTCATCTCAATCTTATTACCTTTATCTAAAATTTCAATCCGGTCAGCCTGAAAGTTGTTACCATTTTGCTGACCTGATACATTTCCTCTTAAAACAGCTCGATTTGCTTTTTCTATAACTCTAATCTGATTAGCATTAGCTGAAATAGTACCGTAGTCTATGTATGCTTCTTCGCTTAAGTTCATAATACCTTCATCACGATCATAAGTCATTTTATTACTTTCAGCTGTAAACTCCTCTGACTCTAATCTAACATTACCCTGTATTTCAAGATAATTATCTTCCATTCTAAAAGTCAGTTGATCTCCACTAAGTGTTCTATTTTCCATCACCATCTTTACATTATTTTCAAAATTTATAACCTGATTAGCCTGTTCAAAACGGGCAAAATCACCGGTTATTTCAATTTCATTATAAAGCATCTTAACATTGCCGGTAGCTTCTATGATATTTGAACCTTCTTCATTTTTTTCAAATGTTAACTTATCAGCAGTTAAATTCTGCTGAGCAAAAGTTGTTAAGCTAAAAGAAATAATAAATATTAAAGATAATATTAATGCAGTTTTATAATTTGATCTTATTTTAATTTTCATTTAGAAACTACCTCCATTCAACTTTGGCCTGTCCAGCCTGAGTGCCGTAAAAAGTAATTTTATTTAAAGAAAGCGGACCTGAAAACTCTTGAGCTGTTATCACTAACTCCGGTGATGTAAGCTTAACTCCTTTTTTGCCGCTAACAGTATCATCTTTTTGATTCCAAATAATTGTTTCGGTCTCTAATAGTAAGTCTTCTTTATTGATATTAATGTCTCCCTCTAAACTAATTTCTTCTAAATTATTATTGTACATTGCTTTTGTTCCCTGACCAGTATAAATTTGTTGATCGTTTTCAAAAGCCTTAAATTGAGGCTTATCCATATTATATAGATTACCGTCATCTTCTCTAATTAGTTTTTCACTATCTAAGTTCCATTTAATGCTTTTATCATTATTAAACAAAACCAGGTCGATTTGTTTTAAATAATCACTTTCCTGATTATTGTTCTCTTGTTGGTTTTCATTTTGATTTTGGTTCTGGTTTTGATTTTCACTCATCCGGTTTGATTCATGATAAATTGAAAAACCTACCCCAATCGCAATTACTACCATTAGAATAACCGCAAATATAATTCTCTTTTTATCTTTGAAGTACATCAATATTTCCTTCCTCTAATACCAGTTTAGCCGTTTTCTCAATAGCTCCTTTGGCACCAAGCTTTTCGGCGGCTGAGACCAGTTTAATTTTAATATCTGTCATTAAGTATGGTTTTGAAAGTATGTAATGGGCCTCTTCATATATATTATCTACCGTTACTTCATCTTGGACTATCTCCGGTACAACTTCTTTACCAGCCAGGATATTAGGCATTCCAAAGAAGTTCTTTTTATATAACATTTTCGCAATTTTATATGTAAGGTTACTTGTCTTGTAAATAATAACCATCGGTGTACTTAAAATTGTGGCTTCAAGGGTTGCTGTCCCTGATGTTACCATTGCAAAGTGTGCCATTTTTAATACTTGATGGACATGGTTATTAACTATTTTAGCTTGAATTGGGTATTGAACTAAGACTTCTTCAATATATTCATTAAACTTAGGGCTGGCGGATGGAACCACAAAAACATAGTTTTCATTATCTTCTTTTAACTTAACTGCCGCCTGAACCATTAAGGGGAACAGTTTTTCGATTTCTTCCTTCCGGCTACCCGGTAATAAGGCGATGGGTATTTCATTTTCCTTGATTTCAAATACTTCTTCTAATTCACCTTTGTCTTTTTCAATCTCAATCTGGTCTATCAAAGGATGTCCCACAAATTCGGTCTGGGCACCATTTTTTCTATATATATCACGTTCCATGGGAAAGTTAGCAGCAATATGGGCATTGTACCTTGACATTATCTTAGCCCGCCATTCTCCCCATAACCAGGCTGAGGGTGGAAAATAATCGACAACTGGGATATTCATTTTAGCTCCCAAACGAGCCATTCGCATGTTAAAACCCGAATAATCAACTAAAAAGAAAACATCAGGCTCTCTCTTTTCAGCCATGTCTTTAAGTACTTTATAGTGTTCATTATGTATTTTATAGTTTTTAATAGCTTCTATAAAACCTATGGAATTTATATCAGTGGGATCAATAACCACTTCAACTCCTTGTTCCTTGAGCCTATCAGATCCCATCCCGAAAAAATTAACATGGGGATTATATTCCTTTATCTTATTAACAACTTCTGCTGCTCTTTGATCCCCGGAAATTTCACCGGCTACTACCATTATTTTACCGGTCATGTTAGACCTCCTTAAGAGAAATCGATATTATAGATAGCTCAGCCTGATCGGCCATTTCTTTAACTTCTGGACGCTCTACTACTAATATACTGTCAGTTTCTAAAACGAGGCCTGCTGCATTGATTGAGATCAGGTTCTTAATTGTATCTGGTCCAATGGTCGGAATATCAAAACGGAAATCATGGTCTCTACGGCTGACCTTGGCCATTACGGCTCCCTCGTTTACTAGGTGGCCGGCTCTTTTAATCGCCTGGTCAGTACCTTCTAGGGCTTCTACTGCTACAACCGCTTTGCTTTTTGTTAAGATAGTCTGTCCAATATCTAAGTTAGCAATATCTTTAGCTTTCTTAAAAGCATACTTCATCTCTTCTAATAGTTCTGGACTTGGTTTTATGCTGTTTAAAGCGCCTTCTTTTACAAGTAGATCATCTAAAAAGAGGTTCTGTTTAACTACCTCGATTCCTTCTTTTTGAAACTCTTCTACTAATTTTTTTAAAATACTGTGATCTTCAAAGTTCTGGCTGTTTTGAAATAACTTAATAAAACGCTGATCAAAGTCATTACTTTCAAATAAGTGTTTTTTATTTACCTTACCTAACATGATAATCTTTTGAATTCCATAATCTTTTATTTTTTCGATTAACTTACCCAGTTCTGTTAAGCTGAGATAATCGACTGTATATGTATAATCATCTAGCTTTATTGTATACTCCTCTGAGACAGGAAAGGCATGCACTTGTACATCTTCTCTTTGGGCAGCCTTTGCCCAAATTAAAGGTAATTTACCATATCCCGCTATCAAGCCTATTTTATCCATAACTATTACTCCTCTATCTACAGATACCGCGTTTTACATTCCTTAAAAATCTTAAGAAATGTTCGATTTCCTGGTCAGCATTTAGCTTATTATCCATTTCATTGATTGCCTCTTCAATATCTAAATCAGACCTGTATAGTATTTTGTATGCTTTTTTAACTTCCTTTCTGACAGCCGGTTTCATACCGTTTCTCCTTAAACCAATAATATTCATCCCTGATACCTGAGCTGGATGGCCGTCTACTATAATATAGGGAGGAATATCCTTTAAAACATTAGAATGTGCTCCCACCATAGCAACTCGTCCGATCCTAACATACTCTTTTACATTGGTCATTCCGGCAATTACGGCATGATCTTCAACCATGACTTCTTCCCCTAGTGATGTGGCATTAGACATAATGATATCACTCGAAAGGTTACAGTTCGCAGAGATATGGCAGTAGGCCATAATCATATTATTATTACCTATTTTAGTCTCACCATTACCTCTAGAAGAACCACTTTCAATACTTACATATTCCCTAATGATATTATTATCTCCGATAAAGAGATAGTTATCCTTATTGTCCTCACTTTCCTCTCTACCTAGTGAGGCTCCGTGAAAAATTTGGTTGCCTTCACCAATATAGGTATCTCCTTTTAACATAACGTGAGAACCAATCTTTGTGTTATCTCCCACCTTTACATTAGGTCCAATCGTTGAAAAGGGTCCAACCTCCACATTCTTGCCAAGCTCAGCCTGGGGATGGATATAGGCTTTTTGGTACTTGTCAGAAAAATTTAAGATCTTCTTTCCTTCATCTCCTACAGTCACAATAACAGGTCTCCTTTCCTAATTATTTCAGTGCAAAAAGCAGCCGGCCTTCTGCTGCAAGGCTATCTCCTACATAAGCTTCAGCCTTTACTTTGGCTACTCTTCCCTTGAGTTTAATAACTTCACATACTAACTTTAATTGATCTCCCGGTTGTACCGGTTTTCTAAACTTAGCTTTATCAATCCCGGCAAAATAAGGGAGTGTTTCATCCTCTTTGCTGGCGGTGTTCAACATTAAGAAGCCACCGGTTTGTGCCAGGGCTTCTAGAATTAAAACACCCGGCATAATTGGTTTTTCAGGATAATGCCCCTGAAAAAAGTTTTCATTATAAGTTACATTCTTAACCGCTACTACTTTTTCCCCTTCTTCTAATTCAATTACTCTATCCACTAGTAAAAATGGATATCTGTGTGGTAAAATATCTAAAATCTCTTCGATATCATACATTTTTTACACCCCATAAAAATTATTATTTTTTCTTTTTCTGAATCATCTGGTTCAATTTATAGTTATCTGTATGCCCTGTTCTAATGGCAATAATCTCACCAATAAGCGGTCCATTTAAATAAAGGTCTCCCACTAAGTCTAAAACTTTATGCCTCACAAATTCATCTTTGAACCTGAGCTCATTGACCACATTATTGTCCTCAATTAAAACAGCGTTATCTAGACTACCCCCTAAAGCAAGCCCTCTTTCTTTTAGCATTGCCACTTCTTTGGCAAAACCAAAGGTACGAGCCGGCATAATTTCATTAATAAAACTTTCTTTTTCAAATTCATATTCAAAGTATTCAGTACCAATTACAGGATGGTCATATTTTAAAAGATAGTTAATCTTATACTTCTCAGCTGGGAAAATTCCTATATATGTATCTTGCCCTTTATAATAATAGCCTCTTTTAACTTTATATACTTTTTTCTTTTTGGCTTGCCGTTCAATACCCGCTTCTTTAAATAGTTGACTATATAGTTTGGCGCTTCCGTCTAAGGCAGGTAGTTCCTCACTGTTGACTTCTATTAAAATATTATCAATATCAAAGGCTCTCAAGGCTGCCATTAAATGTTCAATGGTCTGTACTTTAAAGCCACTTTTACCAACTGTGGTTGATCTGTCAGTTGAAACCACATTAGCAACATTAGCTTTAACCTGTGGGCTTTGATCTAAATCAACTCTTTTAAACACAATACCACTGTCTACTGCAGCAGGTAGAAAGTTCATCTGAACATCATTACCAGAATGAAGACCGATCCCTTCTAAAGTAACTTCTTGTTTAATTGTTCTCTGCTGTCGGTCATATTCAGCCAAAATGTTCATCCTTTCTTAAAAAAATTATTCCTTATCCTTTAACCTCTTTAAAACACGTCTGTATGCGGGCATTTTATTCCTAACTGCTCGTGCTTTTAACTCCTTCATTCGTTCCTGAGCTGGGTTGCCCAAATAAAAGGAGCCCTCTGGTACATCAGAAGTAACTATACTTGCTGCTCCAATCTTAACATTATCACCTATTTCTATATGATCAATAATGCCTACTCCACCGGCCAGGATAACATTATCACCTAGCACAGTACTACCGGCTATACCACATTGTGCTACTATTAAACAGTTTTTACCTACCCTTACATTATGAGCGATTTGAACCTGATTGTCAATTTTTGTGCCCTGACCAATCACAGTTGAACTTTGAGTTCCCCGGTCAATGGTCACATTAGCCCCAATTTCAACTTCATCTTCAATGATCACATTACCTAACTGAGGTATATGATAATGTTTTTCTTCGGTTGAAACATAACCATACCCCTCTGAACCAATAACTGAAAGGGCTTCAATGGTAACATGACTTCCGATTTTGCTGTCACGTTCAATGACAACATTGGGATGAATTACTGAATCACTCCCAATCTTTACATTTTCTCCAATCTTTACACCGGAAGCAATAATTACATTGTCTCCTATTTGAGAGTCTTTTCCGATATAGGTATTACTGTTAATAGATACATCTTGACCAATTGTAACATTTTCTTTGATCTCTGCTGTGTCAGCAATTCCAGGCTGATAATAAGGCAAGGGTGCAAAAAGTTGAGCTAACTTAGCATACGCTAGTCTTACATTATCAACCAACAACCTGTGTTCAATACTGCTTTGGTCCTCTTTATCTACAATTACAAGGCCTTGTGCTTTTTGAGCTGCTTTTTTAATATGTTTTTCATCTTCGGCAAAAGTTATTTTTTTAGAAGTATTGTTTGCAATTTTACTAACTCCATTAAAGGTATGACTTTTTTTAAAGGAACCTTGATAACTACCTTTACTAACTTTGATTAAATCTTTTAAGGTATATTCACTTTTGTTAGTATTTCCTTTTTGCTTATTCAGCTTCATTGGCATCAACCTCAGAGTGTTTTTCATCTAAAAGTTTTATTACCTCATCTGTTATATCTTCGCCTCCATAGTATACTTTGTTTTTGTATAGGATAACCTGGTATTCATTATTTTTATTAATCTCACTAATAACTTGTTCTATTTCATTATTTAACTGCTGTTCTATCTCTTGTTTAACCTGGGTAAACTCCATGGAGATTTGATCTCTTTTTTGTTCTAGGTCAGTATTTTCTTGATCCAAATCCTCATACTTCTTTTCTAATTCTTCTCCTTTTTGGCTGAGGTTATTTTGGAGTTGAGCTGCCCGCCTGCTTTCCTTAAGCAGCTGGTTCATATTAATAACCCCAATCTTTTTTTCGGTTGTATAAAAACTAAAATATGCAACTAAGGCAATAATTATTAAGGCAAGTACAATAGATATCTTTTTATACATTTAATTTCTCTCCTCAGTGTTTTCCAGATAAGTATTATTTAAAACTTCTAAATCATTTTGGACAGTCTCTGTAATTATATCACTTTTAGCAAGCAGCTTGGCTGTTTCCTGCTCTAAGTTAGCTTCAAACTCATCCATACTATTTTGTAAAGCCGTATAACGGTTTCGCTGATAAATGGCAAACATATTTTCTAATTCAATATTTTTTTGTTCAATCTCTGCTTTTTTTCTGTTTAAAAACTGTTTTTTAAGTTCAGCTATTTTCTCATCTCTTTTTCGGGCTAGTTCTTCACTGCGAATTCTTAGTTCATAATAGATCTCGTTTAATTTATTATTTATCTTGATACTCCTGTTATTTTCAATCTCTTCAATTTTATTGCGGTATTCTTCTGCTTTTTCTTCAGTTAAATCAAGAGTTTCCAGCTTTAACCTGTAATTTAAAAGTTCATTACTGTTTTCCTGTTGAACCTGTTTTTCATAATTCGCAAATTCCTGGTCATATTTCTGTCTTAAATTATCTAAGGACTGTTCCATTTCATAATCTATCATGGAACTGTAATATTCAATCTCTTTATCTGTTATCTTATCAATCCTATCTTTAAATTCGACGAACTGTAGATCCAACTGCTTCCTTTTATCTTCTAAATCGTTTTTATACTCTTCAATATAGAGCACGTTCTGATTGGTGAGTAGACTATCTAAAATATTCTGATAACCTTCTCTCACTTCAGACTGTTCTGTAAGCCAACTATTCTGAGCTTTTATTGAATTTTTAAAAGGTTCTCTTAAATTACTTTTTAGCCGTTCACTATCAAGCTGATTGGTAGTTTGGTACTGCTTTTTATCTAAGGTAAGAGAAGGGGACTCAATTTCTTTTACATCATAGAGAACTATATAAGCAAAAAAACCGGCAATTAAAATTACCACGATTAATAAACCGCTTATGATTTCTCTTAACAAAACTAAATCCCCCTTCCCTTAGTTAACTACTTACTTGTAGTTTCAATTTTCTGTCTTACAAGCTGGGTTATATCATACCCACCTTTGATTACATCTTTTTCTTTGACTACAATTTTCATCTCTTTTTCAGCTGCCACTTCATCAATTTTTCCTTCAATATCACTTACAATATTATCAATTAGTTCATTTTCTTTTTTTGATAACTGCTCTTGATACTGATTAATCAACTGCTGATGGTCTTCTTTGGGGGTATCCTCTAACTTGTTTTCAAGTTCTAACTGCATATCACGGGCTAAGTTATTTAAAGTTTCTTCAGCTTCTTTTTTAAGAGGATGACTATTAAATAGAGTCTGGATATTTACATATCCTATCTTATCCTTATATTTATTTTCCTCTTCCCCAAAGTTGATATATTGATAGAGGAGTAATAGGCTGCCTGCAACTACGACCATCGCTATAATAATTATGATCAGTTTCTTTTTATCCTTCAATATATATTACTCCTTTCAAACATTAACTAAAATGTATTACCGAGACTAAAGTGAGTAGTACCTTTTTGTTCATCGTTCCAGCCGTAATCTAGTCTGATTTGGCCGATAGGAGTATTAATTCTTACACCTAATCCTTTACCATAATTTAGATCATCTAATACTATATTTTCTTCATCATCCCAGGTTTGACCAGCATCAACAAAGATGACCCCGGTTAAGTTATCCCAGAATGGTATTCTATACTCGATTTGAGTAAGTAAAGTATGGTCACCGGTAAAAGAGTATAGTTCATAACCCCTTAAAGATTCAGAACCACCCAGAGCATACTTTTCAGATTCAGGCAAAATACCGGTTGAATAACCGCCTCTTAAACGAAGTGCCCAGGATTGTTCTCCTGCAAAGCCCGGATAATACCTTCTTAAATCAAAGTTATACTTTGTAAAGTCAGCATCTCCACCTAGGAAGTTACCGGCATGTTCGATGGAAAAACTGTCATTGCGGCCTGAGGTTGGGTTGTATGGTAAATTAGTTGTATTTTTTTCAGCTGTAAATGTGACACTGCGTAGGCTAAATTCAGAATCCGCCAAGCTGTCACTGTCATAAACTGTATCAATATTTTCTATCTTGTATCTCAAAGAACCGCGCCAATCGTATAAAATATCATGGCCTAAGGTAACACTACCACCAGTAGTTCTTCTTTCAAAATCAACCGGAGGATCCTCATCTTTAAGCTGACCCTGTTCATACTTATCATAGACATTAAGACCAAAAGAAGTCGGGTTACCTAATAAATATGGTTCATAAAAATTAAAGTTATAGTAATCATTTTTACCAAACTGATAATTAAATCCGATGGTTTGGCCGTTTCCGCCCAGGTTGGATTCATTTACTTTTACAAAACCAAACCAACCATCACGAGAACTGTAACCACCACCGAAGTTAAAGTTACCGGTCTTTTTCTCGGTTAACTTAAAGATTACATTTACTTCATTGCTATCTTCCCCAATTCTTTCAAGTTCAGGATTAATATCGGTAAAGTAATTTAACTGATAGATATTACGTGAAGCTGATCTTACCTCATTAATATTAAGAACTTGTCCTTGCTCTAAGTCAATTTCTCTTAAAATAACATAATCATTTGTCTTCTCATTACCAGATAGTTTTATTTCATTAATATGGCCTAAATCTAAAACGATATTTAAAATACCTTCATCAGATATGTTTACATCGGTAAAGTTCACGATGATATATCCATTATCCTGATAATTTGTAATTACATTTTTCAAACCTGAATTTAATTTATTTACATTTAATATACTGCCCTGATTAACCCCCATCCATTCAAGAACTTGGGCTTTATCATAGACCTCCAGGCCTTCTATATTAATTTCCTTAATTTTTGGATTTTCTACTACATTGAAGACTACTTTGAGTCCACCTTCAAAGTTCTGGAAATTAACTCTTACATCCTGAAAATAGCCTAAATCATAAATAGACTGCATATCCTGTTTAATCTCATCACTGTTAAAGGAATCTCCTACCTCAGTTTCTACCACGGAAAGGATCTCATTCCTCATGACATTTTCATTACCCTGGATCTCAATTGCTGTAATAGACTGATCCTGTGATTGAGCGGATATGGGGGCTGAAGCCATAACCGTTATTAATAATAATGTTACTACTAAAATGCTAAATCTCTTCTTCATTATTTTCCTCCTTCATTTAGAATTCAATAGTGGTTTCTAGTAAAAACCTATAGTCATCTTCCCCGTACCAACCACCTTCTAAGTTCAGATATTTATTAATATCATACTCAAAGGTTAACTCACTGTCTCTAATTTCCGGGGAGAATGTACCTGTATATTGGACATAAAATTCATCTGTTAAATCTTTTCCTAAATAGACCGTTACTTCCCGTTCACCAGCAAGTGAATAGGTGTCGATTTCAAAACGGTCCAGGGCAAGTGTATTAGCTAAACTTCTTTCTACTTTCTGAATAAAATTAAGCTGGACCTGTTCTCCTACAACTCTATAAAGCTCTGATTCAACTAAAGTGCCGGGTTCAAATTCCTCATCTTCAGAAGTAAAACCGCTTAACCCGCCCCGTCTGGTTAATAAGGCAATAATTCTATCCTGTGGTAGTTCTGGTTGGGAACCGAAACTGATATTTAAGTTATCAGCTGGTCCATCCACATAGATAAATATATTTGTCCCACCTGCTACTGTGTTACCTACCAGGTGAATGACAGGTATATTCTCACTATATTTTTCAAAGGTAGCAGTTACATTATCAATCAAAAATTTATTGTTATAATAATCAAGTGAACCCTGGCTGCTTCTTAAATCACCTAAAAAGGTAAGTTCTTCATTTTGATAATTAAGTTGTAAACTACCTTCTTCTACTGGTATATCAATGTTTTCACTTCTAAAAAATACATTTTTTTGTGGTATTAAATTAAGCTTAAGCTGTGGTGTAAAAAGCGCACTTTCGGCTGTCGCTTCCGAATCAGAGGCCGGCCAGTTTAATTCACTGTCTACCACAAAGTCATATATCCTTAAATCTCCAAATATTAAGGGGCTTCTAAATTCATTTAAAATCCTAATATCTGGGTTATACTTACCATTAAATGACCCTCTATTAAACGCAAAGTTTTGTCCTTTGAACCTTACTTCCCAGAAGTTTTCTTGGTTCATATAATTGACATTACCAGTAATTTGGAAATTACCTTCTCCAAATTTACCAGTTACTTCATTTAATGTAATTTTAGTTTCATCAAAAGCTAGCTGTCCCTGTACTTCTGTAATATCTGCAATTCCTTCTATCGCTAAGTTTGGTAAGTTAAGGTCCATGTTACCACTGATTTGAGGGTTAAGCATCTCACCTCTTAAAGTCATATTACCATCTAATTCACCAGATAACCTATTTATATTACCATCAATATTGGCAATCTGGTTCAATCGATAGTTATTGACTGCAATCTCTATTTCAGGTATAAATCTTTCATTAAGTCTTAAGCTACCATCAGCAGTAATACTTCTTTCGGCTGCCTGGTTGAGAGTCTGTTCAAACTCAAGGCGGCCAGTGCTTTGGTAACTAACTTTTCCTCTAATTTCACTGAGCTGAATACCGATAATACTCAGTTCAGTTAACTCTGTGTCCAGATTCACTTCAAAGTCTTTTCTGGTACCTTGAATTGTGCCTGCAAAGTTCAAATCTCCTTCATAGGCAAGATCGGTTTCCAAAACCCCTGGCATATTAAGTAAACTTAAGGGGACCTGATTCCCTTTTAAAGTGAGATCAATTTGTTGTGCAATATTTCCCTGAATCTCCATTATATTAGAAAAGTTATTTATTACGGCAAGGTCTACTGCAAATTCAGGTTGGGCAGTATTACCACCGATTTTTAAAGAACCGCTGAAAGGGAAGTTGACACTGTATGGTATATTATAGTCCATAAATGCCAAAATCTCTCTGGCATTACCGCGGTCCGTATTAATACTTAAATTAAGACTTTGCTCTCCTCTAATATCATTGACATTACCTGAAATTAAATAGTTAGAAGAGTTTCTTTTCAATTTTACATCTTTAAAACTTATTGTATCATTATTATAGGTGACTTGACCAGTAAATTCATCAGATAAAAATCTATTATAACGGAAATTTTCAGAGTTAAAATTAAAAGATAGATTTGGATTTTCTAAATTACCCTGTAATTGACCCTGAAGATTGAATAAACCGGATGCTTCTTCAATTAAGCCTAACTCTTCTACGGCAAAATTATCTGCATCAAAGTTGAAGTCCATATTACCATCCTGATAAGTTCCATCTACAAGTAAATGCAAGTTGTCTTTACGAAGGACTCCATTGGTTAATTCAATTCTCTTTTCAGCCAGACTACCGCTAACTGTTGCAGTAACCTGGTCTAAAGCAAAAGATCGTCCGTTAAGTTTAACCTCAGTATTTTGAGAAACAAAGTTTCCTTCTGCATTTAAATTATTGAGACTACCAAAGACATTTACGGTTGGTTCAATATCTCCTGTTACCGGTAATGTCTGATCAGTATATTGATAAATTTTCTGATAGTTTATTTTATCTGTACTTAAAGTAAAGTTAAGATCGGACTCCGGTAAATTATAGTTTTCATCTATCTCAATTTGTCCACTACCATTAAAGAGCATCTCTTCAAAATTAAATGATATATTTTTAAACTGTAGATTCCTTTCAGTATAAGAAAAGTCAACAGAAATATCATTCACTGTATAATTTTGATAGTTAATTTGACTACTTGTAATATCACCTTTAATTAAAGGATCAGTCAGTTTGCCCTTAATTAAAGTTGCAATATTAAAGGTATTATTTTCAGTGAGGTTTAAATCCAAATAGTTGTTAAGAAAAGCAAGCTCAATCTGGTTACCTCTTAATTTGACATATACATCATTATTTCTTAAATTAAGCTGACCAAAAAGATCTAAACTATCACCATTAACCCTCACATTGCTGTCTTCAATAAATAGTTTATCATCTTCATAAAGCAAAGCAGCCTGAATAGAACGGATACCATTACCTCGTAAAATGTTCTCCCTATTTGGTTCAAAATTTAAGTCTGCTTTAACTATATTATTTCTAATATCTCCAGTTCCGGTTGTAGATAGATTAAAATCAAGTTGACCATTTAGATACTGGTTGAAATCATATTGTTGGACATATTTTCTTATCATCTCATCTTGTAAATAGTTAACAGGTCTGATATTATTAGCTGATAAATTCAGTTTATAACTTTCTTTACCTATATCATAAAGGCCACTGGCCTCTAGGTCAGCCTCATTAACTGTTTGCATCTTTAGGCGATCAAGATAAACTGTATTATCTATATAACGCAGTTTGGCTCTAACATCCTGAAAATTATATCCTCTAAAATCTAAACTATCTAATTTTAAATTAGATAATAGGTTTACACTATTTAAATTACCATCAATATTTAAATTTATATTACCTTCAGCTGCTAAATTAAAGTCTAACTTATCAGCTAAAAAGTTGTTAACATAATCACTATCCATTTGAAAATTTTTGCTTTTAAGTTCACCTGAATAACTGTTACTTTCCAGGTCAAAAAGACCGACAAAGTTAAAATCATTATTGTTAATACTAAATTGCAAATCTTCAGCATAAACCTTGTTTTCATTTGAATTTAAATGAAAAGACCCTTTTGAAAACTTTATTGTTTCAAACTGGCTGTTTTCTTCTAATTTAAAGTCAAATCCCCCATCAGTAAGCTCTATATTGGAAGTATAACTTTCCAGTTCAAACGCCCGTCCGGTTAAATGTAAATCAAGGTCTAGAATTCCATTTACATTATCAACATTATAATTATCTAACTCCTGCCCAAAATTTTCCTGAATAAGATTATTAAACTGACTTAAGCTTAAATTTTCATTTTTTAAATATAAATCCCAGCTTTCATTATTAAGTTCAGCTGAGATTCGAAAGTTATCAGTACTGTAATTTTGCAGATTATATCTATTTAAAATTAAACCCCTGGCCTGAAATCCTTTTTTTACATCTACTTTGATATTTTGTTGAGCACTGTTTACTTTAAGTTCTGTGTCTAAAGAATTTATTACATAATTACTATCAGACCTGTTTAGGATAAAACTACCATTTTTAATATTGACATAAAGTTCATCAACCTGGTCAAAAATTGTTTCTTTAATCTCTGAGAAAGAAATTACTTCTTCTGTTTGACCATCAGCTGCATTGTATTCAATGTTAGGGTTATCTAAATTAATATATTTAATGATTTTAGCAACTTCATCCTGTTCATTAAAATAATCAAAGATAGAATACCCCACGTTAACTTTGGCAGCTTTCAAGCTAAAACTATCACCAACTAAATTAAGGTCTTCAATTATAATTTCATTAAGCGGCCATAATTTAGCTGATGAATAGTTAATTTCATATCCACTCTGTTCTTCAATATAACTAACAATAGCATTTTGAGGATCTAGCTCAACATCCTTATAAAAGAAATATCCCGCAGCTAGAATCAATATTATTAAAGTTACTATTAAAATATTTCTGTAATCCATAATTATCCTCCAGCTTTCTAAACCAATTTAAAGCCGTTATTTTTGTATGTTATTCTTTTTTGTCTTCCGGGATATTTTTATCTTCTTTATTTTCTGGGATCTTTTTCACCTCAAAATCGAGTGTTAAATTTCCTTCCAGAACATAGTCTGTATAAACCTGTTTTTTAATCTCCGGTTTTTCTTCCGGCTTTTTAGGTTGAGGAACACTTTCACTTTCCTCTGACTGTTGCTCATTATCCTCTTCTTCAGCCGGTTCTTCTGCTGAAGGAGGTTGGGTACTGATCTCTTCACGTGAGATCAGGGAAGGATAAACCTGTAATGTTAACTCATTATTCATAGGTGCTTCTAAATAATCTTCAATCATCTCATCAAAGCTTTTATATCCTTCAATAACAGTATGGTTTAAATCATTGCCGTTATCTTCCTGAGGATCTCTTCTTTCAGGCAAACCACCATAACCCCCGCTGATAGCAAGAGTTGCCATACCTGTATTTATATCTTCCGGAATCTCTATTGATAATTCTCGGCTAATTGAATCCGCTCTATATGGTCTCAGTACAACCTGAACCTTTAGTTCACTTCCCGGGTAAACTTCTTTATTTAAAACTTCTGCTTCCTGAATCAAGGCAATATCATGGTCTTTATTAACTTCCACATCTACCTTGATATCAAATATATTGATATCTTTAAACGGATTTCGTGTAATCATATCCATCATTCTTAAGTAATCATTCAAAGTCGAAATAGCAATATCATTACTGCTGTAATACATATTTTCTTTAACAATTTTTCCATCCGGTAGACTGGAACCCATGATTGTAATCTTAACATTGGAAGTTCCATAACCAATTCTATCTAATGTACTGTCAACTGACTGTAGTATAATACTACTGCCAAGTTCTCCCAGCATTTTTTCTTCATTAATAATCTGAGTCCTTACTTCCTTAGTCTGACCTAAATTTTGATCTTCAACAGTTACCGTTAAAGGAATTATATTAGGAAACTTATTTAATCTCCCGTAAATTCCAGCATTACGGTCACTTTCAATGACCCCCAGTAGTTCATCCAGGGGACTTCCTACCTTAAAAGGTTGAGTCCGACTGGGAATAATGGCATCAATATAGGCTCCACTCATCAGATAGTTTGTCTTCCCTTTATTCATAAAGGGATGTCCGAAAGCATAAACTTCAGACTGATCAACCATAGTGACTGTTCCAATTGATGCTACACTTACATCTCCGCGTACTAATTGAACAGCGATTGCACTGCCTGCTTCTAAGTTAAAATCTTCAGCTGATTGAGCGGCTGAACTTGAACTACTGACAAAGCGACTATCATCCATGTTTAAGCCTTCTTTTAATCGATCTAGGGCACGACCGCTTAAGCCACCAACCATGATTGGACTGTTGGCTGCCCTTATATTCTCAAGTAATGAGGCCTGGTCTATTTCTTTTTTTATATCCAGCATTTCCATGATCGGAGTAACTAGTGCATATTCATGGTCAGCATTCTGCCATTTATAGCTTACAGCACCAACCAGTTTATCATCAATATAGACAGGGCTTCCACTCATTCCAGAAGCAATCCCACCTGATTTTTCTATTTTTTCACCAGAGGCCTTAATCAAAATCAGGTCAGTATCTATATTTTGACCTTCAACTATATTAATGACCTCAATGGGAAATTCTTCTACTTTTGTTCCTTCAAAAACTGTTTTAGCATAACCGGTCTGACCACGTTCAACTTCATCTACCATCATGACCGGAGGTCTTTCTGCCGAAATAGGGATACTAACTACAACTGTGAATATTAATAAAACAACTAAGGTCTTTATATATCTATTCAAATTATCAAATCCCTTCCACTTTCTTGACTACTTCAGCATCTCACTTGAAGTCAATACTTCTTTTAGCCTATCTATTTCTTCTAAAGCAATACCGGTTCCTTCAGCTACACAAGATAGTGGTGATGAAGCAGATGAAACCGGAATTTTAGTTTCTTTTGATAGTAAGGTGTCCATTCCGTGTAAGAGTGAACCTCCCCCGGTTAGAATTATACCTTTATCCATTATATCAGAGGACAGTTCCGGTGGAGTTTGTTCTAATACATGTCTAACACTTTCTACAATTGTGGTAATATTTTCTTTAAAAGCCTCGACTGTTTCAGGTGAAGAAATAGTAAGGTTTTTAGGCATACCTGACATTAAGTCACGTCCGCGCACCTCATAATCTTCACTTTCTCCATCTATCCAGGCTGAACCAATTTCCATTTTAATCTCTTCGGCTGTTTTTTCACCAATTACCATATTATACTTGTCACGTATATATCTCACTAAAGCTTCATCAAACTTATCGCCACCAATTCGAAGTGATTCACTCACTACTATTCCACCCATTGAAATGACAGCAATTTCGGTGGTTCCACCTCCAATATCAATAACCATACTACCGCTAGGATCTTCCACCGGAAGACCAGCTCCAATCGCAGCAGCTAGTGGTTCTTCTATCAGGTATGTATCACGAGAACCAACCTGAGAAGCTGCTTCCATAACAGCTCTCTTTTCTACTCCTGTAATTCCTTCTGGAATACAGATCATAATTGTGGGTTTAAAGAGAAATCTTCTTTTAACAACCTTTGAAATAAAGTGTTTTAACATTAGTTCTGTTACTTCAAAGTCAGCAATCACACCATCTTTTAATGGTCTTATCGCCACGATATTACCGGGAGTACGTCCCAACATACGGCGGGCTTCTTTACCCACGGCCAGTACTTTATCATTATTTTTATCTATTGCTACAACAGATGGTTCCTGTACAACTACTCCTTTACCTTTTTCATATATTAAAACATTGGCAGTTCCTAGATCAATACCTATTTTTTTTGATAAACCCATTTATTAATTTACCTCCTTGGTAACATAAAAATTTATTTTAAAGTTATTCTTTTTTATCAGTTTGCTATTTATTTGTGTTCTACTTGAGCCTCACCAGCTTTAAATACAGCATACTTGGTTGCAAAAGGCCCAATTACTTCAGTTAAGGCTGCTGTAAATAAAAGAACATTAAAGATTAATAATCCTACCTGGGGGTCACTGGCAAAGTCCTGTTGGACCATATAAGCTAAGGCAATTGCAACCCCACTTTGAGGAAAAAGTCCAAAACCAACATACTTTTTAATTTTTTCAGGGGCATCTCCGAGAATTGCTCCCAAGGAAGCACCCCCAACTTTTCCAGCCATCCTGGCCAGTAAATATGTAAAGGCTAATGCTAAGAAACTAAATGAAGCTACACTGCTTAATCTGATTTCTGTACCGGCAAGTATAAAAAATATCGCATAGACTGGAGTGGTCATCGTGTCTAAGTAATCGGCAATTCCTAAATTTTTACGAGCAAAATTACGGTAGGTAAATCCAACCACCATGTTGGTAATCAAAGGTGATAGATTAAAGTAAATTGCTATTGCGGAAGCTACTATTATATTGGTAACTAAAGTCATTATTTTTTTAGTCTTATCTTCTACATCTACTATAATTTTTTGACCTATATATCCTAGGCCAACACCCAATAATATAGAGAATGTGATCTCCATTACTGGATGTGAAATACTGGATAAAAATGATAATGATTCAGAACCGTAATGACTGGCATAAGCAATTGGTTCTACTATACTAAATAATATTAAAGCAATTGCGTCATCAATACCAACAATAGCCATAATCATCGAGGTTAAAGGACCTTCTGCCTTATATTCCTTTAAAACCATAACTGTGGCTGCTGGTGCTGTAGCTGAAGCTATGCCTCCCAGTAACATTCCTATATATATAGGTTTACCTAAAGCAATCACGGCTAAAAATACTAGTGTAAAAGCAGCTGTCGCTTCAAGTAAAACTATATATACAATACTTTTGCCCATCTTTTTTAAGATTTTCACCGATAGTTCACTACCGATTGTAAATGCTATAAAAGCTAAAGCTAAATTGGTAACATAGCTAATACTTTCTAGCGAGTATAAGTACCACTCTTTTTGAGCTTCGCTTAAAAAAGGTAAGGCCTCGATTACATCTCCGCTCAGTAATATACCCAAAAAAACATATCCAACAACAATGGGAATTTGATACTTTTTGGCTACAAAAATTACTAAAAGTGAAAGGAAAATCAAAGTTGCTAAGACGAAAATTTCTTTATCGGCAACATTATTTTGAACCAACCACTCTTCCATTTCAGTTAGTTCTGATACAACTTCTGAACTCATAACTAGTGCCACCTCTATTTAATTTTAGAATTTTATAAAAATATTAAAACCCTGGAATGAGGTTCCAGGATTTCAAAAGAATTTATCACTATTTCACTCTCTCAATATCCGCACCCAGACTGGATAATTTTTTCTCAATACCCTCATATCCTCTTTCTACGTGATGAATTTTTCTTACTTCGGACTGCCCTTCACTGATTAGTCCGGCTAAAATTAGGGCTGCTCCGGCTCTCAGGTCTGTAACCTTAACCTCGGCTCCTGAGAGATTGCTCGGCCTAATAAGTGCACTATGGCCGTCAATTGTAATATCAGCACCCATCCTTTTTAATTCATCTACATGCATAAATCTATTTTCCCAGACCGTTTCTTTTATGATACTTGTCCCATCGGTCTGAGTTAAAAGTACCATCATCTGGGACTGTAAGTCGGTTGGAAAGCCCGGATAAGGAAGGGTTTTAACATCAACAGAATCTAAACGTCCATTACCTTTTACTCTTACCCCGGAAATATCCTCAACCATTTCCAATCCCATCTCATGTAATTTAGCTATCAAAGATTTTATATGTTCAGTCAATACATTCTTTACAAAAACATCACCTTTAGTTAAGGCTGCTGCAATCATATAGGTGCCTGCTTCGATGCGGTCTGGAATAATCCGGTGTTCACGCCCTTCTAAGCTGTCCACACCTTCAATCTTGATGATATCAGTACCAACACCCTTAATTTTAGCACCCATCACTGTCAAAAAGTTTGCTAAATCAACCAGTTCTGGTTCACGTGCTGCATTTTCAATAACTGTCTTGCCTTCTGCTAGACTAGCTGCTAACATAATATTAATTGTAGCACCTACACTGGGATAATCTAAATAGATCTTATCCCCAACTAATTTATCTGCTTTTACCTCAACAATTCCGTGATTTAAAGAGACATCTGCTCCAAGGGCTTTAAAGCCTTTTAAGTGTAAATCAATCGGCCTATTTCCAATATTACAGCCTCCCGGCAGAGAAGTTCTAGCTTCACCATGTTTGGCAAGCATAACTCCTAATATATAGTAGGAAGCCCTCAGTTTTTTTGCTAATTCTTTATCCGTTTCAGTTTTATCTAAACTTTTCGGATCTATTTCAACGGTATGGCCGCTCCGCTCTACACGAGCACCCATTCCCTTAATAATTTCACATAAATTAGAAACATCTCTTAAATCTGGAATGTCTTTCAAAATACTGGGAGAATCTGCTAGTAAAGCAGCTGCCAGTATTGGTAAAGCAGCATTTTTGGCACCATTAATCTTTACTTCACCTTCTAAGGTGTTACCCCCATTAATAACAAATTTGGCCAATTTATCTGCTCCTTTCATTACCGAAAAAATCTCTATATAATTAATTCTATATTCGATTAAAAAGACCTGCATTTAGGGTCTTTACATTCTTAGTTAGAATATCATACTTTTTGTATTTTTTCAACAATGTGAACCGTTAATTAAGGCCAATTTGCTATTAGAAAATACCAAATAATGGCTGGCCAATATTTAATTGTTAATCAATTACTTATAATAGATTTGAAGGTTAAAAATTATATAACATTGCATTAATTTATTTTCTATTAAATCAATGATAAAAATTTAATCCTATTATTACTTATACAATATATTAGAACAAAAATGTCAAAGAAATATGTAATAATCACAATTTGTACGATACTAATTTTTAAAGGTAAAGAGATATTAAAATCCGTCTATCCCATCATATTTCTTTGTATTAGATCTGATTCTGTTAAAAATATTAAAACCAGAATATCTTCAGCTAAAAAAGAAAAAACCCCAAATAAATGGGGTTTGATTACAGTTATTAAAAGTACTCACTATGATGTTTTTCAGCTGCTTTAATTCGGGCTAAAGCTCGCTCTAAAGCACCTTCAGCTCGATAGTGATCAATCTTTGAACTCTGTTCTTCTAATCTTTCTTCAGCTCTTTCTTTAGCTTCTTTGGCTCTTTCAAGATCTATTTCTTCCGGCAGTTCAGCTGTTCTAGCTACTATATTGATTTGGTCAGGCTTAACATCCATGATACCTTCACTCACTGAAATAAATTTCTCTTTATTACCTAACTTAACTCTAATAACACCAGTTTTTAAGGCAGTTACTAAAGGTGCATGGCGAGGTAAGATTCCAATTAAGCCGTCAACAGCCGGAGCTTCTACACCATCAACCTCTTCTTTATATACAGTTTCTTTAGGTGTAATTATTTCCAGCATTATCTTGTTTTTAGGTGCCATCGTTATTCACCCATTTTCTCTTCAGCTTTTTCTTTTCTTGCCTTTCCTTCAGCTCTTAATTTTTCTGCTTTATCTACTGCTTCATCGATGGTACCTACCATGTAGAAAGCTTCTTCTGGTAGGTCGTCATGTTTACCATTAACGATCTCTTTAAAGCCTCTAATAGTATCATCTAGCTCAACATAAGTACCGGGTTGACCGGTAAACTGTTCAGCAACAAAGAAAGGCTGTGATAAGAACCTTTCTATTCTTCTTGCTCTATTTACAACAATCTTATCTTCTTCTGATAGTTCATCCATACCAAGAATTGCTATGATATCCTGTAAGTCCTGATATTCCTGTAAGATCTCCTGTACATCACGGGCAACTTTATAGTGTTCTTCACCGATAATACGGGGATCAAGGATATTTGAAGTTGAGTCTAAGGGGTCTACTGCAGGGTAGATACCCTTCTCAACAATCTGTCTGGATAATACAGTTGTAGCATCCAAGTGTGCAAATGTTGTAGCTGGTGCAGGGTCAGTCAAGTCATCTGCAGGTACATAAATTGCCTGAACAGATGTGATTGAACCTTTTTTAGTAGAAGTAATTCTCTCCTGTAAAGCACCAACATCATATGCTAGGGTCGGTTGATAACCTACCGCAGAAGGCATTCTACCTAACAGGGCAGAAACCTCTGAACCGGCCTGGATGAAACGGAAAATATTATCAATAAATAAAAGTACGTCCTGGCCTAATTCATCCCGGAAATATTCTGCCAGAGTCAGTCCTGTAAGTCCAACTCTCATTCTGGCTCCCGGGGGCTCATTCATCTGGCCGAATACTA
>CAZXRH010000019.1:0-22927 GCA_964642575.1 uncultured Halanaerobiales bacterium
CCATGCTTCATAAAGACAAATATGAAGCCGCTTAGACCGTATGGAGGGGGTGAAAAGAAAGATGGATAAGATTAGAAATTACGAAACAGCGATTGTGCTGAGACCAGATTTAGATGAAGAAAAAAGAGAAGAAATAGTTGAAAGAATTAAAACTGTTATTACCGCCAATGATGGAGAAATCAATAATATTGACGAATGGGGTACTAGACAGTTAGCATATGAAGTCGAAAATTATCGTACTGGTTATTATGCATTTATCAACTTTAACTCTGCACCTGATGTTCTAGATCATCTAGAACATAATTATCGTATATTGGGTGAAATAATTCGTTCATTAATTATCAGAAAAGACGTTTAATTAAGGGGTGGCTTAATTGTTAAATCATATTGTTTTAATTGGAAGGCTAGTTCGTGATCCAGAATTAAGATATACTAGTAATGGTACTCCAGTAGCTAACTTTACGTTAGCTGTAGAAAGAAATTATCGCAATAAACAGGGCGAAACTGATGTTGATTATATTAAAATTGTGACTTGGCGTAAATTGGCTGAAAATGTTGCCCATCATCTGGGTAAAGGTAGATTAGTAGCTGTAGAAGGCTCCCTACAAATCAGAAAGAGCCAAGGTAAAAATGATAATAGGACATATATCAATCCCGAAGTAATTGCAAATAATGTGAAATTCTTAGACTGGCCTAGTGATAATAAGGGAAATAATAGCCGCTCAGATTCAGATTATAATCAACAGGAAAGCAATAATATGGAAGATCAAGATTTACCTGATGATGATTTTGAAGTACCATTTTAAGAAGGAGGTTTAATCATGGGTAGAGGACGGAATAGATCATGTTTCTTTTGTGCTAAAGACAAAGAAATAGATTATAAAGATCTAAAAACATTAAATAGATATATTACAGATAGAGGTAAAATTGTACCTAGAAGAATAACTGGTAATTGTTCTAAACACCAAAGAGATGTTACAAAGGCTATCAAAAGAGCTAGAAAATTAGCATTATTACCTTATGTAAAAGAATAAATTGAAATAAATTGGGAGGTATTTAAATATAACCTCCCTTTAAATATTAAACAATACCTTGTCCTTGTGATATAGAGGTGTAAATATTATGCTGAATCAAAAAATCAAAGACGGTATTAAAGCAGTTATATATCTATTAGTATTAACATTAATTAACATATATATACCTTTTCTCAGTGTATTTGTTTTGATAGTCTGGCCGATACCAATAGCAGTTATTACCTTAAAATATGATTTGAATACAACTGCAGCCGTAATTGCTATCATGGCTATAATTAGTGGCCTCTTATTTGGCCCAATGTTAGGTCTAATGGCAGTTATTGGTTATGGACTGGTAGGTTTTGTAATTGGTAACTGTATTAAAGAAGGAATTCAACCATTAAGAACCCTACTTTTTACCATAGGAGCAGTATTGGTATCACATCTATTACTTTTATATGTATCCAGATATATGATGGGAATCGATTTTCAGGCTATAATTAATGAGGTGACCAGAATAATTGGTCAAACTGGTAACATGGGTGGCATGGAGGATATGATCTCCAGCCAACTCCAATTACTACAGAGGATATTCCCTGCTTTAGTAGGTATTTCTGCTATAATTACCGGTAGTTTAAACTATTATGTTACTAATTGGTATATCAGAAAGACCGGATATAAAAGGGCTACTTATAAAAATATTAAGTATTGGTTTTTACCACGCTGGTTTATTTCATTAGGTATTGTGATTTCACTATTGTTACAGCGTAATATATTTTTTGTAAACTTAAATATGCTTTTATTATTTTTGGCCTTAATTCAGGGATTTGCTGTCGCGATGTATTTTATCGATGAAAAAACAGATAGTTCACTATTTAAAGTAATATTTACAGGAGTAGTACTATTTATACCTGTTTTCCCACCAGCAGTTGTCTTATTAGGACTGGTAGATTTTTGGTTTGATTTTAGAAAAATCAAAAATAAAAAGCAGAATTAACGAAGTTAAAAGGAGGTTTTTATATAATGGAGATTATTTTAAGAGATGATGTAGATAAATTAGGTGCTTCTGGTGATATCGTGGAAGTAGCTGATGGATATGCAAGAAATTATCTGATTCCTAGAGGTTATGCTGTAAGAGCTACCGAATCAGAAAAGAAAAGACTTAAGCATGAAATTGAAAGAGCTAAGAAAAGAAAAGCTGAACGAACTGAAGAAGCTCAGGCTCTTAAAACTAAGCTTGAAGATGAAAGATTTATCTTCCCGGTTAAAGCAGGTGAAAATGGTAAATTATTTGGGTCTGTTACCACTAAAGATATAGCTGAAGCTGCCGAAGAAGAAGATTATGAAATTGATAAGAGAAACATATCATTAGATGAAAACATTAAAGAATTAGGCGTTCATAAAGTGCCCGTCAAATTATTTGATGATATTTATGCTAATCTAATTATAGAAGTAGTAGAAGCTCAAGAAGAAAAAGAGGAAGAAAAAGAAGAGTAAATCAGTTTTTTAAAAAAATAATTTAGAGCCAAAACCCCCAGAGATGGGGGTTTTCTTAATTTAAGGGTGAATTATTTTTAAAAAATAACATGAATTATTATATTTGAATTATTTACTATTAATCTTGTCATGACAGTAAAGTGAAATTTAAATTATTCTGTTTACAGGTGAATTATTATTGTAATAATTCATCTAATTCAAAATAAATATATAAATTTATTGACAGTAACGGCTAAGCAGGTTATAATATGAATAAGAAGTCACATGAATTTAAAGTCACAATAATAAAGGGAGGTAATTTAGTTGCCTACCAATACTTTTTTCAACTTAACAAAAGAAAAAAAAGAGCGGGTTATAAATGCAGCTTTAGATGAGTTTGCAGATAAGGGATATACAAATGCCAGTATAACAAATATAGTAAATAAGGCTGAAATAGCTAAGGGGAGTTTTTATCAGTACTTTGAAGGTAAAGATGATCTATACAAATATATATTAAAAAAGGCTGTTGATAAAGAAATAAAATATATTGAAAAGGAACTTGAAAGTTTTGATGGAGAAGATTTTTTTGATTACTGGCGTAGATTAAATATTGCTGGTATTAAATATACCCGGGAAAATAAAAAATTAGCTAAAATTGCAGCTGATATAGCGAATGAAAAAAATGGAAAGATATATCAATCTGTTATTGAAAAATATAAAGGCTTTGGCGAGGAAATATTTGAAACACTTTTAAAAGATGCGGTAAAAAGTGGTGAGGTTAGAAAAGATATCAATATAGAGTATACAGCCCATCTTTTATATAAAGCTAGTTTTTTTATCACCGATTACTTCTATGAAAATCAAGATTTGAATCAATTAAATGAATTTATACCACTAATTGATAATGTTATTAATATAATTGAACATGGGATAAAAAAAGAGGGAGGTTAAAAAAGTGCCATTACTAAAACTTGAAGATGTTAAGAAGACATACCACCAGGGGAAAATAGATGTTCCAGCTATAAGGGGTATATCTCTAGAAATTGATAAGGGTGAATTCACAACAATATTTGGTCCATCCGGTTCAGGCAAGACTACGCTTTTGAATATAATTGGTTGTTTAGATAAACCTACAGCTGGTGATATTCATTATGATGAATCTAAAAAATTGTCTGAATTATCCAAAACAGAGTTGTCTGATTTTAGAAGATACAACCTCGGATTTATTTTCCAGGGTCATAACCTGATACCGGTCTTAACCGCTTTTGAAAATGTTGAGTTCGCAATTAGAATCATAGACGAAATGAGCAAAAAGGAACGTCGAAAACGAGTATTAGACTTACTGGAAGCTGTTGGTTTAGGTGGACTTGAAGATAGAAGGCCTAATGAATTATCAGGTGGACAAAAGCAGAGAGTTGCAATCGCAAGGGCCCTTGTGAAAAACCCAAAATTAGTTTTAGCAGATGAACCGACTGCGAACCTTGATTCCGAAACAAGTGAAGAAGTTCTTGATATTATGCTTAAAATGAATCAAGAACGTGGAACTACCTTTATTTTCTCTACCCATGATCCGCAGGTGATGAAGTATGCAAGACGTTTAATTGAAATAAGAGATGGTAAAGTTACCACTGATAAAAAGGGAGAGGATTTGGATGTTCCTCACTAAGTTGGCCATAAAAAACCTAACTAGGCACAAGAAAAGGACAATAATTACTGCTTTAGTTATTTCATTTGGTATTTTTATCTTTTTGGTTTCAGATTCACTAGTGATTGGGCTAAGGGATATATCCATTGATAATAATATAAATTTAGAAACTGCTCATGTTCAGGTTATGGAACAAGAGTACTGGGACGAAAGAGAAGAGTCTCCCTTAGAAAATCTAATAAAGAAAGATAATAATTTAATTCAAGAATTTGGGAATAACAATTCTAAGGTTATCCAATATACTTCTCGGCTCAACTTTACAGCTACTATCAATAACGGACAAGAAGAATATCCCATAACGGTTGTGGGAATACAGCCTGAAAAAGAAAAAGATATTTTCACCTTGGATGAATATGTTTTCAAAGGGGAAATGTTAAGTCCAGGAGTAAATGCGATGATTGGTAAAAGTTTAGCAGATATGATGGGCTTTGAAGTTGGAGATTATGTTACTCTTTTATTTAAAACAAAAGAAGGAACTTTTAACACTATTGATGCCGAACTTCAGGGAGTTTTAGATACACCCAACCCCATGATTAATGAAATGAATGTTTTCATTCCATTATCTTTGGCACAGGAATCTTTAAATATTGAGAACAATGTTAGTAAATATCTATTTAAATTAGAAGATAGAGATCAGTCAATTGAAATGGCAGCTAATCTTAATAATAGATTTAAAGAGGCCGGATTAAGTATTAGAGCCTATGACTGGGAACAGATGTCAAAAGAAATTCTCGCTATGATGCGTCAGGGCAATGTGGAAAACTTAGTTATGTTAGCTATCATTATCCTCTTAGCAACAGTGGGGGTAATAAATACTGTTATTCTTTCCGCCCTGGAAAGATTAGAAGAGATTGGAATGATGAAAGCCTTAGGCTTAAAAGCAAGAGAAATTGTATATTTATTTGTAATAGAATCCGCTGGAATTGGATTGGTTGGTTCAACAGCCGGTATAATATTTGGCGGGATTGGTGTCTATTTGTTAAATAGTATAGGGATTAGTGTGTCTGCCATGACGGAAGGAACTACCTCCTTTGGAATGCCGATTGCAGGTAGAATATACGGTGGCTGGCACCCAGAAGCATTTATATTCATATTCTTTTTTGGAATTATTGTTTCGACTCTAGCCAGCATTTTACCGGCAAGATGGGGAGCAAATAAAGATCCAGTTAAAGCAATATACCACAGATAGGGGAGGTGGCAGCAGTTGAAATTTTTAACAATTCTGGCCGGAAGAAACTTATTTCGCAATAAAATGAGAACCCTTGTGTCGATCGTAGCAATAGCAATTGCTGTAATGGTTGTAATATTTGCAAGAGGACTTGTAATTGGTGTTTTGAATTCCTCTTATACTTTATATGTGCAATATGATTCTGGTCATATTAGAATTATAGATGAAGAGTATGACAAAAAAGAAAAGCTCCTTTCTTTAATCCATCCCGTTGATGGTTTCAATGGTAAGGGAGCAGTACCAATGGCCGAAACACTGGAAAAAGAAGAGGGAGTTGAACTGGCAATACCTCGTTTAAGGTTTGGCGCAATGGCAAGTCCTGATGATGAAATTGTTCGGATGATGGGATGGGGTGTAATACCTGAAAAAGAAAGACAGTTTACAGAAATTGAATCAAAATTAGTTGAAGGTAGAATGGTTGAAATGGGACAAAGAGAAGTAGTCATGGGAAAAGGTCTCATGAATTCATTAAATAAAAAGGTTGGAGATAAAGTAACAATTTTATATAAAAATTCATTTGATGCTTTTAAAGGCTCGACCTTTCAAATAGTAGGCCAAGTTGATCATTATTTACCCTTAATTAATAATAGATTATTTTATTTACCATTAGATCAAGCCCAAAGAATTCTAATCATGCAGGACAGTGCCACCGAAATACTTTTAAAAACCAAATCTATGGGAGCTGCAGAAGAAATAGAACCACGTATAGAAAGTTTGATAAATTCAACAGATAATCGGAATAAATATCTTGTTCAGACCTGGGGAGAGGCCAATCCTCTCTTAAAATTATTTAATGTAGCTGAATATATCTATAATGTTATCTATATCTTATTGTTATTACTAGCAGCAATTGTGGTTATTAACACAATGGTTATGATTGTAAAAGAAAGAACACAAGAAATCGGTATGATGGAAGCCCTGGGTTTGAAAAGCCGTGAAATATTAACAATGTTTATCATTGAAGGAACATTTTTAGGACTTGTTGGTAGTTTCATTGGTGCAGTTGCCGGAGGTGCTTTAACTAAATATCTCTCAGTTGTTGGAATAGACTATACTCAGGTTATGCAGAGTACTATTGAAGAAGTATTTATGAATCCGGTGATCTATCCGGTCTATAATATTGAGAATGTAATATTTGGCTTTATTCTTGGAACAATAGTGACTGCCCTGACTTGTATAATTCCAGCCCGACGGGCAGCTAAAATGGAACCACATGATGCTTTAAGGAATATTTAATGGAGGTGCAAAATTATGAATTATAAAAAAATTGCTGTTTTAGTTCTATTATCAGTCTTTATCTTTAGTTCACAGGCTCTGGCTATTACTGCTGAAGAGATTATCCAACAAAGAGATGATAATGAATTTTTAAAGTCAGCACGAGTAGAATCAACTATGATTATAAATAATGCTGGTAGAGAGTTAGAGAAAAAGATGGTTAACTTAATTGAAGGAGATAAAGCTTTAGTGAGCTTTACAAATCCTATGGACCGGGGCACCAAATTTTTAAAAAGAGAAGATAACCTCTGGATGTTTTTTCCTGATGCTGAAGATGTCGTAAAATTATCCGGCCATATGCTTGAAAGAGGTATGATGGGCAGCGACTTTTCTTATAAAGATATGATGGAGTCTGAAAAGCTAACTGAATTATATAACTTCGAATTAGTTGGCGAAGTTGAATATAAAGGTAGACCCTGTTATAAGATTGAAGCTGTTAAAGTAGAAGGGGCAGAGGTATCATATTACAAAAGAATTGCCTGGATAGATAAAGAAAGATTTATCGGTTTAAGAGAAGAACTTTATGCAGAAAGCGGTAAGTTATTAAAAGTAGCGGAAGTAACTGAAGTAGAGGAAATTGAAGGTAGATGGTATCCAATTCGCACAATTATGGAAAATAAACTGCGAGAAAATACTAGTACCACTTTTGTAATTGATTCGATAGAATTTAACCCAGAAATACCAGAAGGAACTTTTTCATTGGAATCCTTACAATAAATCTCGAGGAGGTTTAGAAATTGTTATCTAAAAAAGTAATAGTTTCCATCTTAACACTTGTCTTAATTTTTACTGCTTCACATGCTCTAGCCTCTTCTTATCAATTCGGAGGCGAAGTTTCAACTGGCTTAAACTCAATATTTTTTGAAGAAACCAATGAAAATTATATATATGAAACTGTAAATCTAAATTTAGACTTTAATAATGCTAATTTTGAAATCACTGCATCTAATAATAATTTGCAGCAAGAATTTGATATAACTTTAAAAAAAGCATATATTCGTAACAAATTTATAGGCACAAGAGTTACCTTGGGTAAACAACCCATTTCCTGGTCTTTTGGTTCTTTAATTAATCCGGTTGATTATAGTTTGGGAGCTGAAGCGCTTGATGAAGAAACATCTGCTAAATATGTAAATGCTGTAGAATTTCATTATCCCATCAACTGGTATAGTAATGTTTCCCTTGTCACAGAGTTTAATAATGATGTAGATCCTACTAAAAACTATGATAAATATGGTTTTAGAGCGAGAACATTAATAAAGGATTATGATGTAAGTTTCAATTATGTAAAACAGGATTCACAAGTGAGTGATATAAATCGCTGGGGCCTTTCTTTTAAAGGAGATATTAAAAATGCGGGATTATACGGGGCTTATACAAATATAAATTATCAGACTACCACAATCCCCGAAGTTAATACTCAGGCTTTTATGGTCGGAACTGATTATAGTTACTTTTTAAATCAGGGTTTTGGAAATCGGCTTTACATGCAGGGAGAATATCATAGGATAGAAAAAAATGAAGGGCTGAGGGTCCTAATTAATTCACTAGCAGGTGCTGGTGTTGGGTTAGATCCCACTAAACTGTTAGGTGGAGATGAATACTTTGATATCTTATTAACAAATGTAAGTTATAGTATCAATGATTTCAGCTCAATTGGATTTTTCTCCTTAACTTCACTTGAAGATGGCAGTACAGCTTTAATACCAAACTATCAAAATCAGCTAACAACCAATACCACATTAAATATTAATCTCTCCTATTTAAGTGGAGAAGCTGACCAAGATTTTGCAGGTGGAGTGAGTTTTCCTGAAGCAGCCTTAAATGTGGAATTAAGTTACGTCTTTTAATTTATTCTCAAGTTCTTTTTGAGAAATTTCTTCTAAATTATCAAGAAGGGATAAAATCTCGTTGAATTTTTCTTCCGAGATTTCCCCTTCTTTTTTTAATTTCTCATATTTATTTGTAAACTCAAAAACAATTTTTAAATCTAAATCTTTACTCATTAGGTATCATACCTTCAAATGAAACATTTTCTGGATCTACAAATGCTATGTAGTCTTCTTCGAAATGCAGTTTAATAGAACCAGTTTGTCCAGTACGCTGTTTGGCAATTATGACTTCTGTATCCTGTTCTGTACCTTCAGCTTCTGCTTTTTCCCGAGCTGCTGCACTGGTATGAGCATGACGGTATAAAAAGATTACACCATCAGCAACTTCCTCGATATTACCAGAATCTCTAAGGTCAGAAAGGACCGGCCTTTTATCTTGTCGAGAAGTAAAACTTCTACTGATCTGTGAAATTAATACGATCGGAACTTCTAATTCTGAAGCTAAGTTTCTTAGCTGTAAAACAATTTCACCGACAGCTCGCGCAGTATTTTGAGCATGTTCTTCCGGTAGTTGAATCATCTGCAGGTAATCAATGATTACCAGGCTGAGCCCATCCATTTGGGCTTTAAATTTGCGTAAGCGAGCTCTAATTTGGGCTACATTTAGACCTCTTTCATCAGAGATGGCGAGGGGAAATTCATGTAAATCATCTAAAGCCTTTGAGATTCGTTTATCCTCTTCATCGGTTGTTTCACCCTGATTATATTTCCAGCCGTTAACTTTAGCTTCCTGGATTATCATTCTATCTACAATTTCTTGAGCTTCCATCTCAAGACTAATAATAGCAGTCTTTTCATTTCTTTTTAAGACATTTTTAGCAATATTAATTGCAAAAGCTGTTTTACCCATACTGGTAGAAGCCGCAATTACATTTAGATGACCTTTTTTAAATCCACCAATTAAATTATCGAGTGACATAAAACCGGTTTGTAAACCAACATCCACCTTTTTTTCTTTTCTATTTAAGTAAGCTTCGAAAGATTCTAAAAGGGCTTCTTCCATTGTATAAATATGTTTATCTAAATCAGATGATTCATTAGTTGCAGTAAAGATAATTTCCTGGGCTCTTGATTGATATTCGGATATTTCAAGTTCCTGTTGTTTTGCCAATTTATCTATCTTTTTAGAAGCTCTCATTAAAAGATCTTTTTGGTGATTTGTTTTTATGATATCTATGGTTGGTTTTAATTCTTCAGGTGTGTTAAAACCGGAAGTTAAATTTTCGATCATTTCTTCTGGTCTTTTTACGACATTTTCATTTTTAAGTTTTAAAAACAATTTTGTCTTTGAAATCTGATTATCCCGTTCAAATTGTTTTAAAAGGATATCATAGATAAGTTGTGCTTTTGGATTAAGAAAATGTTTAGTTTCTAATACATCGGCTACTTCATCTATTTTATTGGGATATTGTAAGAGAATTGAAAGTAATTGAAATTCCTGTTCAACACTTTCTTCCAATTCCTGGGGATAATTTTGTTCTAAAGCCATCTTTTTTCCTCCTGTATAACATTAGTTAAGGTCTTCTATATCCCATTCAAAAGTTTCCCAATCACTTTTTTGTCCACTATCTTCAACATTAGTCTCTTTTGGGGTATCTTTTTGAATTGAGTCGTTGTTTAGAACCTGTTTTGCCTGATCAATATTTTTAATATCATTTTCTTTTAAAGGGATAATAAAATTATCTTCAATATATTTTAAAGAGGGTTGTCCATCACTTTTCCTTTTAAACGCCTCTTTTACAGCGAATTTTGCAATTGATAGATTAATTCCATTTTCATCATTTAACCAGTCATAAAAAATTTCCATCTGTGATTCACTTACATTATACCAATTCTTCAATCCATAACATCTAGCTAGTTCATTGGTTTCACGATACATTCTATCAAAGTATTTTAATCTATCATAATCAAATATTTCTTTATTATACCAATCATCAACAATACCGTGTAAGTAATAAAAACCTTCCTTACTGGATTTTTTATTATTATTAATCCACTTATCAACCCTTCTAATCAGTTCTTTAATCATATTCTTATCAAAGTCTTGCAACCAGTGTTCGATCTCTTCTTCTATTAATGAATGTTCAACACCATCTGGTAAAAAACTGATCAAAGCTTTTTGAAAATCTTTTTCCTTAAGGTTCTTAATTTTATTTTCCAGAACTTTAGTTCTGAACTCTTTCAGATTTTCTTGTTTAGGATTTTCATTTTTACAATATGTGGAACCAACAATCTTATTAAGATTCAACTTAATTTTATAGGTATAATTGCCTTCTTTTTTTTCGGTTAAATCTATATAGTTATTATTATCTAAAATATTTAAGCCTTCTTTTATCTTTTCACGGTCAAGGGCTAAAAATCCTGCCAAAATTGCAGGATTGGTTTTAATATAATTGTTATCATCAAGGTGTGTGATAAGATACAAAAATACCGGAAGTGCGGGGCCCGGTAATGTTTTTAAAAAGCCATGATTGATACTTTCGCGTCCTAGTTCGATACTTTGCTTTTCATTATCACAACATATTCTAATTTTTTTGTGTTCGATTAGTTTTATATTTTCCAATTTTTAACTCACCCTCATAAAAAATTATACAACTTTTCGTAAGAAAATACAATGCAAAATTTTATTGAAAAAGTATTCAGACCTGAATAATTCCTAACTTGACACCATATACCATATTTGCTAATATTAAGTCGGAAAAGACAAATACAGAAAGGAAGATTACCTTGCTTGAAAGATATTCTCGTCCTGAGATGAAAAATATATTTAGTGAAAAAAATAAGTTCCAAAAATGGTTAGATGTAGAGTTAGCAGTTGTAAAGGCGCGTATGCAGTTAGGTGAAGTACCAAAAAAAGCCCAACAAAAAATTGAAAATAATGCTTTTTTTGAAGTAGAGAGAATAAAAGAAATTGAAAAGAAGACCAGACATGATATGCTGGCTTTTATTGAGGCCGTCAATGAAAACCTGGGTGATGAGTCTAAATATATCCATGAAGGGATTACATCCAATGATATCAAGGATACTGGTTTAGCCCTTCAGTTAAGTGAAGCTTTAGAATTGGTTCAATCCGATTTAGCAAAGTTAAAAGAAACAATTAAAAAGAAAGCATTATTACATAAAAAAACGGTTATGATCGGACGAACCCATGGTATACATGCTGAACCAATTACTTTCGGTTTGAAATTAGCAGTTTGGTATACTGAGGTAAAACGACATGAAAAAAGATTAAAACAGTTAGAAGAAATTATAAAAGTTGGTCAAATATCAGGTGCAGTTGGTACTTATGCTACCATCAATCCCGAAGTGGAAAAGCTTGTCATGGAAGAGTTGGGATTAGATACAGCACAGATTACAAATCAAATATTACAAAGAGACCGACATGCAGATTTAATTAGTAAGTTAAATTTAATTGCTTCTTCTTTAGAGAAGTTTGCAACTGAAATTAGGAACTTGCAAAGAACAGATATTTTGGAAGTAGAAGAAAACTTTTCAAAAGGTCAAAAAGGTTCTTCTGCCATGCCTCACAAGAAAAACCCGATTGTAACAGAGAGAATAAGTGGTCTAGCACGTGTAGTACGTGGTAATATGGTTCCCGCCCTGGAAAATGTTAATCTATGGCATGAAAGAGACTTAACTCACTCTTCAGTTGAAAGAATCATCCTACCAGATAGTTTTATCCTAATAGATTATATGTTAACTAAATTTAATGATGTTTTAGAGAACTTAAAAGTAAATGAAAAAACAATGGAGATTAACTTAAATAAAACAAATGGTTTAATCTATTCCCAGAAAGTCATGTTGGCTTTGATTGAGAAAGGACTTAAAAGAGAGAAGGCTTATGAGTTAGTTCAGAGAAATGCCCTGAAATCCTGGGAAAATAATGAAAGTTTTCAAAAAATGATTGAAAATGATGGGGAAGTTATGACATACTTAAGTAAAGAGCAGTTAAATCAAATATTTGACTATGAAAACTTTATCAAAGAAATTGATTACATATTTGAAAGGGGGAAGCTTAAGTAACTATACTTAAGCAATTATATGTCAGTTAAGGTAGTAATAGGTGCCCAATGGGGAGATGAAGGTAAAGGTAAAGTAACAGACAAATTAGCAGAAACAGCCGACTATGTAGTAAGATTTAGTGGAGGAAATAATGCAGGCCATACCGTAATAGTAAATGATGAAAAATATGAACTACACCTAATTCCCTCTGGAATTCTTTATCCAGAGAAAAAGAGTGTGATCGGTAATGGGGTTGTAATTGATCCTATTGCTCTTATTGAAGAAATGGAAGGGTTAAAAAAGAGAGGTTTAACCTTTGATAATTTCCACATAAGTGAGCAGGCTCATGTAGTAATGCCCTACCATAAAACCTTTGATGGACTTGAAGAAGAACGTAAAGGTGATAATAAGATAGGTACTACAAAAAAAGGTATAGGTCCAGCCTATACAGATAAAGTAGCCCGCCGTGGGATTAGAATCTGTGACTTAATTAATGAAGAAGTTTTCAAAGAAAAGTTAAAAAACATTTTAGAATATAAAAATCTAATTATTAGTAAAGTATATAATAAACCGGAATTTTCATATGAAGAAATCTTAGATAAATATTTAAAAGCAGCCGAGATAATCAGACCACATGTAAACGATACTTCCCTGCTTTTAGATGCAGCTTATCATAATGACGAAAATATCTTTTTTGAAGGGGCACAAGGTACTTTATTAGATATCGACTATGGTACTTATCCTTATGTTACTTCTTCTAATCCGACTTCAGGTGGGGTTTGTACAGGCACTGGTTTTGGTCCTACCCGAATTGATGATATAATAGGAGTAGCAAAGGCATATTTAACAAGAGTAGGAGCAGGCCCTTTCCCTACTGAACTATTTGATGAAATGGGTGAATTCTTACAGGAAAAGGGTCATGAATATGGTGTAACTACCGGCCGAGCCAGAAGATGTGGTTGGTTAGATCTACCACTACTCAAATATGCAGTAAGGGTTAATGGTTTAACAGAACTAGTCTTAACAAAAGTAGATGTTTTAAGTGGACTTGATGAAATTAAAGTCTGTACTTCGTATCAAAAAGACCAGTGTAGTATTTCGCAAGCCGGACTTAAGGGTGATCGTGAACCCAAATACGAAAGTTTCTCAGGCTGGGAAAAAGATATTTCAGGATTTCAAGAATTTGATAAACTGCCCGAAAATGCGCAAGCATTTATAAATATGATTGAAAGAGAGATTGGGATTCCTATAACAGTTATTGGAACCGGACCAGGTAGAGAAGATGCAATCATCAGAAAATAATTAAAGTCTAAATCTAGTTAAGGGAGATCATATTCTCCAATTATATAATACAAGGAGTGTAAACTATGAAAGTATTAGTTGTTGGAAATGGTGGACGCGAACATGCTTTGATATGGAAAATATATCAGAGTGAAAAAGTAGATAAAATCTATGTGGCTCCAGGTAATGATGGAATGACCGACCTGGCTGAACGGGTTGATATTGCTGCAAGTGATATCAACACACTAGCGGACTGGGCTTATGAGCATAAAATTGATCTAACTGTAGTTGGTCCAGAGAAACCGCTTGTCAAAGGTATTGTAAATGAGTTTGAAAAAAGGGGTTTAAGAATTTTTGGCCCCAACAAACTGGCTGCCAGAGTAGAAGGCAGTAAAGTGTTTGCCAAAAACATCCTCAAAAAACACAATATTCCAACAGCTGAATTTGAAGTCTTTACAGAACCAGAAGATGCAATGGAATTTTTAAAAGATGCCGACTATCCATTGGTAATCAAAGCAGAAGGGTTAGCCTTTGGTAAAGGAGTAGTTATTGCAACTAATAAAGAGCAGGCAGAAGAGGCTATTACCAGGATTATGGAAGATAAGGTTTTTGGAGATGCAGGCAGCCGCATTGTAATTGAAAACTTCCTGGAAGGAGAAGAAATCTCTGTGATGGTCTTTACAGATGGTAAAGATTTTATTCCTTTAGAGTTTGCCCAGGACCATAAGGCTGTTTTTGATGGAGATGAAGGTCCTAATACCGGTGGTATGGGTTCTTATTCCCCACTACCTTTTATGAGTGAAGAACTAAAAACTAGAATTCATGATGAAGTACTGAAACCTGCTTTAGATGCTTTTAATGAAGAAGGCTTAAATTATAAAGGTATTCTATATATAAACATGATATTAACTGATATGGGACCAGAAGTATTAGACTTCAATGCCCGCTTTGGTGATCCTGAAACTCAGGTGATTTTACCAAGAATGGATAATGATATCATAGATATCTTTAATAAAACAATTGATGAAGAGTTGGATCATACTAAAATAGAATGGGATAACAGAGCTGCAGTTTGTGTTATCTTAACTTCAGCCGGATACCCACTTACCTTTGATACGGGAAAAGAGATCAAGGGTTTAGATGATCTAAACCGTTATGATAATCTATTGGTCTTTCATGCTGGTACGACTAAAATAGGAGATAGATTTTATACAGCAGGAGGTAGAGTTTTAGGCTTAACTGTATTAGCTGATAATCTTGAAGACTCGATTAGCCTTGTATATGAGTATATTGAAGAAATTAATTTTGAAGATATGCATTTTAGAACTGATATTGGGGTATCAAGACGTGAATCAATAAACTATTAAAAAACTTAAAAAGGGTGAATGTTATGATTGATATTCATAGTCACCTTCTGCCGAAAGTTGATGATGGTGCTAAATCCCAAAAAGAAACTTTAGAGATTATTAAAACCGCTGAAGAATATGAAATTCATAAAATCGTAGCTACTCCCCATTATATGGAAGAAAGTTATAAAATAGAAGGTAAGTCCATAAAAGAGAAAGTTAAAAAAACAAATCAAATTTTAAAAGAAAAGAATATAGGGGTAGAAATACTGCCCGGCCATGAAATCTATATTACACCGGATTTAATCAAGAAATTCAAAGAAAAAGATATTTTGAGTATAAATGATAGTAAATATCTACTTTTAGAAATGCCGATGAATTATATGCCAGAGTACTTAGATCAGATCTTTTATGATTTAAGTGTGTTGGGATATAAACCGGTAATTGCTCATCCGGAAAGAAATGAAGAAGTAATTAAAAACCCTGATGTCTTATATAAATGGGTTAAAGACGGGATTATCTTTCAGCTAAATGCCGGCAGCCTATTTGGTGTTTACGGCAATGAGGTTAAAAGGACTGCTCTTGAACTAGTTGATAATTACCTGGTTCAGGTTATTGCCTCAGACTGCCACGGCACTTCTAAGGTGGGGTTAGAATGGCTGGCAAGGTCAAAAAGAAAACTGGAAGAGATCTGTGGAAGCTATAACGTCCAGTTTTTTACAAATGCTGAATATATTATTAATGATGAAGAAATAATATATGAAGAACCTACTCATTTTAAATCAAAATCCTTTTGGGATATGTTCAATAAGTTAAACTTTTTAAAAAACGGTGGTAATGAACAATAATTTAAAGTTAGTAAGGTCGTATATTAATAACTTCTACTTCTTTTACAGCTTTTTCAATCATATCGTCAATATTAAGATTTTCTTCGCCTTCTTTTATCTGTTGGATAGTAGGTCTAGTTTCAGGGCTATCCGGAACAAAAACAGTACAGCAGTCTTCATAGGGCTGAATTGAAATATCATAAGTACCGATCTTTTTTGCCAGGTTAACAATCTGTACTTTGTTTAAGCCGAGAAGTGGTCTTAAGATTGGTAGTTTAGGTACGTTATTAGTTACCTTGAGAGCTTCTAAAGTTTGACTGGCCACCTGACCTATACTTTCTCCGGTTATGATTGCCTTTCCATTTTGATTTTCCATAATTTTTTCCGAAACTTTAATCATTAATCTCCTCATGATAAGAGTGATTAACTTTTCGGGGCACTTTTCATTTATTTCCTTTAAAATTTCTGTGAAGTTTACTACATGTAAATCAATCTCATTTTGATACTTAGCTAATACTTCAGCTAATTCAATAACTTTTTCCTTAGCACGGTCACTGGTAAAGGGAAAACTGTGAAAATAGATAGGTGTTAGCTTTACTCCTCGCTTAAGTCCCATATAACCTGCTACAGGACTGTCTATACCGCCTGATAGCATTAGACCAACATTACCGGTGGTTCCAACCGGTAAACCGCCCATACCCTCAAAGCTTTCTGAATAAACATAGGCATGATTTTTTCTTATTTCCACATGTATATCTAAATCTGGTTCATGTAGATCAACACTAATTTTATCTTCTCCAATACTTTCTAAAACGTATTCTCCTAAATTATATTGAAGTTCCATAGAATCGTACTCGTATTTTTTATTACTTCTTCTGGCACTAATCCTAAAAGTGACTTTTTCTTTGTCCTTCATAAATTGTTTTGCAGAGTCTAATACACTTTCCTGAATTTCCTCATATTCTAAATTTAACTTTTTAACTGGAGAAAATGAAACGAGCCCGGCAGTTTTTAATAGTCTACCTTTAACAATTTGAGGATCAGCTGTTGTCTCTAAAAAGATACGTCCCGGTGTTTTATATATCTTTAAACTTTTATCTTCTGGTTTAATTGCTTTTCTAATATTAGACATTAATTTATCTTCAAAAATGCTTCTGTTTTCACCTTTAAGACCGATTTCACCATAACGGATTAAATATAGATTATTCATTTTCTTCACCTCATAATCTTTCTTAAGCTTTCCACATGTTTTTTTAGTGATTGAACTGTAAATTCCATCTCTTGTTTTGTATTGTAGGGACTTAAACTAATTCTAATAGAGCCATTTCTATAATTTTTTGGTAAATTTAAAGACTTGATTACATGACTTATTTTATCTTTACGGGAAGTACAAGCAGAACCGGTTGAAACATATATGCCATCTTTTTCAAGGCTATGTACTAAAACTTCTCCTTTAATATTAGCAAATGAAACATTTAAAATATGTGGAGCTGCCATTTTCCCGGTAGGTGTATTGATTATCACATCTGATATTTCTTCTTTTATCTCATCTTTTAAAATATCCCTTAAACTACTTATGTTTTCAAGTTGTTCTTTATTCGGAAGACAGTTTACAGCTTGGCCAAACCCAGCAATACCAGGGGTATTTTCTGTCCCGGGGTAAAATCCCTGCTCCTGATTGCTGCCAAAAAGTATTTTATCAATTATAATATCATTATCTATATAGAGAGCCCCAACTCCCTTAGGTCCATGAATTTTATGAGCACTGATTGTATATAAATCTATGCCAAGCTCTTTTATATTTAAGGGAACTTTACCAAAAGCCTGTACACCATCTACATGAAAATAGAGATTTTCAAACTGATTTATAAGTTTAGAAACCTTTTGTAAGGGTTGCAAAGAACCGGTTTCATTATTAGCAGCCATGATACTAACTAAAATAGTTTCTTCATTAAGAGCTTCATCTAATTTATTTAAATCTATTATTCCTTTTTGATCAACAGGTATATATTTGACCTCAAAACCTTCTTTTTGTAGATAACTGAATATATCCAAAACTGATTTATGTTCAATCTTGGAAGTTATGATTCTTTTGCCAAACTTTTTTAACCTTTTTACTGTACCCTGAATAGCAATATTGTTGACAATGGTTCCACTACCGGCAAATATCACTTCAGCAGGGTTTAATTTTAAGGTTTCAGCAATATTTTTACGAGCCTTTTTAACAATTTTTTCAGAATTTATTCCTAATTTATGAAGAGAGGAAGGGTTTGCAAAATGTGTTTCTAATACCTCATTGATCTTTTCTATTACTTCTGGTATAACTTTGGTGGTAGCTGCATTATCCAGATAAATATTTTCCATTATGTATCCCAACCTTATATCAAGTATTAACTACTGTTTTAATTGTAAATTAATACCTGATGGTTGTCAATAATTAAAATTATAGGTTGATATTAAATATGTAGGTAGGGAAGAAGGAAAGAAAAAAAGAGAGAGCTTAAGAAGAGGATATTAAGGGGGAGTTAATAGTAGCGAGTGTTAAGCAATTTTCTTTCTTACTTTTTCAGCAACGTTCTCAATATTTTCATAGTCAAGCTTTGTACTACATTTTTCACAGAATTCTTGACCTGACCAATTGCGTGTTCCACAAACATCACATTTAACTTTTTTACCAAAGTTCATTTATATTACCTCCTTTCAATGTTTCGCGAATACTATTATAAGGAATTAAAACTGAAAGTCAAGTATATTAACATATTTTTAACATTATTTTTAAGAAGTTAAATACATATAATTTAAAAACCCTTAATTAAGCAGGGAACAGAGGCTGTTTTAAAAAGTGAACTTTATAATAAAAAGATATTTAACTTTAAAGCTAAATTAAAAAAATCCCCGTTAAAAAACGGGGATTCAAGTGCTTATTATTTTAAAAACAAAATGATTTTTCTATATATTAATTAAAAAAGATACTGAATACCAATGTTAAGGCTGTATTCTTCTAATTCAAGTTCAGAATCTAGATTAATAGAAGTACCTTCTGAAGGACCGCTGTAATAATAACGCGTACCTGACCCATTACCAGTCAATAATTTATATTGAGCCCCACCGGTAAAATACATATCCTTATTTATACTATACCTAACATTATCTTTTACAGAGATTAGAGTACCGGAATTAGTGGAATCAACAGTATAATCATCAAAATAGTTATTGCTTGAAATATTTGAGTAAGTATAAGGAGAAAATTTAACGATAAATCTGTTTTTTATATTATTTGTAAAGTTTTTATTGAAAATTATACCCAAATAGGGAATATGGTTTTTTACCTTTTGGCTTTGAATCTTACTATTAATATTTGTTTGAGTATCAGTTGCATAATCATATGAACTTCCATTTTCAGTTTCATAGCTGTAACTGTCATATTCAAACCCAATTAGTATTAGAAAACTTTGTTTAGGTGTTGAATAATCTAAAAGGTAATTTGCTAATAGGAAATCAAAATAAAAGCTGTCTAAATTAGTTTCTCCTTTTAATCTAGTATTTTTATTATTTATATTCTGGGTATAGTTAATAACCTTGGTATCTTCGGTAGAGGTATTTATAAAATTGCTACCTAAAGTTACAGAGTAAAAATCAGCCCATTCTTTAAAGATATATTGGTTAAAGTTTGCCTTAAGCATAAGGGTCTTTAAAGAAAGTGTACTTTCTTCTTTAAGATTAGTACCAGAGAAAGTGTCGGTTATAATTAAGTCTCCAAACTTACTTTCCAAGTTAATATCTGCTTGATAAGCCGAAACATTAAAAGACATAAATAATAAAATAAAAGCGAAAAGGAGTACGGCTCTTTTTTTCATAACGATTTGCTCCTTTCTTGGGTTATAGATAATAATTGAACAAAAGTTAAATAATTCCTTCTTTCTTAATTTAATAAAGTTCACTTACCAATAAAAGTATAAAAAAAGATTGAATTTTGTTAAGACCAAGAGTGAAGATTTGTTGAAAATAACCCTAAAATTGTTTATAGTTATTAAAAGAAGGAATCAGCTTAAATCTACTGTAATATAACATAGAAAAAGCAACTAAATTCAGTGTTTTAAAAAGAATTAATCGATTTTTTAAAAAACCTACAAATGGAGTGTTTTAAAATGAAGACAGTATTAATAATGGCGGGAGGAGTTGGAACCCGCTTTTGGCCGTTAAGCCGCAAAGATAATCCTAAACAGTTTTTGAAATTAACAGATGATGATAAAACTATGCTACAGTGCACGGTAGATCGAGTAAAAGAAATGGTAGATATAAATAAAGTATTTATTGCAACTAATGATAGGTATGTCGATAAAATAGCTGACCAGCTGCCTGAACTACCGCGCGAAAATATAATAGTAGAACCATGTAAAAGAAATACAGCACCCTGTATCGGGTTGGCATCAATATATATTAACCGTAAGTATCCGGATTCAACCATGGTGGTCTTACCATCAGATCATGTTATTAAAAATAATGATAATTTTATAAACATCTTAGAAAGTGCTTCTAGTTTTGCCCAAAAAGGTGAAAATATCATTACTTTAGGAATCAAGCCCAATCGCCCAGAAACTGGTTATGGCTATATCCACCTTGGAAATAAGGTACATAAAGAAAATGGTAATGATATATTTAAAGTAAAGGAGTTCACTGAAAAGCCTGATTTTGAAAAAGCAAATGAGTTTTTTGAAAGAGGCGACTATTACTGGAACAGCGGTATGTTCGTCTGGAAGACAGAGACTATTTTAAATAAGATAAAAGAGCATTTGCCGGATATATATAATTCTCTTGAGAAAATCGCTGAAGCGATTGGAGGCAAGAATGAAGACGATGTTATTGATGAAGAGTTCACCTGTATGACCGGTATATCAATTGATTATGGTGTTTTGGAAAAAGAAAAGGAGATTTTTGTTATTCCAGCTGACTTCGGATGGAATGATGTCGGTAGTTGGACTGCACTAGGAGAGATAAATAAAAAAGATAAAGAGGATAATGTAATAAATGTAAATTCAGATCATATTAGCATCAATACCAATGACTCAATAATATACAGTGAAGATAAGTTGGTTACTTCAATTGGAGTAGATAATTTAATTATTGTCAATACGGAAGATGCAGTATTAGTTTGTAATAAAAATAATGCCCAGGATGTTAAAAAGTTAAGGAGACTTTTAAAAGATAAAGGTTTAGACAAATATCTCTAGGAGGTTGATTATTAATGGCTACTTATAATTACGAATTTAAAAAGAAAAGAAAAGGAATGTTGGCTAAACTACTAATCACTATGGTAGCCCTATTTGTGACTGCCTATATTATACCGGGAATGTCCATTCAAGGTGTTTTTGCCGGTTTTGTGGCAGCTTTAATCCTTGGTATTGTAAATGTAATTATTAAACCCATCTTTATAGTTTTAACCCTACCTCTTACGATTTTAACTATGGGTCTCTTTTTACTAGTAGTAAATGGCCTAATGCTCTGGCTGGCAGCTGGTTTAGTACCAGGATTTTTTGTAGCCGGATTTTGGAGTGCAGTTTTTGGTTCAATCATATTAAGTATCGTAACCTGGTTTTTAAATAGTATTTTAGATTAAACTTATATAAATAGTTCAATTATTTGTAAAAAATATACAAGAAACTACCCTTCTTTTTTCGACTTATAAACTTGACATAGCAGTGCCTAGTTGTTACCATTTTTAACAATAGAATACTTAGCATAAATAGTATTGAGGAGGAGATTATAAGTTGAGTAGAAGAAGTTTATTAGTAGTAGGATTAGTAGCAGCATTAATTGTTGGTTTGTTTGGAACTGCATTAGCTCAGGAACCGCAAAAAGGCGGTACCCTGGTCTTCGGTAGAGGATCTGATGCCGTACGTTTAGATCCGGCCGATGTCACTGATGGTGAATCTGTAAAAGTTATTACAAATGTTTTTGAAGGACTTGTTAAGTACAAGGAAGGAAGTACTGAAGTTAGACCGGCTTTAGCTACACAATGGCGTGTTAGTGAAGACGGTAAAGTCTGGGAATTTAAGCTCCGCGAGGGAGTCAAATTCCATGATGGTTCATCTTTTACAGCTGATGATGTAGTATTTACATTCAGACGTCAGATGAATGAAGACCACCCATACCATAAAGGTGACTTTGCTTATTGGGGTTACATGTATAATATGGTTAAGTCGGTGGAAAAAGTTAATGAATATCAAGTTAAGATTACATTAACTAGACCTTATGCTCCATTCATCTATAACTTAGCTACTTTCCCTGCCTTTATAGTGTCCGAAGAAGCTATGAAAGAAAAGGGAGTAGAAGGATTTAGAACTTCTCCAGTTGGAACTGGCCCATTTGCATTTGAAAATTGGGAACATGGTTCAACTATCACATTAGAAAGATATGAAGATTACTGGGGAGAAAATGCTTATCTAGACTCTGTTGTATTTAGTGTAGTACCTGAAAACACTACCAGAGTTATGGGTCTGAAAGGTGACGACCTTGACATGATTGACGGTATTGGACCACAAAATATTGAATCTATTAGAACTGACGATAGCTTGAAGCTTCTTACACAACCTGGAATGAATGTTGGTTATTTGGCTATGAACAATCTAAAAGAGCCATTTGACAACAAACTTGTAAGACAGGCAATGAACTGGGCTATTGATAAAGAAGCTATCATTGAAGGTGCTTATAAGGGTACAGCTGAACCAGCTAAAAACCCATTACCACCTACACTCTGGGGTTATAACGATGAAGTAGAAGACTATGGTTATGATCCAGAAAAAGCTAAGGAATTACTCGCAGAAGCAGGTTATCCAGATGGATTTTCTGCAGAACTTTGGTATATGAGTAATCCAAGACCAT
>CAZXRH010000020.1:0-22432 GCA_964642575.1 uncultured Halanaerobiales bacterium
ACCATTTCATTATACAATCATAGTATGTTAAACCACATTTTAAAGTGATAAATATAATATTAATTTCATCAAAATTTCAGCAAAGAGAATACAAAATAATAAATAAAAACAAAACAAGAATAAGATATGTTTCCTTGATTTTAAAGAAAGAATAAGGTATACTATTAAAACATGTGAAGATTTAAAAAAGTTAATTGATATTTCTTAATCGGTAAATTCGGGGTTCGAGTCCCCGATGGTCTACCATTTTTTTACCAAAAATTGTTTATTTATATATTAAAATATAGTATTCCTGTATTATTTAAATATAACAAGCTTAAGATAAAACTATTATTAAACCTAACTGATTTCTGGCTTTAAATAGGATTGACAAAATAATAATAGGGAGTGATAATATCAAAAGAGGGCTATTTAACCTTAAAGAGAAACTATTTGTGTTTTTACAGAAAAAGAACAGTTATCTGTTTTTCTTGATTGGACTTATCACAGGTGCTTTATTTATTCTTGCTAACTTACTGCAGGATATCAGTATTGGAATAGTCGCTCTCATTGGTGGTATAGTTGTTTTTGAAATCTTTAAATACTTTTATGGTGAAACTCCAAATATTATTGTAACAGATCATGAAGATAAAGAAGAAACCTATAAATTAATAAAAAAAGCTATTGAAGATACTATTCAAGAGAACAAAAAAGAGGCAGATTCTAAAAATAAAAGCTAAAATATTAAGGGGTATATTATCATTTAAAGATAATATACCCTTTTTTTATTTACTACCAATTTTCAAAACGAAGTAACTTAATTGATATGTTTTTAATATTTTAAAGGATATTCATTTAAAATATATAATTTATAATTTAATAACAGTCTAATTTAAATAATAATCTACTGAATGGAGGAAAAAACTGATGAGCAAGAAAGAAAAATTTAATTCTATTTGTGCCCAATGTGAACCCAAAACTTGTAATAAAGAGGATGATTACTATCCTGATTGGTGCTTGCAAAATAAAGGAGACTGGCTGCAAAAGGCTTTATCTAAATATGAAAGGCAAGATAATATTAAGTTATATAAAACAGCTGCTCATGTTGAAACTACTGGTTACAAAAAATGGCCGCGGCTTAAAGAAATTGCCGAATATTCAATAGAAGCCGATTTTAAAAATATTGGTCTTGCTTTTTGTATTGGGTTAGCCAAGGAAGCAAAAATTGCGGCTAAGTACTTTAAAAATAGAGGTTTAGAAGTGAATTCAGCTGTCTGCTGCTGTGGAAGTATAAATAAAGCAGATTTAGATATTCCACCTGAAGATAGATTTTCACCTGAAGGATTTGAAGCCGGCTGTAATCCAATTGGTCAGGCAGAATTACTGGCAGAATGTGGGACAGAATTTAATGTGGTGTTAGGTCTTTGTGTAGGACATGACAGCCTCTTTTTTAAACATTCCAAAGCACCTACTACAGTATTAGCGGTTAAAGATAGAGTCTTAGCTCATAACCCACTAGGAGCAGTCTATAATGCCGAAAGTTATTATAGTGAACTTTTTTCAAAAGAAGAATAGAAATCAAAAAAATAATTGGATATATCTAAATTTTATAACTTATAAATAAAATGTGAATCTCAACAATAATTGCTTGATATGAAGGTATGTAGCCATAATTATAGAATTACATAAAAGAGAATAAAAAATTTATTAAGCTTTCTATTTAGGAGGAAAAATACAAAATGACCGAAGAGTTAACTTTTGCACTGGATATAGGGACCAGAACAATAATAGGATTGTTAATGAAGGAAAAAGAAGAAGGTTATCAAATAATACATTCTGCTGTCAGTGAACATCCGACCAGGGCAATGCTTGATGGTCAGATACATAATGTGGTAGAAGTTGCCAATGAAGTCAAAAAAGTAAAGGAAGAATTAGAAGATAAATCCGGTTTAGAACTAAAAAAAGTAGCGATTGCGGCAGCGGGTCGTGCTTTAAGAACTGTAAAACAGGAGTTTAATACGGTTTTAGATAAAAAGAGATTTATTGAAACCGAAGATGTAAATAGATTAGAACTAATGGCTATTCAGAAAGCTCAGAGCAGTTTAAGTTCAAATGAAAACAAGAGTCAGGAAAAATTAAATTATCATTTTGTGGGATATAGCCCAAGCAAATATCTTCTAGATGATATAGAAATTGGTGATCTAATCGGACAACGGGGACAAAAATTAGAAGTGGAATTAGTTGCAACCTTTCTCCCACGGGTAGTTATTGATTCCCTACTTTCTGTCATAAGCAGAGTTAATCTAGAAGTAGAGCACCTCACATTAGAGCCGATTGCAGCTTCTCAGGTTGTTATACCTGAATCGATGAGTTCTTTTAACTTAGCACTAGTGGATATCGGGGCTGGTACTTCTGATATTGCTATAACTAAAGATGGTTCTATTATTGGATATGATATGGTTCCCATTGCCGGTGATGAAATTACTGAACAAATTTCTGAGAACTTCCTTATTGATTATAAGACAGCTGAAAAAGTAAAATGTAGTCTTAATGAAGAGGAAGTAATGAATGTCAGCACTATTTTAGGTGACAGTGTTGAAATTGACCGTCAGAGTGTAATGGAAACCGTTGAACCTCAGTTAGATACCTTAACAGAATCAATAGCGGAAAGTATCTTAAAAATAAATTCAAATCCACCCCAGGCAGTTATCTTTATAGGTGGTGGTAGTCTTACCAGGGGGCTTAAGGAAAAATTTGCTGACAAAATTAATTTAATACCGAATCGAATTGGTATTCGCAAAAAAGATGACCTAGATAATGTTTTAGGCGATATTGAAAATATAAATTCTACTCAGACCTTAACCCCGATTGGTATTGCGGTAACTACCAATGAAACTAAAAATAAAGCGGTATTTATTGATGTAGAGGTAAATGGAGAAATTGTTAACTTACTTACTCTATCTCAACCAACGATTGCAGATGCCCTTTTAGCTGCTGATATTGATATTGAAAAGATGAGCCCTTCGATGGGGATGGGTTTAACCTGTACTGTAAATGGAGATTTGAAAACAGTAAAAGGTGATTTTGGAAAAAGAGGTTCATTATATCTCAATGGAAGAGAAGCCGGTATCGAGACCAAAGTTAAAACTGGTGATCAAATTAATTTTGAATATGCTACACCGGGTAAAGATGCTGAAGCACTAATAGAAGATATAATTCCAGAACAGGATTTAGTTTCATATGATTTATACTTAGACGGTAGTAAAAATGAAGTAAAAACCCAAATCTATCAAAATGGAAAATGGGTTACGAAAGATACTCCAGTAAAAGATGGAGCGAATGTAGAATATGAAATTCCCAATACTATTAAAGATGGAGTTGCTCAGATTTTAGAGATCCCTAAAGATATGTTAGAAAATGAACGGATTGAATTTTATTTTAATGGTGATAAAAAAGAAATTGTTAAATCTCCTTATCAAATAAAAAAAGAGGGACAGATGATAAATCTTGAGAAGACATTAAAAGACAACCTATCTTTAACTCTTGAAGAAAAAGAAACTAATAATTTAACAATCGGTGAGTTTTTGCAAACAGAGGGAAATGATGAAATTGAGATTGAATTTAATGGCAGTGAATTAACCATTCCAAATAAATTTTGGGAAATAAAGGTAAATGGTGAAGAAGTGGATCTTAACTATAAGATTGAAGATGAAGATGAGATCGAAGCTTATTCTAAAAAATTGACAGTTGATAGAGTATTTGACCATATTAATTATAATATTTCAGATGCAATGAAAAGCAATTTGGAAATATTGGTCAATGGAGAAAAGGCCAAATTACAAAGTAGGATTAAAGATGGAGATAAATTAAAAGTTGAACTGACCAAAAATAGAAACAAAACTTTTAGTAATTAAATAATAAGATAGAAAATGCCGGGGTTTAACCCGGCATTTTTATATTTATAATTAATCTAATTGAAAAGTTGGAGTTTTTGTTTTGTCTTGGGCAGCATCAATTAATTCTTTAGTTCTTTTAACATCATCTTGATCAAATTGACTCAAATCATCTCCACTTTGCATGGCCTCATATATTTTATCAAAGGTTAAGTAATTAACACCGAGGTCTTTTTCATCTCGGTCACTATCAGTTCCAATTAACCCTCCACTTGGTTCACGGTCAATAATTTCTTCTGGTACTCCAACCTGTCTGGAAAGTTCCCAAACTTTTGTTTTAGTTAAGTCTCCTAATGGCCTTAAATCAGTTGCTTCATCACCATGTAATGTATAGTATCCAGAAAGGATTTCACTTTTGTTACTAGTACCCATTACTACATAGTTTAATTTTTCAGCAATATAATAAAGGGTTAACATTCTTAAACGGGTTTGAATATTTTGTTCAGCGGGATCACTAGATGGTATTTTGGATTGAGGACAGTACTCTCTTTCCGCTTTTGTAATATCAATGTTGTGGAAAGTTTCCTCAATTTTATCATTAATTTCTTCTAAGTTAACTGTTTTCGTGTCAATATCAAATTCTTCAGCTAATTTAGTGGCATATTTAATATCTTTAGAAACGGTACCACTGGCTGGCAGCAGAACTCCTAATAGATCATCGCCAAAAGCGTCTTTACATAAAGCGGCTACCAGTGAAGAATCGATACCACCACTAAGACCTACAACTACTCCTTCAGCTCCTCGTTTGTCTACTTCTTGTTTCATCCATTTCTTAATATCATCTGCTAAATTTTCATCAATCATTATTTTACTATTACCTCCCTGAGGTTTGTTTAATAAAATGAATCATTGACGAAACCATAAAGATTATAAAAAAGCTAGGGGGGTTTGTCAAGTTATATAGGTTTTAATTTGTTTTAAGTTAATATAGACTTATTTCAATTTATGATAAAACAAGCCATAATCCTTACTTAAACAGGTTTGAGCGGGTAATGTTTAAAGTATAAAATTACTTTGATTCGAATATCTATCTATTAAAAATTTTATAAAAAAAGTATCTAAAAAATGCTTAAGATTCAATTTATTTAAAAAAATTTAAACAAAAAGGCTGTTTTGGTTTTAAGTCCTGCTTATTTTAAGAAGGTTTAATGCTATTTTCGTCTAAGTTATAAGTATATATAACAAATATTTTGAGTAAGAAAAAATAGATCCTACTTTATATCCATTAGGAGTGGTACCTTTGGATATTAAAAAAGATAAAAACATCTGGAAATTCAGTTTTTACGGTTTTTTTAAAAATCTTAAATTTTTTGAACCTTTTTTGTATGTTTACTTTCTATCAATTGGATTAACATATTTTCAGATTGGGATTTTGATTTCTATTAGAGAGATTGTTAAGAATGTATGGGAAGTTCCTTCAGGTATCTTTGCAGATCACTATGGTCGTAAAAGTGCTATGAAGATATGCTTTGTTTTATATATAATATCATTTATTATTTTTTATTTTGGTTATAATTTTCTTGTTATTATACCAGCGATGATATTTTTTGGAACAGGTGAGGCGTTTCGAAGTGGAACTCATAAAGCCATTATTTTTACTTATCTTGACTATAAAAATATCAGTGATAAAAAGGTCGAGGTTTATGGAAGAACAAAATCCTATTCACTACTAGGTTCCTCCTTATCAGCGATTATAGGAGCAGTAGTAGTATTTGCCGAATCAGGTTATCGTTATATATTCTTATTTTCAATAATTCCTTATATTATCGACTTCTTTTTAATAAGTTCTTATCCTGATTATTTAGAGGGCATTTCTGATAAAAGTTTAAATTTTTCTGAGATTAAGGCAGGTATAAAAAGCAGTTTTAAGAATATAAAAGATATAATCCATTTAAGAAAAGGATTGATTAACTCAGGTATATATGATGGTTATTTTAAAGTTTTAAAAGATTATTTACAACCTTTGTTAAAAACACAATTGGCGGTTTTACCATTTGCATATTATTTTGCAACCGAAGAAAAAATGCTCTCAATCTTATTAGGTGTTTCATATTTTGCCATTAATATCATAACTTCATTTACAACCCGTAATTCTTATCACTTAAAGAAATATTTTACTGGCTCTTTTAAAGTCTTAAATTATATTTTCTTATTAACAGCTTTTCTTTTAGCCGGGATCGGACTCTTGTATTGGCAGAATCTTCCCTTAATTATAATTGCGTTTTATCTAATCTATTATATAATTAGAAACATGCGCCGGCCCTTTATGCTTGATTATTTAAGTACTGTTATTGATAAAGATGAACGGGCTACCATGCTTTCCGTTGAATCACAGTTAAGAACTATTATTATCATCATTTTAGCGCCTATCTTAGGGGCTATAGCCGATTACTGGGGATTATGGGCTATGTTTGGCATCGCTTTTGTATCAATGGTCGGGTTTTATCTAGTATTAAGTTTAAAAGATATTAATTTAGCATAAATAATAAGCTCATATTATATTTTAAATCAAAGCAACTTTTTATTAGGTTTTAATATAAATTGAATCAATAATAAAAACAAGGTGGGTGTAATTAATGAGAACAATAGGCACACAGGTAAGAGGTATAAGACTTCCTATAATTAAAGAGGGCGATGATTTAGTAGATATCATCGTAAATCACTTAAAAAGATCATGGGAAACAGAAGGTTATGAGTTAAAAGATAATGATGTAATTGGTATTACAGAATCGATAGTAGCAAGAGCACAGGGCAATTATATAGAGATTGATGATATTGCTCAAGAAATAAATGAAAACTTTGGTGATGAAATAGGGATTGTTTTTCCTATTTTAAGCCGTAATCGCTTTTCTATGATTTTAAAAGGAATTGCTAAAAGTGAGAAAAAGATATATCTTCAGTTAAGTTATCCTAATGATGAAGTGGGAAATCCCTTATTAGATGAAGAAGAGATGTTAAAACATGGGTTTAATCCTTATTCGGATACAATTAATGAAGATGAGTATTATAAATATTTTGGGGATTACAAACATCCCTTTACCGGTGTAAACTATGTTGATTTATATAAAGCAATAGCTGGTGATACTGATATTGAAGTGATTTTATCCAACCAGCCTACAACTATCTTAAATTATACCAAAGATGTCTTAGCAGCAGATATTCATACTCGTTTTAAAACAAAGCGGAAATTAAAAGAAGCAGGAGCTCAGACTGTACTGGGTCTAGATGATATTTGTACAGAGGACAAAGGAAAAGGATATAATCAAGAATATGGATTATTAGGATCAAATAAAGCCTCTGATACTGAACTTAAGCTCTTTCCGCGAGCAGGAGATAAACTGGTTAATGAAATTCAAAATAGATTAAAAGATATAACTGGAAAAAATGTAGAGGTAATGATTTACGGAGATGGAGCATTTAAAGATCCCGCTGCAAAAATATGGGAATTAGCGGATCCGGTTGTCTCACCAGCTTATACAAAAGGTCTCGAGGGTACACCTTCTGAAGTGAAAATTAAATACTTAGCTGACAATGACCTGAAACATTTAGAAGGTGAAGAATTATTGGATTCTATGAAAAATGAGATACAAAACAAGGAAGATGACCTTGTAGCTAATATTAAATCACAGGGCACTACCCCTCGTCGTTTAACCGATCTTTTGGGCAGCCTTTGTGACTTAGCTAGTGGTAGTGGGGATAAAGGAACTCCTGTAATATTAATTCAGGGGTATTTTGATAGTCTAGCGGATGAATAGATTCCAGGGGTAATTGCAATTTTAAATTAACACTCACACTCCAAAAAATCATAAAAACTTTGATTTTTACATCTGACACATTATATGATTATAATATAAAGCTTGAGTTAGTTTATTGGTTGAGAGAAGGAATAATTTTATTTAATGTATTATATATATTTACGATAAAATAGTTAAGGGAAATAGGTAAAGATTGAGAATATCTTTATTTAAGGCAGTTATGCTTAAAAATGTGAGATATTTATGAAAATAATTCCTGATAAGTATAATAAATTCAATTTATGAATATTTATTATATAAAGAAGGAAATATCTGACTTATGTTTAATTATATATAATACTAGAAAAAATGAATCTACTAAATGCACATAAATAATATTTTCTATAAATTATTTTAAGAGTTTTACTTACCAAAAGGGGGTGTGAGTGTGGATAAGATAAGTCAATTATCCCGATTTTTAGAAGAAAACTTTCCTGAAAGAGCTGAAGAGATGAAGGCAACTTTAAATGACTTAAAAGAGGTCCTGTTAAGTACCAACCTGGATATTAGTGAGTCTATGACTGATCTTATGTTAGATAATGAATATAATAAAGCCAGGAATTATATAGATAAATCTGAAGATATTTCAAATTACATAAAGAAATTAGAAGATATCATGGAATTAGTTCATATAAAAGAACAAAATAAAACCACTCAAAAAGAAAATGATGTTGAAGAAGATGTTGAAGATGAAGAGATTAATGAAATCAATACAAAGGAAAAAGAACAGGAAAAAGTACAAGAGAAAGAAAAGATAAAGATAAATACCAAACAAGTCTATGAAGAAAAGAAAGAGTCTAAAGACTTTGATCCGGCAGAGCTGTATTCTCAAAGTATAGATGAGGATAACAAGGAAGAGACTGAAAATGAGGTTGTTGAAGAAGAGAAAGAAAGTCAAACAGCTATAAACAGTGAGGAAAAAGAAACTGAAGATGCTGAAAAAAATAATAGTTCTGAAAAGTTGAATCAAGAGGAAATCAGCCAGATGTTTAAACAAAAAGATAAGCAATATAAAGAACCCAAAATCCATTATTTAGATGAAAACTTTAGGGAACAAGAACCATCTGCATTTTACATTGGTGATCAAGGCAAAGAAGTTGAAAGCTGGTCAGAAATGCTGGTGGAAACTTGTAAGATGCTAAAAAACAGAGACCCTGATAAATTTGTAGCTTTTATTAATGATGATGATTTTAAATTTATCAGCCGTTCTTATTTCTCATATAATAAAGACCAGATTACTGAACCTGAACCGATGCAGTTAAAAAATCGTAAAATATATATTGAAACTAAATTGAGTCCAAATGTGGTTAATAAATTAATTCAGAAGCTGGTTAATAGTTATAATATTGACCAGAGAGATTATAAGATATACTATCAAGGTCATTCCCCAATGTCAGCCGAAGATAAAAAGATTTCTTAAATCAAATAACTAAAGATAATATGTTAAAAATAATCCCCTTGCAAAGGGGGATTTTTTTTTGACTTTAAAAAATGTGTAATTTTATTAAAACACGATGCATTAAAGAGCTAATTAGTTCTCAGGATAGTTTAGTCCAATTCTGAGTTAATTAATCATTTTAATTATAGTAATTGCTTTTCGTTAATATATATGGAGTAAATTTTATTTTTTTAATTCGAATTAGATACATAGAATTCAATGATATAGTGATAGGTGTGATATTTATTAAGAAATATATTAAGAAATTTTATATATGGGGAATCGTTGTACTTTTAGTTATCTCTTTAGGATTCTTCTTACAGTTCAGAAGCAGTAATCAAGTTCATATCAAAGATATAGAAAAGATGGCTGATCTTTCAGTACAATTAGTGAATGAAAAGATTAATGATTGGTTAAATAATCGGGCCCAATTAATAAAAGATGCTTCTAATTATATTGCGGTAGAAAGTCATAGTGACGAAAATATACTTAGTTATTTAAAATATTTATTAGAGAAAAATGATGAATTTGCTTCACTTTACTTTACAACTCCCAATAATAAGATGATAAATGCTAGTGGTTGGGAGATGCCAAAGTGGTTTGATGCTAGAGAAAGACCGTGGTATCAAAAAGCTGTAAAGCAAAAAGAGCTCATTTTTACTAAGGCTTTCATAAATGCCAGCCATGACGATATTATAATTACTGTTGCTAAGCCAGTATATAGTCGTAAGAATGGTCAATTCAAGGGAGTTATAGCAGGAGATGTATCCATTGATACAATAATTTCTTATGTAGAGGAACATAAAACTGTTGAAAACGGATTTTTCATGCTAATAGACAGTTCTAATAATGTTTTGGCTCATCCTGATTTTAACTATAATTTAGATGAAGGTATTCCAAAATTAAATACTGATTATGTAAATTCGATGAATACAGAAAAAAAGGTAAACCAGGAAAGAATTAACATTGAAAAAAAGGAAGGTTATTTATCTTATGTACCAGTAGCTAATACCAATTGGATGTTGGCAAATTTCTCACCACTGGACAATTATACTGAAACATTTAATTATCTTTTAAGATCTTTTCTGTTCGGCCTTTTAACTTCCATATTTATTTTAGGCGCATTTTTAAATCTGCATAATAAGCATGTAATTCAACCTTTAAGAAAGTTCGATGAACATATTAGAAATATTGATTTAGAAAATAACCTGAACTATAGGCTCCCCACCTATAATTATCAGGAGTTTAAGTTTTTGAGTAATTCTATAAATAATGTTCTGGAAAAGGCCCAAAATTATTTTAAACAATTAAAAGATAAAAAGCAGTCTATCAAACATCTTGCTAACCATGATCCTTTAACAGATCTTCCGAATAGAAGAAAGTTTATGGAGGTATTAAACAAGGAAATTAAACAAGAAAAACAAGGAGCGGTAATGCTTTTAGATTTAGATAATTTTAAAGATATTAATGATACGATGGGACATTCTTATGGAGACCGTGTTTTAAAAGTGATTTCTGATAGGTTAAAAAATATTAAAAAAGATAAAGTATTCATCTCTAGATTTGGTGGAGACGAATTTTTAATATTACTAAAAAACAAGATTAAAATAGAAAAAATAAATGAATATGTAAAGATTATTGGAAAAGCATTTCAAGAGTCAGTTATACTTGACAATAATGAGATTCATATTGAATATAGTATGGGGATAAGTAGGTATCCTTATGATAGCGAAAATTTAAACCAGTTGATTGCAAATGCAGATACAGCCATGTATAGGGCCAAAAAATCTTCAAAAAGTCAGTATGTATACTTTGATCAGTACATGACTGATGAAATTAAAGAAGAAAAAGAAATTAAAGAAATTTTAAGAACAGCTGTTCAAAATAATGGGTTTAAACTAAAGTATCAACCACAAATAAATTTAAATACGGGTCAAGCAGATTGTTATGAAGCATTAATTAGACTTAAAAACTATAATATTACCCCTGGTAAATTTATTCCAATTGCCGAAGAAAAAGGTCTGATAATTGAAATTGGGAGATGGGTCACAAAAAATGCAGTCCAACAAATAGCTAATTGGCAGCAAAAAGGATGGGAAAGCAAAAGGATATCAATTAATCTTTCCCCCAATCAGTTAAATGACATAAATTATATTGAATATTTAAAAGAGACAATAGAAGATTATGAAATTGACCCTTCACTTTTAGAAATTGAAATCACAGAAAATATCTTGTTGGAGAGCAAACAGAGTTCCCTTAATTTTCTTAATCGACTAAAAGAAGTAGGAGTAAGAATTGCCTTAGATGATTTTGGGAAAGGATATTCATCCTTAAGTTATCTTACCTTTGTTCCGGCAGACAAAGTAAAAATAGATAAGTCCTTAAATGATCAATTTATTTCTGATGAAAAGTTTACTACAATAGACAGCCTGATTTCATTAATTCACAGTTTAGACTTAGAGGTAGTAGCTGAAGGTATTGAAAGTATTAAGGAAAGTGAAAAGCTAAAAAACAACCATTGTGATTATATTCAGGGATATGTATTTAGTAAACCTCTAAATATAAATGAAATTAACAAAGTATATAATACAAATTATTTTGAACTGATCAATTAAAATCATAAACCTTATTTGGATTTAATGATAATCGGTTAGAAAATAATATTTAAATCATATGGTAAAAACCTCTAAAATTAGATATAATTAATATATAAGATAAAGATAACTACTACTTTGCCCCAGAAAATAATATTAATTATATAAAAAAAGGGGGTTTTGTTCATGGAAAAGATTTTGCTGGCTGTTGATGGTTCTACGAGTTCTAAAAAAGCTGCTGATAAAGTAGCTGAAATGGCTAAAACTATGCAAGCGGAAGTAACCATTATTACAGTTGTAGAAGCCCATGATATTAAGCTGAGAGAAGTAGAAGCATATATACCAGATAAGACGATTGAAGAGTTAAGAGAAATAAATAAAAAAGAGATGAAGAAAAAAGGTCAGGAAATACTAAATGATGCCGTTAAACATTTTAAAGATATTGATGTTAAAATAAAAAAAGAAATACAATATGGGGACCCAGCAGATACAATTTGTGAATTTGCTGAAGAAAATGATATGGATATGATTGTTCTTGCTGATAAAGGAGTGGGAGGAATTAAGAGATTCTTTTTAGGTAGTATAACAGAAAAGGTAGTCCGCCATGCTAAAGGTTCTGTCTTGATTGTTAAGTAAATAATATACATTTTCTATAAGCCCCTCATATGAGGGGTTATTTTTTTACATATTCACATTAAAAAATATGTTAATATCTATTTATAAAGTCTTGAATAATTGTTATACTTTAATAAATAAAAAACAATTATAAAAAATGAATATTAATCAGATCTAATATATGTTTATAAGGAGTGTACTTTATGCAGAATACACAAACTAGTAATGATGATTTTAATTGGCGGGTTTTAATAATAATAACTGCAGCAGGTTTTTTTGCAGGTGTATATAGAAATGGTATTATGACTTTATTTCCCTTTTTACAGTCTGAGTTTGGTTTAACAAGGGCCCAGGTTGGTTTATATTCTACTTTTCTCTTTTTTAGTATGGCGGTTGTAGTCATTTTTTCCGGCCGAATTGCTGATTATTTTGGAGTGAAACGCAGTATTTTCTGGGGTCTTTCTTTTATGGGGATTTTTATTATCCTCCATTCCCTGGCTAATGGATTTATTATGCTAATGTTCTTTGCTCTTTTAAATGGACTCGGTCTTTCTATAATACTACCTTCTACCAGTAAAGCAGTTGCTGAATGGTTTAGTGGTGAGAATAAAGCTACTGCCATGGGAATAATGACAATGGGTTTTGCCTTAGGTGGGGTGGCCGGAGCAAGTGTCCTGCCCTGGTTAGGTGTCCAACTGGGCTGGAAGATGTTGGTTATTTTACTTGGGACCCTCTTTTTAGTAGTTGGAGTTACCTTTTATTTTACTTATAATGATAAAAACAATAATTCTAAACAGGTTAAAGAAGATGATGATAATTCATTTCTTAGTAATATAAGTATTTTTTTCAGTAACAAATATCTTTTATTACTCTGTATTTTAGGAATAGTTTTCGGAGCAGTATCTGGTGTAGTAGTAACTCACTTTAGTTTCTTTTTATTTACTGACTATGGTTTTACAGAAGTTACGGCTGGATTTGGTTTTATGGTATTACAGATTGGCAGTATGGCAGGTAGAACCGGTTGGGGTTATTTAAATGACAAATTATTTGATGGAGTAGAAAGAAGAGGCTTTTTAGTAGTTGGGATTTTAATGAGTGTTATTTCATTGACCTTTGCTTATTTAAGCAACTTTAATCCTGCCTTACCAATTATTCTCATTTTAGCTTTCCTCTTAGGTGCTACTGGCAGAGGCTGGCATGGACTATATTTTTCTGAAGTCTCAGATCAGGTTGGCGAAGAAAAAGCAGGTATGGGAGTTGGACTTTCCCTGTTGTTTATTAGAATTGGAATTATTGTTGGACCACCTATATTTGGTTATATTGCTGATATGGCAGGTACCTATTCTTATAGCTGGCTTCTATTGGGCATCATCACTATAGCTTCAGTTTTAATTATCAACTACTTTTTAATAAGATATGAAGAAAAAGTTATTACAGCGAATAAATAGATCTGATATATAAAATGATTTAAAAAAGGAAAAAACACTTTTATATTTAAAGTAATAATTGAGATTATTTTTTAAAAACCCAAACATTATCTCCAGTATTAATTGTTAACCATAGAATAAATTATCAATACTTCATGATTTATTAGATTAGCAAAGAAGGAGGTAATCAATATGTTTCAAAAACAGTTACTTAAAATGGCTTTTAATAAAATTCAGGGGGCTAATTTTGAGGTAACGTACTGGGACGGCCAGACAGATAGTTTTGGTGATAACCCAAAACAAAAACCAGAATTTGAAATAATAATTAATGAGAAATTAGATTTAAATGAAATCCGCAAAAACCCACAACTTCGTCTGGGAGAAGCATATATGAAGGGTGATATCGACCTAAAAGGTAACTTAAAAGAAGTTTTAAAACTAGCTGCTCAAAATATTAACAGGTTAATGGAAGATGCTGGTGACTATATACCCGAAGGATTCTGGGAACGTCAAAAAGAGACTTCTTTCGAAAAACAAAAAGAAGGAGTTCAGGACCATTACGATTTAGGTAATGATTTTTTCAAACTATGGCAGGATGAAACTATGACTTACTCCTGTGCCTATTTTAAGTCTAAAGATGATTCTCTTAAAAAAGCTCAATTACAAAAAAACGACCATGTATTAAAGAAATTGAATCTCAAACCTAATGAAAAGCTTCTTGATATTGGCTGTGGTTGGGGACATTTAGCAATAAGAGCAGTTAAACAATATGATGTAAATGTATTGGGTATAACCCTAAGTGAGGAACAAGTAGAAGGAGCCCGTCAGAAAGTCGCTGAAGAGGGTTTGGAAGATAAAATAGAGATCCGCAAGCAGGATTATCGAGAGTTAGCAGAAAATGGAGTAGAATTTGATAAGATTGTTAGTTTAGGTATGTTTGAACATGTTGGTAAAGAACATATTCCAGAATATTTTGAAGCAGTTGATAAAATGTTATCTGAAGATGGTCTATCATTACTTCATACGATTACACATCAAAAAGAACAACCCTCAAATCCTTGGCTTGAAAAATATATTTTCCCCTGGGGCTATATACCTTCACTACGTGAGGTTACCTGGGAACTGCCTGAACACGGTTTTCAAATCCAGGATGTAGAAAATATTGGATTTCATTATTCATTAACAGCTGAACGGTGGTATGATAATTATGAAGAGGTAACCGATCAGGTAGAAGAGATGTTTGATGAGAAGTTTGTGCGTAGATGGAGGCTCTTTTTAGCAGGTGTAGTGGCTACTTTTAGATATCTTGATACAGCTGTGCATCAGATCTTATTTACAAAAGGTAAAAATATTGAAATTCCTTTGACCAGAGAATACATGTATAATGATTAAGACTTATTTAAAAAAACAAAATTTATATATATACAAAAAAAGGAACAGCGATTTTTGCTGTTCCTTTCCTTATTTATTAAGAAAATTTTCTTATATTAAAAAATCATTATATATTTAACCAATTATATTTTTTGTGTTGTATTATTTCAAGAGATTTTTGATTTCTTTTTAACAGAAAAATTTTGCCAGATAGAGTACATTATAGAAAGTAGTCCTAAAATCAAAAACCCAAGAGAAATTGGCCTGGTAAAAAATAAGGTCCAGTCAGAACTGGTCATCATTGCTCTTCTTAGATTAGTTTCCGCAATTGGACCTAGAATAACTCCTAAAATTACTGGTGCTAAAGAAAAGTTATATTTTTTAAGGAAATATCCAATTACTCCCATTACAAAGAGGATATAGAGATCGCTAAAACGGTTATTTAAAAGATAAGAACCAATAACACACAACGACATAACAGTAGGTACTAATATATATTTAGGGATATTAGTGATTTTCAAAAACAGACGCGCTCCCCAAAACTGAATAAGCAGCATGAAGATAGTCGCTATAAAAAACCCTACAAAGATTGTTCCAACAATTTCTGGATTATTAATGATTAGCATTGGTCCAGGATTGATGCCATGGATTTGCAGAGCGGCTAACATAACGGCACTGACTGCACTTCCGGGAATACCCAGAGCTATCATGGGGATTAAACCTCCACCGGCAGTGGAGTTATTGCCCGCCTCTGAGGCAATAATACCATCAGGAATGCCAGTTCCAAAATTTTCGGGATGTTTAGAACCCTTTTTGGCCTGGTCATAGGCTAGAATATTAGCTATACTGGCTCCTGCTCCGGGTATTGCTCCGATAAGTGCTCCAAGCAAGGAAGACCTTATTAAATTGACTGGTTGAGAAAGTACTTCTTTTAAAGAGGTAAAGATTTCAAATTTTATTTTACCTGATACTAATTCTTCGCCCTGTTTTACTTCTTCTTTGTTTTCAAGTTCACTAAGCAAACGGGAAACAGCAAAGATCCCGATTAGGACAGTTAAAAAGGGGACACCTGCTTCTAAAAAATCGATGCCAAAGGTAAAACGGGCACTACCGCTTAAAGGATCTAAACCAACAGTTGCAATTAATAATCCTAAAAGACCAGCCAATAATCCTTTGATTACTGAATCCCCCGTAATACTAGCAATAATGGTTAATGCAAACATAATTAATGAAAAGTACTCCCAGGGTCCAATCTTCATAGCAAGATTAGCTACCTGTGGTGCTAAGGTAATTAATAATACCATACTAATAAGAGAACCAAAAAAGGAAGCCCAAATACCTATACCAAGAGCCCTACCGGGCTGTCCATTTTTAACCATGGGAAAGGCATCAAAGGTAGTTGCTACCGCTGAGGGGGTTCCAGGAATACCTAGAAGGGCAGCAGTAATTAGACCACCAGAGAGACCACCAACAAAAACTCCCAGCATTGTTGCAATACCGACCGTAGGGCTCATGGCAAAAGTAAAAGGTAAGGTTAATATAATAGCCATTGTAATTGTAAATCCAGGTATAGCACCGGCAATAATACCGGCTAAGACACCTAAGAACATGTTGAAGAGTAAATTAAATTGTAAAATTTGTTCTATTCCTAAAATAAACATATCTATCATATGAATCCCTCTTTTTATTAGTATTCAAAGATAACTTATTCAAAAAAGATACCAGTGGGAAAGATAACTCCAAGATAATTTTGGAAAAAATAATATGAACCTAAGCTGATGAAAAGAGCGATTGATCCAATTATTAGATACTTTTTTTCATCGCGAGGACCTAATAATAATTGTGTTAAAAAGACAAAGATAAATGTTGAAGCTCTAAAACCAATAAGTCTCATTAGAAATATGTATCCTGCAAAATTAGTTAGTGTTATAAAAATCAATTTATATTTGATAAAAATATCTTTAAAATTCAACCTTGCTTGACTTAGATCGATATTTTTTAACTTTTTTATAATCAGAAAAATTGATAATATTCCCATAACAATTACAATTATTTGAGGAAAGCCAGATGGACCCAAAGGTTCATAACTAGATTCTGGCAGATTTCCTGCTTGTAAAAATATAATAATACTTAATATTAAAAATAATATGCCCAAAATCAATTCTCCCATATTTGATGACCCCTTTTAAAATAGTTAATGAGATTATACTGCAGGGAACTGATGATAATTCCCTGCAGTTTATTTATTTCTATACATTTATTTAACTATTTACTGAATTTGATCTGCAACATCTGCAATATCATTATTTAATGTATCCAGATAGTCAATATAATTATCCTGACCTCTAAATTTTACTTCTCCACCTGCTTTTTCGACGTCTTCAACAAAATTTTCATTATTGGCAGTTTGTCTTAAGCCTTCTTCTAAAACATCAATTACATCCTGAGGTGTACCTTTAGGTACTACTATACCACGCTGTACACTCCATAATACATTATAGTCGTTTTCTAAGAAAGTTGGGACCTCGGGTAGCTGTGGATATCTTTCTTCAGCTGCAAAGGCAATAAACTTAAAGTTGTCAGATTCTACAAATTGAATACCAGATGCATAATCAATAGGTGCAGCATCAATAAAACCACCTGCAAGAGCTTGAACTCTTTCTCCAGTTCCTTCATAACCAACATAACGGAATTCAGTTTCCAGTTTAGATTCTAATATGGCAGCCCAAATATGGGGAATACCTTTCAAAGTAACGCCAAATCTAATTTCACCGGGATTATTTTTAGCATATTCAATAAATTCTTCCAGATTGGTGTAAGGGGCATCTGATCTTACTGCTAAAAATTGTGGTGAGTTAGTCATTGAGGCAACAGGAGTAAAAGAATCATAATTAATATCAGTTATTCCAACATGATATGCGGCCAGTAGACCCTCATGAATCTGACCAATGTTATAGCCATTTGCTGGTTTGTCCATCAACTCTTTTAAACCTAAAGTACCACTAACACCAGGTTTGTTAATTACAGGGACAGCCACTCCAATATAATCTTCTAAATAGTTAGCTACGATTCTCATTAAAGTATCACTACCACCACCAGGTGACCAGGGAACAATAAATTGAACGGGTTTGTTTGGATAGTCCTGTGCAGATACAATACCAAAAACACCTACCACTAAAATACTAGTAAGGATTAAAATACTCAATACTTTCCTTCTCATCGAACTCCTCCTTATTTATTTTTTTACTTTAACTGAATAAATATTAATAAAGTTAATATATCATAATATATAAAAAATGTAAAGATTATAACATGAATAATTAGTTAATTGTAATAATTATTGATACTATAATCATACAATCGACAATTATCATATTGACATAAAAAACATATTTTGTTATACTTATTAAAAATTGTTTGAGTGTGAAAGGAAGATAATGTATGGAATTTGAACTCAATTTTTTCTACTGGTTTCTATCATTTATACCAATAATTTCAGTACTTACGTTAATAATGGCCTTTCGTTGGAGTGGAGGTAAATCAGGTGCTTTCAGCTGGTTTGCAGCTGTTTTAATAGGTTATATATTTTTTGGTGCTAATCTTAAATTATTAGCAGTAGCTTCCTTAAAAGGACTTTGGACTACAATTTTTATTTTATACATAATTTGGGGAGCGATGGCTTTATATAATATAGTATCTAAAATTAATGGTTTTGAAGTAATTGCGAGAACCTTTACCGGTTTAACCGGTAAGACCAAGGTATTACAGTTACTTGTCATCAGCTGGGGCTTTGTATCATTACTCCAGGGGGTAGCAGGTTTTGGTACCCCAGTAGCTGTGGCAGCACCACTTTTGGTGGGATTAGGCTTTAGCCCTGTGATTGCAACCAGTTCTGCCCTTTTAGGAAGAGCCTGGGCGGTTACCTTTGGTTCACTTGGTTCTTCTTATGCCGCCTTACTTAAAATGACAAATCTTGATCCAGGAGGATTAGCTTTTTGGAGCAGTATCTTTTTAACGATTGTATGTATAGTTACCGGTTTAAGTATTTCATTTTTATATAATGGGAAACAGGGGCTTAAAAAAGGAGCGCCTGCAGCTTTAGCTATAGCTTTAAGTATGGGGGCCACGTTGATTATTACAGCCAATTTTGTATTACCATATATAGCTTCTTTGGTAGCAGGATTGGTTGGTATGGGGGTTGGAACTTTAGTTTTACCTAAAACCAAATGGTATAATAATAATCCGGTTAAAGAGGTAAAAAGTAAAAATGACATGAGTTTTCATACTGCTTTTGCACCCTACTATTCATTACTTATTTTAGCTTTTGGTATATATCTAAGTCCCTTAAAAGATATGCTTGCTCAATTTCAAATTGGCCTTGCTTTTCCCAAAACCGAAACAGCTTTAGGAGTTGTTAATGAAGCAACCACCTCTTATTCACCGATTTCTATCCTCACTACTCCCGGTACATTAGTATTTTTATCAGTTGTAATATCTATTATATTTTTTATAAAAAAAGGATTATGGAAAAAGAATTATGGAAAAGAAGTAGTTGGTTCTCTTATCAAACAAGCTATTCCTTCTACCGTTACCGTGATGACAATGAGTATGATGGCAGTTGTCATGATGGAAACCGGGATGACTTCCTTTCTGGCACAAGGAACAGCTGAAATAGCCAGCAGTGTTTTTCCTGGAGTTTCTCCTTTTATTGGTATTTTAGGTGCTTTTATGACAGGTAGCAATACTTCTTCAAATATTGTCTTTGCTGCTTTCCAAAAAGATGTTGCAGTCTTTTTAGGAATTAATAGTTTAATCATTGCAGGTCTTCAGACTACTGGAGGAGCTATTGGTACAATCATTTCTCCTATGAATGTAGCTTTAGGTACTGGAGTAACAAAGATAGTGGGTAGAGAAGGAGAAATTATTCGTAAAACAATTATGTATGTAATTATAATGGGATTATCGGTTGGAATCCCCGCTTTATTTTTAATCTATTATCTGGGTTTATAAAAAAGATTAAAATAAAAATAAAATGTAAGGGTGAATAATGTGTTTAACAATTTATTTAATATTATAGAAATATTTAAAGAAAAGGATAAAAGTAGGGGTTTGCTCTGGTCAGTTATCATTACCTGGCTTAATTTTCCGTTTCTTTACTGGGGAGTGACCTCAAATAATTCTTTAATTATAACTTTGGGTTTATTAATTGCAGCAATTGGGACAGGTTTCACACTATATTTTGGCTAATTAACTTTAAAACATAATTGATAATTATATAAATACATTTAGGGGGGGATATATTATCGACGAGATTGATTACAAAATTTTAAATGAGTTAGAACAAGATGGACGGATGAGTTATGCTGAATTGGGCAGAAAGGTAGATTTGACCCGGGCTAGTATTAGAGAACGGATTGTAAAATTAAAAAAAGACGGTGTAATTGAAAAATTTACTATAGTATTAAATCCCGAAAAGATAGAAAAAGAGTTATCTGCATTTTTTGAAATAGATGTTGAACCACATCATTTAGATAAAGTAGCAAATAAGCTAGCGGAAGAGGAAAGAGTTTATAGTCTTTATCTAATGACTGGGGCTAGTACCTTACACATGCACTCCCTATTAACTGATCAGGATGAATTAGAAGAGTTTATGATCAGTAAAATATATTCGCAAAAAGGTATAACCCGGGTGAAAAGTAACATTATTTTAAAAAGATATAAAAGCCGGGAAGGTGGAGCAAGACTTTAACAAATAATGCTGACAGATTATGAACTGTCGGCATTTTTGCTTTATATAAAATACAAAAACTAGAAATTTAATCCAATATTAATTATAATAAAGTATAAAGGATGTGATAGGTTTGCAATTAAATAAAAATAAACTTATTGCAAAAGCGCTAAAAGTAGCTGCAAAAGCTCATCGCGGTGGAAACCGAAAAGGGGGAGATGAAGTTCCCTATATAGTACACCCTGTGGAAGCAGCTATGGTTTTACAGGAGAATGAGATGTCAGATAAAATTATTGCAGCTAGTTTACTTCACGATACTTTAGAAGATACTGATTTAACAATAGGTGATATTGAAGATAAATTTGGTAAAGAAATAACTCAATTAGTTATAGGAGCTTCCGAAAAACTTAAAGATCGTGAAAACACTTCCTGGGAAGAACGAAAGACAAATACAATTGAACATCTTAAACAAGCAGATAAAGATGTTCAATATATTGCCTGTGCAGATAAACTGAGTAATATAAGGAGTATGATCCGCGATTATGATGAGATTGGTGATAAGCTTTGGCCCAGATTTACCAGAGGTTATCAAAAACAAAAATGGTATTATACTAACCTAGTTAATAGTTTAAAAGCTCTTGAAGGTCTTCAAATGTATGAACAATTTAAACTGGCTGTAGATTATCTATTTAAAGAATAAAATATTCAAAAATTATATATTATAGTTTTTCCCCTCATATTAGATTGAGGGGTTTTTAAATATCAATATATTTGTAAGATAACTACTTAATTTATTATAAAATTTATTGTATACTTAAGGTAAGAAATAAAAACTAGGTTTAATTTTACTTATCATAAAGTTGAGGAGTGAGATTAATGTTTAAAAAAAGAAGATTAATCTTTACATTAATCATCTTAATAATTTTAGTATCCTCAATTGTGGTATTCGATAGATTTTTAAATGGACAAACTAATAATAATGAAGGTTCAATTAAGTTAACTCAGATCAAACAAGATGCTGAATTAAATAGACTTATTTATAATAGACAATCTGTTAGAAATTATAATAATAACCCCCTACAATTCGATATTTTCAGTAATATTATCTGGTCTGCTGAAGGAATTAATGTAGATGGAGTAAGTGGACCAACCCGCACTTCACCATCAGCAGGAGCTACCGATCCTTTAACAATATATGCGGCTGTTTCTAATGTAGAAGAATTAGAAAGCGGTTTATATAAATATAATATTAGAGATCACACTTTATCACCTCAATTAAATCAAAATATAAGCAGTGAATTAGCTCAGGCAGCTTTAGGACAAGCTCCGGTTAGAGAAGCTGCCCTGGTTGTTATCATAAGTGCCGACTATGAGAGTACAACTAACAGATATGGTGAGCGGGGTATTAAATATGTTCACATGGAAGCTGGAATGGCCGCTCAAAATGTGTTGTTAACTGCCTAGCAATATGGATTAGGTGCTGTTGTTATTGGAGCCTTTGAAAACAATAAGATAAAAGAAGTGATGGGAGAG
>CAZXRH010000021.1:0-21791 GCA_964642575.1 uncultured Halanaerobiales bacterium
TGGCTGTTAACCATCGAGCCGCAGGTTCGAGTCCTGCTCGGGGAGCCATTTTTTTATGTCTTATGGAAAAAAATGTATAAAGGTAATTAAAAAATTCTATGGAATTATATTGATAATACTGACTTAATAAGAAGGTGTAGGCACGTGATAGGATTTTTTAATAAATTAGATAAAAATATTATTTTAGGTATTATATTAGTTTTATTAGGTACTCTTTTCGGCACTATAGGTCAGGTGTTTTTAAAGATTGGTTCTGCCAATATTGATCCTATTCATGCGGTATTTTGGAGATCTATGGCCGGTTTTGTTATTTTTTTAATAGTTGTATTTAGAAAATTTGATATATCTAGGTTAAACATAACAATTATTAAACAAAAAGGTAATTTAAAATGGTATATATTAAGAGGGATTGTAAGTACTTTTGCTGCTTTTGCCCTTTTTACAGCAATCTCACAAGCTGATATGAGTGAAATTGGTAGTTTAGTTAATATAAATCCAATTTTTACAGCTTTGATTGCTTTTTTCATTTTAAAGGAAGAGCTTTCGATCAAAACATTTTTTACTATTTTAATAGGTATTGTAGGTGTCTTTTTGATAAGAAATCCTTTTATCTCTAGTTTTTCTCAGGCACATTTACTTGTATTATTAGCGGCCATATTAATTGGGTTTGACTTTGTTTTAATGAAAAAGTTAAGTTTGCTTAACTTTCATTATATTTTAATTGTAGGTGTAATGTTAATTTTCGGGTTCTTCATTACTTTACCGAAAGTCGTATTGGAGTTTAACAGATATACACCTTATTTGTTTATTTTGATTTTTTCTGCGGGTACGTTTGATTTAATTACTCAGATATTTTATACTAATGCTGCAAAATATCTTACTTCTGGTTCAATATCTATTATTTCTTTAATAAGTGTTTTTGAATTTATGTTGTGGGGTAATATTATATTTAACGAAAGTGTTACTTTAATTAATATCATAGGTGGTATCTTGATAATTATTTCCTCTGGTAGTATTATTTATTTAAGAAATAGGGGTAATAATGCAACTAAAAAGGTGGTTGAGTAAATTGTATTTAGTAAGTGCCTGTTTATTAGGTGTAAACTGTCGATATGATGGTGATAATAATTATAATCAAAGATTATTCGAATATTTTGAGGAGTCTTTATTATATCCTGTTTGTCCAGAGGTTATGGGTGGTTTGAGTATCCCCCGTAAACCCTGCGAAATTGTACAAGTAGAAGATGATTTAAAAGTTAAGGATATTGATGGTAATGATAAAACAAAACAATTTGTGCAGGGAGCCCAAAAAACATTAAAAATTGCTGAACTGTTAAATATAAAAAAGGCAATATTTATGGAAAGGTCACCTTCTTGTGGTGTACATAAAATTTATGATGGAAAATTTAATAATAACTTAATTAGTGGCCAAGGAATAACTACAAAATTACTTGAAAAAAATGATATTAAAGTTTATAGTAATAACAAATTGAATAAGATTAAATTCAATTAATAAAGTATATATAAAAATATTTACTTAAAGTTGAAGGAGAGGTTTTAACATGAAAGTTGTTGAAAATATTGAATCAAAAAATGTTGCGAAAAAAATTGCAAATTGGGAGTATCCAAGTCCTTATGATATATATAATATGAATGAGGATAAAGAAACAATCAAAGAGATATTGAATGAAGATTATTATTCTTATATTTATAATGATTTAATTATAGGATATTTTTGTTATGGTGATCCCGCACAAGTTCCTACAGAAAATCCTGAAATTTATGCTGATGATGAATATCTAGATATTGGAGTAGGTTTAAATCCTAAATTATGTGGAGAAGGTAGAGGCTATAATTTTTTCAGTAAAGCAGTTGATGCTGCCTTTGAAATTTATGAAATTAAAAATTATAGGCTTACGGTTGCAAAATTTAATGAGAGAGCAATTAAAGTATATCTGAAATATGGATTTAGAGAAGAAAATGAATTTCAAAGAGACAATGATGGAAAAAAAACCAATTTCATAACAATGACTTTTAATTAAGAACGGAGGGGTTTAGATGGATTATAAGATTACAGATTCACATGTTCATTCTAATTTTTCTGAAGATAGCAGTGTTGAAATTAAAGAGATAGTTCGTAAAGCTATTGAGAAAGATGTAGACATTATTACATTTACTGAGCATGTTGATTTTAACCCTTTAGATGAGGGCTATAAATATCTTACCCCTGATAAGTTTATAGAAGCAGTTAAAAAAGCAAATGAAATTCATCAAGACCAAATTGAAATATTAGCGGGTGTTGAATTTTCTGAACCCCATCTTTATCCTAAACAACTTAAAAAGTATAATGATTTTGATTTAGATATAATAATTGGAGCGATACATTGGATAGGAGATCATTTTGTAGGTGATGAAAAATTACTAGATATTTATAGTAAAGATGAAATATTTTTAAGATACTATAACATGGTATATCAGATGGTTAAAAAAGGAGAAATTGATGTATTAGCACATCTTGATTTTCCCAAAAGGTATCTTAATTATGAATATAAGAATTTCAATTTAATATCCCAAATCATTAGAATGATGATTGATAATGATGTTGTTTTAGAAATTAATACATCTACCTTAAGGAAAGGTTTTGAGGAACCTATGCCTTCTTTTTGGTTACTGTCCAAATATAAAGAAATGGGTGGTAAAAAAGTTACAATTGGTTCTGATGCCCATCGTTTAAATGAAGTAGCAACCAATTTTGATACGGTTTATAATATAATAAATGAATTAAATCTGACCTTAGGCTATTTTAAAAACAGAAAATTTATTGCTATAAAATAAAGTAGGTGATATATATGCAAAGACCTTATATAATTTTAAATGCTTGTGATAACACCCCAGGTTGTCCTGTAATTGAAATATGTCCTCAGGATATTTTTCATTATGACTTTAATATAAAAAAGCTTTTATTAAACCAAAATCAATGTCTGGAATGTGGTTTATGTGTAACCGAATGTGAACATGATGCTGTTGAGCTTCTAGAACCTGAGCAGATAGAAAATAAAAGGGAACAGGAAGATCGTTATGGGATGGCTTTAGCAGAAAGAATTAAAGACCATTATGGTATAGATCCCACTTCTATTTTAAATGATAATCAAATTGAGGAAATTAAAGACATTGATGAAATTAATGATGAAACTGATATTTTACTTTATGTTTATGGTATTTGGCAGCCTGAAAGTTATATAGGTTATTCATTTTTTAAAGAAATAAGTCAAGAAATTAAAAATGAAGTTGATAACTTAAATACTTATAAGATTGAATTTAGAAATATAACCCGAGAAATTACAGAATTACCTGCTATTATCATAATTAAAGATAATAAAGTTAAAAACACATATACTGGGATTAAAAACCCGATGTATTTAGTTCCTATGATATTAAGTGAATTTGATTAAGAAACCCGTGGACAAAAGTTCATGGGTTTTTTAAATTTATTAAAGGAAATATTCTCTAATAAAAGAATTAATATAAAATAGATACTAACAAAGTTTTACTTATTAGGAGTGTATTTAACATGCGAAAAATAGATATGGAAAACTGGAAGAGAAAACAGCACTTTGATTTTTTTAAGAAATTTGATTATCCTCAATTTAATATATCAGTAGATATTGATATCACTAATTTCAAAAAGTATCTAGATGAAAATAATCTTTCTTTTTTTAAATCCATGGTGTTTTTAGTTACTAAAAATGCAAATGAAATTGAAGAATTTAAATATAGAATTATTGATGAAAATCAGGTCGTAATTTTAGATAAGGTTAACCCCTCCTTTACAATTATGGCGGAAAATAATTTATTTAGTTTTTGTAATTCTGAGTATTATTCCGATAGAGAAAAGTTTTTTAAATCAATGCAGTCTAGTATAGAGGAATATAAAGAAAACCCAAGAATTTCAGACCAAGCTAATCCCTTGAAGGCGATATATTTAACGAGTTTACCCTGGATTAGTTTTAATAGTATTACACATCCTATAGATATTAAGAATGTTGATTCAAATCCCCGTATTTCCTGGGGTAAGTATTATAAGGAAAAAGATAAGATAATGTTACCTTTTTCTGTCCAAGTTCATCATGCTTTAATGGATGGGTACCATGCTTCTAAATTCATAAATAATTTAAAAGAGATGTTTGACCAACCTCAAAATATTTAAAATAAGGGATGATAAGATGGATATTAAAAATTTAAAAGATAATCAGCAATTTTTAGCAACTGTAAATAGTTGGTTATATGAACAATGGGGTCACCATGACAAAGACCATGACAAACAAGATTGGCTTGCTGATAAAAAAGAGGAGTTAAATAATGACCAACTACTTCCCATTAGACTAGTAGCTATAGAAGAAGGCAAACCAGTTGGAACTGCTTCTATAGTCAAACATGATATGAAAACTCACACTGAACTAGAACCATGGATGGCAGATGTATATGTAATAGAAGAAAAAAGAGAACAAGGAATTGGTTCAAAATTAGTAAAGGAGATCATTGAAGTAGCCAAACAACATAATTTTGGCACTCTATATTTGTTTACACCTGATAAAAAAACATTTTATGAAAATTTAAAATGGAGTCCTTTTTTCAATGAAGAGTATCGTGGTGAAAATGTAGATATAATGGTATATAAACTTTAAAGAAGGGAATTTTTTAAATTGACTAAAAAAAGAGTTGATCTCCATATCCATACCAATGCTTCTGATGGAACCTGGGGAGTTAAAGAGTTAATAGATGAAGTATTAAAAAAAGATATTCGATTTTTTTCAATAACAGACCATGATGATATAAGTAATGTAAAAGAAATGTTAAACCATGATTTAGATGATAAGTTAAATTTTTTAAAAGGTGTTGAAATATCTTCTAGTTTAGATGGTATAGAATTTCATATTACTGCATATAATTATGATATAGATAATAAAGAATTGAATAATTTATTAAAATCAAATAGAAAGACAAGAGATGATTTCAATAAAAAAATAATCCGTTATTTTGAAAAGGTCAATAATTTGAAATTATTGAATCAATATAATGAGTATAAACATGAACATAAAAGAGGGGGCTGGAAATCCTTAAATTTTTTAATTGATAAAAGGCTGGTCACTGATCTTAATGATTTTTTTGTTAAGGTTTCTAATATGGAAGCAGCCATGACTTTTTTACATCCTAAAAAGGTCGTTGAGATAGTTCATCAAGCAAATGGTTTTGCTTTTTTAGCTCATCCTGCTTCATATTTTAAGAAAAAATTTCTTAGTAAAGATTACTTAAGACAGTTTGCTACCATGGGTATTGATGGATTGGAAGCTTATTCCCCCTATCTAGATGATTTAGTAGATGCTGATTATTATGTTGATTTTTGTCAGAATAATAATTTAATGTTTTCAGCTGGTTCAGACTGCCATGGAGATTTTATTGAAGAAAGAAAAGTGGGTAAACCAAATGTCTTTTTAGAAGATATAAATATAGATAAAATAATAGATTAGATAGGTAGGTGATCAAGATGTCACTATTCGGTAATATTATCTGGATTATTTTTGGTGGTTTTTTTGAAGCAGTAGGCTGGTTTTTAGCCGGTATTATATTATCAATTACTGTAATTGGACTACCGTTTGGAATTCAATGTTTTAAGATTGCTAAAGTGCAGTTGGCTCCTTTTGGTAAAGATATAGTAACTGACAATGATAGTGGAACTAACCTTATAATGAATATAATTTGGCTTATATTATTTGGTTGGGAAATTGCTTTAATGAATTTAATTAGTGCCTTGATATTTACAGTTACAATAATTGGAATTCCTTTTGCCAAACAAAATTTAAAATTAGCCAAAGTATCGCTTTTTCCTTTTGGTAAAAAAATAATAAAATAAATTTGAGGTGTTATTAAAATGAAGGATGAATATTTTCAATTAAGAGAATTTCTTAAATCAACTGAATGGGTTAGAAAAGCTGAATTACAAACTCCCAAGGATGAAGGGGAAGAAAGGCCACCGGCTGTCAAAGAATATGATGAAGAATCTGATATTATAAATCTACCCGACAAAGAAAGTGTTCAACTACCAGATAAGACTTTAAAAGATTTATTGGAAAAACGTAGAAGTAGACGCAAGTATAATAATAAAGAATTTACTTTAGAAGAACTTTCTTTTCTTTTATGGTCTACACAAGGACTATCGGCTAATAGCATAAGATTAAGAACTGCTCCTTCTGGAGGGGCTGTACATCCTTTTGAAACCTATATTTATTTAAATAAAGTAAAGGATTTAAAAGAAGGATTATATAGATATTTACCTGATAAACATTCCTTATTGTTTTTAAAACAAGTCAATAATTCTAAAAGGGAAATCATAAAAGCAGTTAATGGACAAAAGTTTGTAGGAGAAGCTGCCTTAGTATTTTTCTGGAGTGTATTGCCAAAAAGAGGAGAATGGAAATATGATATCTTAGCACATAAATTAGCAGCTTTAGATGCTGGACATGTCTGTGAGAATTTATACTTAGCGGTAGAAAATCTAAAGGCAGGTATGTGTGCCCTTGATGCTTATAATCAAAAAGAGGCTGATCATTTTATTGAAGTAGATGGACAAGAAGAATTTGTAATATATATGGCTTCTGTAGGAAAGGTTGATCCCTCAGAAAGGAAATAAAATGATTAAAACTAGACGTCTAAATTTAAGAAAGTTTAAAAAGGAAGATATTCAAGATTTTTATAATATATTTTCTAAGCAAGAAGTAGTGAAGTATCTTCCTTTTTCAACACTTTCTTTTCAAGAAGCAGAGGAGAAATTAAATAAAATCATAAATAAATTTAGTGACTTACATCAAAGTCCTATGAAATTTATTTTAGCTGTGGAAACAAAAGAAACAAAAAAGGTTATTGGTTGGGCTGGTTGTGGTCCGATACCCTTTGATCAAAAAAATACAGAAATATTTTATGCCTTTAATACCGATTTTTGGGGTAAAGGATATGCTTTTGAAACAGCCCAAGCATTACTGGACTTTTTGCTGATAGATAAGAACTTAGAAAATATATATGCTTTAGTCGATGAGGATAATAAAGGTTCAGTAAATGTTTTAAAAAAATTGAATTTCACATATAAAAGTGAAGTTCAAGTAGAAGATAAAGAATTTAATTTTTTTGAAGGGTTAAGTTTGTATAAATTTAAAGATAATGAAAGGGAGGTGTGAAAAATGACAAATTCTACTAATAAAAATACTACCTTCCTAAAATTTGTTAATTTAATTGCATTAATACTTGTTTTAACAGTTAATTTTCTAGCTAATTACTTGCCTATTAATGGTTATAACACGGGCGAACTATCTGATATGTATCCTAATTTATTTGTGCCAGCTGGAATTACCTTTTCAATCTGGGGAGTAATATATTTACTACTTACCATATTTGTAATATATCAATTTTTGCCAACTAAAGGATCAAAAGAAATTAAGAATACAATTATCAACAAAATTGGTTATCTCTTTTTATTATCTTCACTTTTTAATGCAGCCTGGATTTTTACCTGGCACTACCTTTATGTATTTCTATCTTTAATAATGATGATAGCTTTACTTTTAACATTAATTACAATTTATCAAAGATTAAATATTGGACTAAAAGATTATTCTAAAAAAATTTATACAGTATTTATCCTGCCCTTTAGTGTATATTTGGGCTGGATTACAGTTGCAACTATTGCTAATTTAACAGCCTGGCTTGTAGACATAAACTGGAATGGATGGGGTTTTAGTGATGTTTTCTGGACTGTTTTGGTAATAATTGTTGGTTTAATCATTACGTTATACACTTTACTGAAAAGAAAGGATATTGCCTTTAGTCTAGTAATTGCCTGGGCTTATTTAGGAATTATAATAAAAAGATATTTTCAAGATCCTGAACCTATCATGATAATCGTCTATGTTAGTGCAATTAGTATTGTATTAATCTTTATATCAATTGCAAATATATATGCTAGAAGAACATAAATAAGGGGTAATTATTATGGCTAATGATAATCACAATCATGATCACAGTCATGGACATGACCATCATAACCACGCTGAAAGCTATGACAATATAAAACTTGCCTTTATTTTAAACTTTATATTTACTATAGTTGAAATCATAGGTGGTTTATGGACTAATAGTGTGGCAATTCTTTCAGATGCAGTACATGATTTGGGGGATAGCATTTCGTTAGGACTTTCATGGTATCTTGAAAAATATTCAAAACGGAATCCTGATGAATTATTTAGTTTTGGTTATTCTAGATTTTCCCTTTTAAGCGCTTTTTTCAATAGTCTTATCTTGATAATTGGTTCCTTTTTTGTTTTAAGCAGAGCTATTCCCCGCTTATTAAGTCCTGAGCCCATCAATGCCGTGGGAGTATTAATTTTTGCAGTATTTGGGATTACAGTTAATGGAATTGCTGCATATAAGCTGAGTAAAGGAAATTCAATTAATGAGGAAGTTATTACTTTTCATTTTCTAGAAGATGTATTAGGTTGGGTTTCGATTTTAGTAGTAGGTATTATCTATATATTTAAAAAGATACCAATCTTAGATCCGATCCTTTCAATTTTAATAACTTCCTATATTCTATATAATGTATTTAGTAACTTTAAAAAAATATTAAAGATCTTTTTACAGGCGGTTCCAGCTGATCTTTCAATTGAAGAAATAGAAAAATTAATAACAGAAAAAACAGAAGTTATTACAGTTCATCACACTCATATGTGGAGTTTAGATGGAGAGAATAATATGCTGAGCACTCATATTGTTGTTGAAGATGAATTAAATAATAGTGAAATAAATGATATCAAAGAAAAAATTAGAGATTTACTTATAGAACACAATATTAATCATGTAACAATAGAAGTAGATTTTAGAAGTGAAGTATGTGATGATGAACAGTGTAATTTAAATGGTGATTATTAGTATTTTTTGGGGGAGATAGAGTGGAAAAAGGCAGTCTTAAGGGCTTTTTATTTCGTTTTTCAATAGTACATGTCATAATATATATATTTATTGCCCTTATATTTAGAAATTATTTAAATTATAATGAGCAGTTTACTTCCTCAGTTTTATACAGTAATTTTAGGGATGTAAATTCAACCATTATGCAGTTTGCCCCACTATTTCAGTTAGGGAGGGGAATATTTTTGGGTCTAATTATCTACCCAATTTATAACTGCATAATAAACGTTAAATACGGTTGGCTGAGACTTTTTGGACTTCTATGGGGTCTATCCCTTATAGGAGCTGTGGCAGCTACTCCGGGCTCTATAGAGGGCTTTATATATACTAAGACACCTATAATAGAACATTTATTGGGTTTACCTGAAGTTACTTTACAAACAATGCTTTTTTCTCTCATCTTTGTTTCCTGGGAAAATAGGCGTTATAAAAAGAGATTAAAGAGAAAAGAAACGATTGATGAATTTGAAGAGGAGTGAAAAGATGAGATATTTCAAAAAATTAATAGGAGATAGAATTTATCTATCACCAATCAATAAAGAAGACTATGAAAAATATACAGAATGGATTAATGATTTGGAAATATCAATGAATTTAGGCAATGCTCACCAGATATATACTCTTCATAAGGAAAAGGAATTTATAGAAGAGATATCTGAAAATTCATTTGCAATTATATTAAAAGAAAATGATAAATTGATTGGTAACTGTGGACTTATTGATGTAGAACAGGTCACCAAAAAAGCTGAATTGGGAATATTTATTGGTGAAAAGGAATACTTAAATCAGGGCTATGGAACTGAAGCAATCAAATTACTTTTAGATTATGCTTTTAATTTATTAAATTTACATAATATAATGCTTGAAGTATTTTCCTTTAATAAAAGAGCCATTTGCTGTTATGAAAAGATCGGTTTTAAAGAAATTGGTAGAAGACGAGAAGCCAGAGAGATAGCTGGCAAAAAATATGATGAGGTGTTCATGGATATTTTAGCCACTGAATTTACCGAGGGCAAAATAAGTGTGGAGTGATTGGTCAATGTTTAATTATAAAATACATATTATTATTTTATTATTAATTTTAGTTTTTTCATCTAATGCAATGGCCCAAAACAATAAATTCGTAGGTAATTGGGATGGTGCCATATTGGTCAATGAACAAAAGTTAAATATTAATGTTACATTTGAGATGACAGGTAATAACTTAATAGGTACTATTGATATTCCCCGGCAGAATATATTTGACTATCCTTTAGAAATAGAAAATATAAAAGATAGTAATATTATTTTCAAGATGAATAATGTTCCCGGTAATCCTGTTTTTGAAGGCTTATTAGAAGATGATCAGATCAGAGGAGTATTTAAACAAAATAATAATAAATTAGATTTTTCTTTAACCAAAACACAAATTACTGAAAAAAATACTGTAGATAAAATCAAATTAAAAGGTATTGAAAAAAAAGTAGAGATTCCTGTAGAGGGAGGAAAGCTTTATGGTAGTCTAACTTTTCCTAAAGTACATGATATAAATGACCCCATAGCTATAATTATAGCTGGTTCTGGACCTACCAACAGAAATGGTAATAGTTCTTTAATAAAAGGAAAGGTAAATAATTTAAAAGATATTGCCTATTATTTATCTAATAATTCTATTCTTTCTTTAAGATTTGATAAACGTGGAGTAGGTGCAAGCAGCAATTTGGTCAACAAAAAAACTCCTACTTTTACTCAATATAGTCATGATATAATTAAAATCATAGAGTATATTAATAATAATTTAGGAAGAGAAAATGACCAGATTTTTTTAATTGGTCATAGTGAAGGTGGCACTTTGTCAATTATGGCTGCAAATGAAGTTAACAAATTGGCGGGATTGATCTTATTAGCATCTCCCGGCTATAAGCAGTCCACTTTATTATATAAACAATTAGAAAGACAAAATCAAAGATTATATCAAAACGGTAAGTTGGAAAGTCCAGATATATTAACAGAAACTTTAGATGATCTAATTGAAGCAATAGAAAATAATGAAGAATTTGATATTGAAAATTACGATATACCCACAAACTTTAAAAATGCATATGTGAGCTTAAATAAACAAAGAGATTTTGCAAGGGAATGGTTAAAAACTGATCCATCTCAACTGCTTTCACAAATTAATATTCCAACCTGTATTATCCAGGGATCAAACGATCAACAGGTTAGTAAAGATGATTCGTTAAGACTTTCGAAAGCGGTTAATGATGAAAATGAAACTTACAAGTATATAAATGGTTTAAACCACTTATTATTCAAGGACTCACATCAGGTAGATAATGAGGTCTTAAAAACAGTTTTGCAATTTATTAATCGATATAAATAAAAAGGAGATGTTTTTGTATGAAGAATTTCATGATATTTTTAATCTTAATCTTAGTTGCAGCTACTTTTTTAGCAATAACAAATCCAACTAAAGATGAATTTATAAGCTGGGGTGTTGAAGAAATTCAGTCTCAGTCTGAAACTGAGTTGGAAAAGATTATTGAAGGTGTTGTAGGCAGAGAAGTGCTTGAACTTAAAACATCACGTACAAATTATGTGGTTTACAGTATATATACGGTTGATAATGGACAAGATAATATGAGATATTTAGGAATAATAAGTCAGTTCTTTCGATTAAGTAATAATTAAATAACTTTGTGAGGGGGAAATTATGAGTATATTTAAAGCTTATGACATCAGAGGAATCTACAACAAAGATTTCGACAAAGAAACTGCTTATAAAATTGGTTATTATCTCCCAGATATAGTTGAATCTGAAAATGCCCTTGTTGGTTATGACATTAGAAAGTCGTCAACAGAAATTTTTGATTATTTAACCAGAGGATTAATTGATAGAGGTATTAAGGTTTTTTCTATGGGTTTAGCTACTACTCCTTCCGTATATTTTAATACAGTGGAAGGGGACTTTGACCTCTCAATTCAGATAACTGCTTCTCATAACAGCAAGGAATATAATGGTATGAAAATTTCAAGAAAAAAGGCCCTACCGGTTGGTTTTGATACAGGTTTAGATAAACTTGAAAAACTAGTAAATAATTCTGATTTAGATGTAGAAGAAATTTCAGTTAAAAAAATGAAAGACACAGTTAAAGATTATCACGGTCAATATAAATATCTAAACTTTTTAAAAGAAAATCAACCTGATATTGATAGTTTAGATATAATTATGGATGCCTCTAATGGAATGGCTGCCTTATTTTTAAATGATATTTTTGGAGATGAGGTGGACTATATTAATTATGAAATGAATGGGGATTTTCCAGGCCATGACCCGAACCCTATGAAGGAAGAAAATCTAGCAGAGATTAGAAACAATATTGAAAATAATAATTATGATGTCGGTGTTGTATATGATGGTGATGGAGACCGGGTAATATTTTTAGATGAAGAAGGAAGGTTCATTTCTCCAGATTTAATTACAGCAATTTTAGCGGATTATTTTTTAAAAGATGACAGCGAACAACATGTAATCTTTGATATTCGTACTTCCCGTTCAGTTAGCGAATATATTAAAGAGCTAGGTGGTAAACCATACATGTGGAAAGTAGGTCACGCTTTTGCCAAATTAAAAATGAGAGAGTTAGATGCTGTTGTAGGAGGAGAACTGGCCGGCCATTATTATTTTAGAGACTTTTATTACTGTGATTCAGGTTTGTTTACTTCCTTTATAGTGCTTGATGTCTTAAATAAATATAAAAAGGAACAGGGTATCAAATTATCAGAAGTAATTGATAAAATAGATAATTATGAAAGTTCAGGTGAAATTAACTTTCAAATAGATAATAAACAAGAAGTGATGGATAAGATTGTAAATTACTTTAAAGAAAATGATAAAGTTAAAGAAATTTATGATTTCGATGGTTATAGATTGGAGTTTACAAATTGGTGGTTTAATGTTAGGCCATCAAATACAGAACCATATTTAAGATTAGTTGTAGAGGCAGATAATCAAAACCTTCTTAATGAAAAAGTAAAACTTATTAAAAGTTTGATTAAATAGTCATATTGATAAGAGGTGCCTGTCAGGCACCTCTTCCAAATATATTATAATAATTAATCTAAATCAGATTATAAATTGAATAAATATTGAAATTATAATATAATAATAATGGTTAAATATGGTTAAGATATGAAAAATATACATATATGTGTAGAATTGAGGAGATATTTATGATTTATGTATCAATTTTAACCTTTACATATTATTTAGCTATTCCAATTACCATTTTTGTAGCGATTGATGCTTTTAAAAGAAAAAATCGCTGGTTTTTATGGTTATTGGGTACTTTGATTTCCTGGCCATTAATACTTCCCTTATATTTCTCTTTTAGAAACTTAAAAGAAGGAGAGGAAAGGACAGGAGGACCAGTTTGGAATATTATCAAAAACTATTTATTAATTTATTCCACCAATATCTTTTTAGTAATCCTAATGTTATTGATTTTACCTCAAAATATGGGTTATTTAAGTACTGAAATATTCATTACTGAGTTTGCTGGTTTTGAGATTTCCTTAAGCTTTATTTACTATGTCATTTTTATTGTCTGGTTAATACCTTCCTTATTATTTCTAATGATCGGATCTTTTTTTAAAGATGATTACAGTAAAGAAAGTGGTCCTACAGGCCGTTTAAAAAAGAGTAGAGAAAAGAAAAAAGAAGAAATTAGTAAAAAACTGGATGATTTTTACAAAGAAAAACAAGATAAATCTTAATTAAAAAAGGATATTTTAATTCCTTCTTTGTTATATTTGCAAATATAGAATAATCATTATATACTTAAAAAAAATATGTAAAATATAATTAAATTGTTGTAAATTTAATTTAAATTGGACTAGAGGAGGCAGTAGATATGGATGAAAATAAACAAGATTTTTGGCAAGAAAGAGAAGAAATGAATAAAAAAATATATGAAGCTGATAATTTAGAGATAAAACGATTCTTTAATTTAGATACTAATGTTTATAAAGATGGTGCTTTAAGTACCAAAAATAAAGAGATGATGGGTTTAGCTTCTTCTATGGTTTTAAGATGTGATGACTGTATTCGATACCATGTGGATCGCTGTTTTGAAGAGGGTGTAAGTAAAGAAGAATTTTATGAATTATTCAGTGTAGCCCTCATAGTAGGGGGTTCAATAGTTATACCTCATCTTAGGAGAGCTGTCAAAAGACTAGAAGAACTATTTGAAGGTGAGGGTGAAGTTAGATGATTCAATTAGAACCAATTGGAAAGATAAAAACCCCTTATAATGATCTTGATAATATACCCCGCCAACCAGATTTGGATGCCGAGGGTGAATTTATTTTAGAGATAGATAAAAACTTAGAAAAAGGATTAAATGGTTTAGAAAAATATGATTATTTGATTGTTATATTTTATTTGGATGAGCTCAAAGATAAAAATGTTGATCTTATTATTAACCCAACTTATTCTACAAGTAATGAAATGCGGGGTCTTTTTGCTACTCGTACTCCCAATAGGCCCAATAAAATTGGGATTAGTACTGTAGGAATTAAGTATATTGAGGGGAATAAAATTCATATTTCAGGCATTGATGCCCTTGATGGAACTCCTATTCTTGATGTTAAACCTTATTATAGATCTCTTGATTCTAAAGATGAATACTATAATTACAATAAAGAAGAAATTATTATATATACAGATGGTGCTTGTTATAAAAACCCAGGGCCCGGTGGTTATGCAGCCGTAATTTTAGATGAAGATAAAGAAATTGAGATAACTGGATATGAACCAGAAACTACCAATAACAGAATGGAATTACGGGCAGTAATCGAAGCCCTTAAAGTTGTACGTAAAAACAAAAAAATAATTCTATACTCTGATGCAAATTATGTTGTACAGGGTATTAATGAATGGATTACAAGTTGGAAAAAAAGAGGTTGGAAGACTGCTAGTAATAAACCGGTTAAGAATTTGGACCTCTGGAAAGAATTAGATCATCTATTTGAAAAAAAGAATGTAGAATTAAAAAAGGTTGCAGCTCATTCTGGTAATGAGTATAATGAAAAAGTAGATAGTTTGGCAAAAGAAGAAATTGAGAAAAACTTAAAATAATTTGGAGGTATTTAATTATGCTAGAATTTAAAGAAGAAAGAAAAAACGCAAAAAAATATATAGAAAATATGATTGATATAGAGCCTGAGGTAGGTTTAATTTTAGGTTCAGGTTTGGGAGAATATAGTGAACAACTAGAAGATAAAACTATAATTAGTTATGATGATATACCAGGAATGCCTGTATCGACTGTAGAAGGACATGCAGGGGAATTTGTTTTTGGCAAAAAGCATGGAAAAAAGGTTGTAGCCATGAATGGAAGAGTCCATTACTATGAAGGTTATAGTATGAAAAAAATTGCTTTCCCAGTATGGGTTATGAAAGAATTAGGAATTGAAAAATTAATTGTGACTAATGCAGCAGGAGGTTTAAATACTACCTTTCGACCAGGGGATTTAATGATTGTTACTGACCATCTTAATTTTATGGGTTCTAATCCTTTGATTGGAGAAAATGATAATGAAATTGGCCCTCGTTTTCCTGCTATGACTGATGCACATCCTGAACACATGGTAGAAATAGCTGAAGAGGCAGCTGAAAAAGCTGATCTTCACATTATGAAGGGCGTCTATTTAGCGATTACCGGACCTGTTTATGAAACTTATGCCATGAGTAAGTTCCAGAGACTAATTGGAGCAGATGCAGTTGGGATGTCTACAGTACCTGAATTGATTGCAGGAACTCATGCAGGCCTTGAAAATCTGGCAATATCATGTATTACTGATGTTGTTAAAGGAAAAGATGAAGAGTCTTTAACTCACGAAGAAGTAATGAAAGTGGCTCAAAATGTTAAGCCTAAATTCAAAGAATTAGTAAATGAAATATTAAAATCACTGTAATTTAAGATTGACAATCAGGACATAACCCGTAAAATTCTAAACGGTGAGAGTCAACTTCAAAATCAGTATTGTTATTAACTATTGCGTCTATTTCTTTTTCAAATAATTTCACTTCTAAATCAAATACATTACCACATTGGTTACACCTAAAATGGTAATGGATTTTTGTGTTTCCATCATAATGGCTTTGATCATTAGCATAGTTGATGACAGTAATTTTGTCCTTATCTGCTAACAAATTCAAATTGCGATAGACAGTGCCTAGACTAATATTAGGTATTTCTTGTTTAACTTTTTCATAAATCCAGTCAGCTGTAGGATGTGAGTCTGTGTTTTTCAAAACTTCCAAAATAGTTTTTCGTTGTTTTGTCATTCTAGTTTTAGCCATTATATGTTAACTCCTCTTTGTTTTGAAATTTAATTTTGTAATATCTATATTATCAAATCGTACCAATATAGTCAAGATATCAGGAAGGTGATTAAATATGGGAAAACAAAAAAGAATACTGACAGGAGATAGACCAACCGGTAAATTGCACCTCGGACATTATGTAGGAAGTCTCGAAAACAGATTAAAACTGCAAAAAGAGTATGATACCTTTCTCATTATTGCAGATGTTCAGGCTTTGACAACTAATTTTGAAAAGCCTGATAAATTATCACATGATGTTCATCAGGTTGCGGAAGATTATTTGGCAGTTGGAATTGATCCAGAAGAAACTACAATTTTGGTGCAGTCTATGATTCCTGAGATTGCAGAGTTAACAGTTTTTTATTCAATGATTGTGACTGTTAATCAACTTCAGCGCAACCCAACAATTAAAGAAGAATCTGCCCAATATGGTTATGAAGAAATGACTTATGGATTTTTGGGATATCCGATTAGTCAAGCGGCTGATATTACTTTTTGTAAAGCTGATTTAGTTCCGGTTGGTCAAGATCAACTACCTCATATTGAACAGACCAGAAGAATAGTTCGGAAATTCAATCAACTCTATGAACCAGTATTTAAAGAACCAGAACCAAAGATTAGTAGGATACCACGCTTAGTTGGTTTAGATGGAGAAAACAAGATGAGTAAATCATTAGATAATGCAATTTATTTAAATGATGATGAAGATGAAGTATTAAATAAAGTGATGTCTGCTAAAACAGATCCAGCTCGTATTAGAGCTACAGATCCTGGACATCCTGAGGTATGTACAGTTTTTCAATACCATAAAGCATTTAATGAAGAAGATGTGCCTGAGATTGAAAAAAGATGTAAGGCGGGTACAATTGGTTGTGTAGCTTGTAAAAAACGTCTTGCTAAAGCGATCAATGAACTGCTTGATCCTATTAGAGAAAGAAGACAAAAATATCTTGAAAAACCTGAATTAGTTGATGAGATTATAATGGATGGGACAAAACATGCAAGAAGTATTGCAAAAGAAACCATAAGAGAAGTAAAAGAAGCAATGAAATTAGATTATTTTAAAGATAAGTAGTAGGTGATTAGTTTGAACAAATTAAAATTAGGGATTCTTTTTGGGGGTAAGTCTGAAGAACACGAAGTATCTGTGATGTCAGCTCGTTCTGTATATAATTCAGCTGACCAAGAAAAATATAATTTATACCCCATTGCTGTTGATAAAAAAGGAAACTGGCTTAATCAAAAGGATTCCATCAAAGTTATAGAGAATGAATCAATAAAAGAAGTACCTCTTTTAAATGATAGTGACAAAAAGGGATTAAATAACTTTCTAAATGAAGATTTTGATGTCATTTTTCCTCTAATTCATGGACCTTATGGTGAAGATGGTAAGATTCAAGGTCTTTTTGAATTATTAGAAATCCCTTATATAGGAGCTAATGTGTTAAGCAGCTCAATCGGGATGGATAAAGAGGTCATGAAAAAATTATTTGAGTATAATAATTTAAGGCAAACCGATTTTATTACTGTAAAAAAACATGAAAAAGATAAATATGAGAAAATCGATCAATTCATTGTAAAAACTGGTTTCCCTATATTTGTAAAACCTGCCAATTTGGGTTCTAGTATTGGAATTTCTAAGGTTAATTCAAAAAATGATGTAAAAAACGCCCTAAATACTGCCTTTAAATATGACAGTAAGGTCATTATAGAAGAGGGAATTAAGGCAAGGGAAATTGAATGTTCGGTATTAGGTAATAAAAATTTTAAAGCCTCTTTACCCGGGGAAATAATACCTGCACATGATTTTTACGATTATCAAGCAAAGTATAAGGATGAAACAACAAAATTAATTATACCCGCTGAACTTGATGATGAAATTATTAAAAAAGTCCAGGACATGGCTATTAAAGCTTTTGAAATAATCGATGGAAAAGGTTTAGCTCGAGTTGATTTCTTTTTAAAAGGAGAAAATGTTTACATAAATGAAATTAATACGATTCCGGGCTTTACTAAATACAGTATGTATCCTAAACTCTGGGAAGCTAGTGGCCTTAAATACCCCGACTTAATTGATGAGTTGGTTGAAATAGCATTAGATGATAGTTAAAGGGGTTTAAAAATGAGTAATAATTTAAATATTATCCATGTTGATATGGATGCCTTTTATGCTTCTGTAGAACAACTGGATAATCCTGAATTAAAAGGGAAAGCCGTAATAATAGGTGGAGTTGGCCTTGATAATCGAGGCGTTGTTTCTACAGCTTCATATGAAGCAAGAAAGTTTGGAGTACACTCTGCCATGCCAATTGCTCAGGCTAAAAAACTCTGCCCCCATGGAATATATCTGCCGGGAAGGGGAGCCCGTTATGCAGAACTTTCTCAAAAAATATTTGATATATTATTAAAATTTACACCAGAGATTGAAAAAATATCTATAGATGAAGCATTTTTAAATGTGCAAGGCTGCCATAGACTATATGGCAGTTCTGCTGTTATTGCAGAAAAAATAAAAAAGAAAGTAAAAAATGAAACCGGGCTTGTTTGTTCAGTTGGAGTAGCTCGGAATAAGTTTTTAGCTAAAATTGCTTCTGATTTAGATAAACCAGATGGTCTTGTAGTAATAAAAAACGAAGAAATTGCTAATGTATTAGATGACTTATCAATTAAGAAGATTCCAGGAGTAGGAGATAAAACCGCGCAAAAGCTTAATGAAATTGGGATATATAATATAAAACAACTTAAGAAATTAAAATTGAGTGAACTCAATAAATTGTTCGGTAAAAATGGCAAACAGCTTTATGATTTAATTAGAGGTAAAGATGAAAGAAAAGTTCAGACTAATGAAGAGGCTAAATCGATCAGCAATGAAACCACCTTTCAATGTGATATTAAGGAAATGGAACTTTTATTAAAACATCTATCTCAACTTTCTCAAAAAGTGACCCGGAGAATGAGAAAGAAACAATTGGTGGGAAATACTGTTTTTATTAAAGTAAAGGATAATAATTTTAAGGTTAGAACAAGAAGGATCACAGTCAAAAGATATATTGATAGTACTGAGGATTTATACAAATTAAGCAAACAACTTTTAGAAAATATTAAAATAAATAAGCCAATCCGTCTAATAGGAGTAGGGATAGCTGGTTTAAAAGCAAAAAATAAAGAACAGATGTCCTTATTTCAAAGCAGTGAACATAAAGACGAATTTAATTTAGCGATTGATTCAATTAAAGATAAATTTGGAAATAAGAGTATTAGAAGGGCTCGAGACCTTTTAGAAAAAGAAAATAATTAAATCAAAAAATCCGGTGTGGGGGCAACCCCACATTTTTTTACGTTAAAATAGTACTTTAGTACCAATATTTTTATAAATTTTTAAAGGAATTTTTTTATATACATAGAAATAGTATACTAAGTGGTGATTAGTGGTAGATGGTGGTAAAATTGGGGTTAAGGTGATAAATATGTTAATAGGTGAATATCTACATAAAATGGATAGCAAAGGTAGAGTAATAATCCCCGCCAAATTTAGGGAAGAACTTGGTGATAATTTTGTTGCCACCAGAGGTTTAGATGATTGTCTATTTATTTTCCCGATGGATGAATGGGAAAATTTCAGTGAAAAGATTGCTTCAACCCCTGTTACAAATCGTAATGCTAGATTTTTCTCTCGGTTTTTTATTTCGGGAGCAACCGAATCCACCTTAGATAAACAGGGTAGAATAAATATTCCTTCCAACTTACAAGAATATGCCGGTCTTGAAAAGGAAGTTGTCGTGATTGGTCTGACTAATAGAATTGAGTTATGGGCTAAGGAAAATTGGGATCAATTCTTGGAAACTGCTGAAGAGTCGACCGACGAGATAGCTTCTGCAATGGAAGATTTAGGCATCTAATGGAGGCCAATTATATGCACAATAATCATAAACCAGTTCTACTAGAAGAGACAATAGAATATCTGTCTATTAAAAAGGATGGAATTTATGTGGACGGAACGTTAGGTAGAGGTGGACACACAGCTGGTATTTTAGAGAACTTAGGAGAAAAAGGATTAGTCATAGCTTTAGATAGAGACAAAGATGCGATTGAGGCAGTTAAGGATAGTATAGAAAGCAGTAATTTGATATTGGAACACGCCAATTATATCAATATAGGTGATGTTTTAGATAAGCACGAGATAGATGAAGTTGATGGGATGATTTTTGATCTCGGTGTATCCTCCCCTCAGTTAGACAATTCTGACAGAGGTTTTAGTTATAAAAACAACGGCCCCCTTGATATGAGGATGAACCGGGATCAAAAATTAACTGCCGCAGATATTGTCAACAATTATCGAAAAGATAAACTTGAAGAGATAATTTATGATTATGGAGAAGAAAACTGGGCAGCAAGAATTGCTGAATTCATAGTAGCTTATAGAAAGAAAAAAGAGATTGAAACCACCTTTGAATTAGTTGATATTATTAAAGCAGCTATTCCTGCATCAGCCAGAAGGTCAGGAGGGCATCCTGCTCGCAGAACATTTCAGGCCCTTAGAATTGCTACTAATAATGAGTTAAATCAGTTAGAAGATATGATAACAAATGCTGTCAACAGGCTTAAAAAAGGAGGGAGGATCTGTATAATAAGCTTTCATTCTTTAGAAGATAGAATAGTAAAACATAAGTTTAAAGATTTAGCTAGTGATTGTGTATGTCCTCCTGAACTTCCGGTGTGTGCTTGTGATAAAGAACCTTTGGTTGAGATTATAACAAAAAGTCCAATTCGGGCAACTGAAGAAGAAATAGAAGAAAACTATCGATCTAGGAGTGCGAAATTAAGAGTAGCTGAGAAAATATGAGGAGGGTAGGTGAAAGAAATGTTCAAAAAAGATAATAAAAAAGGATATCACAACAATGTAAACGGTTATAACCATTATGAAAATGGTGAATACGCAGAACAAAATGATGAGGACAAAAAAAATATTTATATATATTTAATTTTGCTAACTATATGTGCTATAATATTATTGGTTTATATAAGTTATACTTTAAAAATTAATAACATAAGTTATAAGATTGATCAAACACAACAAGAATTACATGCCCTAGAAGAAAAAAACCACAAATTAGGGATAAAGTTGTCTAACGCGAGCTCTCTCTCACAGGTTGATAAATTAGCGCGCAGTCAATTAAATATGGTTGAACCTGATTCGATGCAGACGCTAGTTTTAAAAACTGAAGATATCCAGGTTGAACAAAAACCTGAAAGGAGTTATTTTCTCAGCGAAGTTACAAGCTTTATCGCTAACTTAGGAACTGCTAGAGCATACTCACCCGAATAGGATGATCTAAATGGTAGATAAGATGGTTGATAAAGACAGAAAAAAAAGAATTAAAATCCTCTTTTTCATTTTAACTTTTAT